>NC_017506.1:1895104-2210955 GCF_000166295.1 Marinobacter adhaerens HP15
GGCGCTCTGTCAGCAGGTAGCCTTCGAATTCCGCCGTTACCGCCGCCGTTCTCAGATCCGGCATCCAGTGACAGCGCGGTCTGGCCACCGGTAAGGAGGAGGTAAACATCGGCCAGGATCTCCGCATCCAGCAAGGCGCCGTGGAGGTCACGGTTGCTATTGTCCACACCGTAGCGCTTACAGAGCGCATCCAGGTTGTTCTTCTGCCCCGGGTGACGGGCCCTTGCGATAGCGAGGGAGTCGACAATTCCGCAGTGGTCCGCGGTTTTCCGTACCGGCTTGAGGCGGGCAAATTCCGAGTCCATGAAGCCGACGTCGAACGCAGCGTTATGGATAACCAGCTCGGCGCCCTTGATGAACTCGAAGAACTCATCGGCGATTTCCGCGAAACGGGGTTTGTCGGCAAGGAACTCGTTGGTGATGCCGTGAACAGTGATCGCCTCAGCCTCTACTTCCCGGTCCGGGTTGATATAGACATGGTAGTTGCGGCCGGTGAGCTGACGCTCCATCAATTCAACACAACCGATCTCGATGATCCGGTGACCCTCTGCCGGGTCGATACCCGTGGTTTCTGTATCCAGTACGATCTGTCTCATTGCCTGCACCTGGTTATCTGTATTTATGCGCTCTGAATCTATGCGCCGGAAAGCTCGTCGACGCCGCGATTGGCCAGTTCATCCGCCAGCTCATTGTCAGGAACACCAGAGTGCCCTTTTACCCAGTGCCAGTTAATCTGGTGCCGGGCCACTTCGGCATCCAGCTCGCGCCAAAGATCTTCGTTCTTCACGGGCTTTTTCGCGGAGGTCTTCCAGCCGTTCCGCTTCCAGCCTGCCATCCATTCCGTAATGCCTTTGCGCACGTACTGCGAATCCGTAAACAGCTCCACCTCGCACGGGCGCTTCAGGGCCTCCAGACCACGGATGGCTGCCATTAATTCCATGCGGTTGTTCGTGGTATTCGTCTCCCCGCCGTGCAGGGTCTTCCGATTGTCGCCATAGCGCAAAACCACGCCCCAGCCGCCGGGCCCGGGGTTGCCTTTGCAGGCGCCATCCGTATAGAGGGTTACCTTGCCGGTCATTCAGCCTCCTGATTTAATTTTCGGTGATTCACTTCGGTCTGTTAATCGGCGAGCCACTGCGGCTGCAACCTCGGGAGGCGCCAACGGTACCGGTGCCCGGCAGAGCAATCACCTTGCTTTGGCGCCAGACGGGGCGCCTCGGCAACCGGGCGTGGACGCGTTTTTTGGCAAGGATACAGTAATAGGCGCCTACTGGCAGGAGTCGATTTCCGGACAAACGGTTGTCAATCCGGCTCGTCGGCTTGCGACCACTGCGCTGCAGTGGTGGCCTGAAAAACCGGGTAATCGACGCTTCAACATTGAAGCCCAGCAAGTGCAGCCAGTCTTCCATGCGTCCACGCAAGAGGAAACGACCGCCCCACGGGCCCTCGCTACTCCTGGAGATCAGTTTGCGCGCACCCCAGAGGCTCAGAGGATTAAAACCAAACAGGGCCATCGTGCCCTCTCCCCGGAGCACGCGCGCCGCCTCGCGAATCACCTGGTGAGGGTAAGGAGAGAAATCGGCCGTGTGATGCAGCACGACAAGATCCATCGAGTCACCGGGAAAGGCCAGCTCGTCGGCATCGCAGATTGCGACTCCATCCGGAATATGGGGATACCATCTTGGCGCTGTCATGATCTTCTGGGAAAAATCCGTGCCGGTAGCCAATGGCAGCCGATGGCTGATCCCCACCTGCAACTGCCTGGCGCCTGTCAGACGCTGTAGTTCGGCGTCGACAAAGCGTCTCTGGTCGGCCAACAGTGCCCGACCCAACGGAGTCTGGAACCAGCGCTCAAAGCTCTCATGTCTGGCGGAATAATCAACTGCCTCGGATTCACTCACCAATGCGCCACTCCCGGAAGCCCTTTCCCATGGTTGGGGCCTTGTATTTAATGCTCTATCATATCAGTCACATTCGATAAGCACATGTGGGGCCCTATGCTGACCATTTCCGCCATACCCGCCTTCAGTGACAACTATATCTGGTGCCTTTCCGACACCGCCAGCGACAAGGCGCTGATCGTGGACCCGGGCCAGGCCCAACCGGTCCTGGACCATCTGGCCGAGAACGGACTGACCCTGGATACCATTCTGGTGACCCACCATCATCCGGACCATGTCGGCGGTGTCAAAGACCTGATTTCCCGTTTTCCGGATTGCAGGGTAACGGGCCCCGCGGATTCGCCCTACAAAGGCAGTACCAACCTGGTTCATCCCGGTGACGAGGTGATCTGGGAAGATATCACCTTTCAGGTCCTGGGCGTTCCCGGCCATACTCTCGATCATATTGCCTACTTCACCGACGTCGAGGTAAATGGTCGGCCGGTTCTCTTCTGCGGCGATACCCTTTTTGTCTGTGGATGCGGACGTCTGTTCGAGGGCTCACCGGAGCAGATGCGTCAGTCTCTTCAGACCCTCCGGGCGCTGCCTGGCAAGACCGCCGTTTACTGCGCCCACGAGTACACCCTCGCGAACCTGCGCTTTGCCCGCAGCTGGTTGCCGGAAGACGAAGGTCTCCGGACGTTCGAGCAGGAATGTCAGGCCGCCCGCGATGCAGGAAAACCGACGGTTCCTTCAGTCCTCGAGAACGAGAAACGGCTCAATCCGTTTCTGAGGTGGGATGATCCGGCGGTAGTGGACTCCGCCCGGGCCTATTGCTCGAGCCGCGGCCTGCCCGCCGATTCCGATAACGCTATTTTTGCGGCCATTCGCCACGGCAAGGATAATTTCTGACGCCTGGTGATACGCACTTAACAAATCCTCTCAGAGCCGTAACGAGAGGTTTCTTGACCCCTTTTTAATCGGTCCCATAGAATCATTTCAAAATTGTGACCGTAAATTGTTCAATATGCCGGAGTTTCAGATGCTGAATCCGGCCTCAACCTGAACCCGGATGCTGTTATGTCGGCCAGACGATTGTCGTTTTTGTTTTTCGCCGGAGCCCTCGCAAGTGGCTGCACCAGCCTGATCAGCCAGGGAGAGCAAAGCCCGCTGAACACACAGGAAGTTACGGTCGCCGCGGGCGATGAAGGGCTCAAGAAAGCTGTGGAGACCGGAGAAAACCGTGACGCTGCCCGCGACGAGCCGCTGGACGAAGCTATTGCTCCGGAATTGAAGGATGCTGCCAGGGATGCCCGGGAGAAGCTCGACAATCCGGTTCAGAAAACCGCTGAGGCGGAGGCAGTTGAGCAGGATCTGTGGGCAAGACTGCGTTCAGGATTTGTTCTGGATCACGATATCGACAATGAACGGGTTCGGGACCAGTTGAACTGGTATGCCCGACATCCCGGCTACATTGATCGGGTTGTGGAACGCGGCAGTCGCTACCTTCACTATATCGTCAACGAGACAGAAAAGCGGGGCCTGCCTGCTGAATATGCCCTGCTCCCCGTTGTTGAAAGCGCGTTCGATCCGTTTGCCTACTCCCATGGGCGCGCGGCCGGCCTCTGGCAATTCATTCCCTCCACGGGCAAGTACTTTGGTCTGACACAAAGCTGGTGGCACGATGACCGTCGTGACGTCATCGCCGCAACCGACGCTGCCCTGACCTATCTCGAGCGCCTCGCAAACCGGTTTGATGGCGACCACACGCTCGCCCTTGCCGCCTACAACAGCGGCGGCGGCACGGTTTCCAGCGCCATGCGCCGCAACCGGAACGCCAACAAGCCGACAGACTTCTGGTCTCTTCACCTGCCCCGGGAAACCAGACACTACGTCCCCAAACTGATTGCTCTGGCGAAAATATTCGACGATCCCGAGGCCTATGGCATCGAACTGCCATCGTTAAAGGATGAACCCTACTTCGAAGTTGTTGATACCGGCTCCCAGCTCGACCTTGCCCAGGCGGCAGAACTGGCCGGGGTAGATGTCGACGAGATCTACCTCCTGAACCCCTCCTACAATCGCTGGGCAACTTCGCCGGATGGACCTCACCGGTTGCTCGTTCCGGTTGGGAATGCGGAGACGTTCCGTGCAGCCCTGGCTGAAATTCCAGCCAATCAACGGGTGTCCTGGCGCAACTACAAAGTCAAATCCGGAGACAGTCTCAATTCGATCTCCCGCAAATTCTCCACAACGCCGTCAGTGCTGCAGCAGGTCAACAATCTGGACAGCGACCTGATACGAATTGGCCAGCGCCTGATGATTCCCTCTGCTTCCAAGGGCAGCGATGCTTACGCCCTGAGCGCCTCCCAGCGCCTTGAGCGCAAACAGGAGCGTAAGCGGGACGGTAACAAGGTTCGTTACACGGTGCGCAAGGGCGACACCTTCTGGGACATTGCCCGCGAGCACCGGGTGTCCGTGCGTGAAGTTGCTGCCTGGAACGGTATGGCGCCCGGCGATCCGCTGATACCCGGCAAGGAACTGGTCATCTGGTCCAAAACCAGTCAGCCGACGGTTGTGGCAGCCAACAGTGGCCGTGGCAAGGCTATGGTTCGGAAAGTAGGCTACCGGGTGCGCAAAGGCGACTCCCTTGCCCGGATTGCCAGCAGGTTTTCCGTGAATGTGCGGGACATCGCAAGCTGGAACGATCTGAATACCGCCCGTTATCTGCAACCCGGGCAAAGTCTGGTACTCTACGTTGATATCCGAAACAGTCCCTGACGTGCGAGACTTATGACAAGAACACGGAAAGCCTCATCCCTTACGTCGTTTTTATCAGCCCTGGCACTTATTGCCACACCGCTTATCTCACCCTTTTCCGTCGCCGACGAGGCAATGCCAGCCCATGGCATTGCCATGCACGGGGACACCAAATACCCCGCCGGGTTTAGCCACTTTGATTACGTGAATCCGGAAGCCCCGAAAGGCGGCACCCTGAAAATGGCGGTTGTTGCCAACGGCTTCGACTCATTCAATCCTTTTGATATCCGGGGTGTTGCCGCCGCGGGCATCAGCAACTATCTGTATGACACACTCCTTGAGTCGTCCGACGATGAGCCCTTTTCGGCCTACGGCCTGATTGCCGAATCCCTGGAGACACCCGAAGACCGGAGCTATGTGGTTTTCAATATCCGTGAACAGGCGCGGTTCCACGATGGCGAAGCCATTACCGCTGAGGATGTGAAATTCTCCTTCGACACGCTTACTACCCAGGGGCACCCCTTCTTCCGGAACTACTACGCTGACGTCGAAACAGTCACGATAGAAAGCCCTCAGCGAGTACGTTTTGACTTCAAGGAAACCAGCAATCGGGAGCTGCCGCTGATCCTCGGCCAGATGCCCATTTTGCCCCAACACTACTGGGCCGATCGAGAATTTGGCAAGAATGGCCTCAACCCGCCGTTGGGCAGTGGCCCCTACCGGATTGGTGACTTCGAAGCAGGCCGGTCGATTACTTACGAACGCGTTGACGATTACTGGGCACAGGATCTTGGCGTCCGGAATGGCCGCTTCAACTTCGATCAGATCACCTACGACTACTACAACGATGACACCGTGGCGCTGGAGGCGTTCAAGGCCGGCAGTTTCGATTTCCGGTTGGAGTCTTCCGCCAAGAACTGGGCCACAGCCTACACCGGGGAGCGTTTCGAAAACGGCACGATCATCAAGGAAGCCATCGAACATCACCGGCCTTCAGGCATGCAGGGTTTTGCCTTCAACACCCGCAGAAAGGTGTTTTCCGACCCGCTGGTTCGTGAAGCGCTGGCCTATGGTTTCGACTTCCAGTGGGCCAACAAGAACCTCTTCTTCGACCAGTACACCCGTACCGACAGCTACTTTGAAAACAGCGATCTCGCTTCCTCGGGTCTCCCCACCGGCCGTGAACTGGAAATACTCGAACCTTACCGGGATCAGTTGCCCGATGATGTGTTTACCGAGGAGTACCAGCCACCCACCACCGAAGGCCAGCAGGGCCTCCGCGAGAATCTGAGGACGGCTCTGGGTCTGCTCAAGTCTGCCGGGTATATCATCCGCGATGGCAAGATGGTACACGGCGAAACCGGCGAACCACTGGCGTTCGAAATCCTGCTGTTCCAGAAGAGCTTCGAGCGGGTGGTTCTGCCTTTCAAGAACAACCTCGGCCGTCTCGGTATCGATGTGACCGTACGCCTCGTGGACAGCAACCAGTACATCCAGCGCCTGCGGGAATTCGATTTCGATATGATCACCCAGGTGTTCGGCCAATCGGATTCCCCGGGCAATGAACAGCGGGAATACTGGCATTCATCCACCGTGGATGCCAAAGGCTCACGGAATTACATGGGCGTGAGCGATCCGGTGATCGACGAGCTTGTGAACATGGTCATTCAGGCGCCAAACCGAGAGGAACTGGTTTACCGGGTTCGCGCCTTGGACCGGGTTCTGCTGCACCACTATTATGTGATTCCTCACTGGCACCTGAGAAGCGACCGTGTCGCCTACTGGAACCATCTGCAACGTCCAGCCGAGACGCCGAAAAACGGCATTGATCTGGACAACTGGTGGGCGAAGCCCTGAGGAAAACGCCGCCAAATGGGCATCTACATACTCAGGCGTCTGGCGCTGATCATCCCCACGCTGATCGGAATCATGCTGCTCAACTTTGTCATTGTGCAGGCGGCCCCCGGTGGTCCCGTTGAGCAGCTTATCGCGGAGATGGAAGGCCACGGCGGCAGCGCCCTGGCCCGGGCTTCCGGTGGTGGAACAGGTGGAGAGGTAGCCGACTCTTCCGGCGACACGCGTGGTTCCCGCGGCATACCCGATGAGCTTCTGAAAGAAATCGAAGTCATGTATGGCTTCGACAAGCCTGCTCACGAACGCTTCTTCAAGATGCTTGGCGATTACGCCACCTTCAACTTCGGTGATTCCTTCTTCCGGGAAAAAAGCGTCATCGACCTGATAATCGATAAAATGCCCGTTTCGATCTCCCTGGGGCTGTGGTCGACGCTGATCATCTATTTTATTTCCATCCCCCTGGGCATCCGGAAAGCGGTTACAGACGGCTCCAGGTTCGATGTCTGGACCAGCTCAGCCATTGTGGTGGGCTACGCCATTCCGGGCTTCCTCTTCGCGATACTGCTCATCGTGCTGTTTGCCGGGGGCAGTTATTTCGACTGGTTTCCGCTCCGGGGCCTGACCTCTTCGAATTTCGACGAGCTTACCTGGTACCAGAAAATCGGGGATTACTTCTGGCACCTGGCGTTGCCCGTCACCGCAAATGTGATCGGCGGTTTTGCCACCCTGACCCTGCTTACCAAGAATTCCTTCCTTGATGAGATCGGAAAGCAGTACGTGGTAACCGCCCGCGCCAAGGGTCTGGACCAGAAAGAAGTGCTGTATGGCCACGTATTTCGCAATGCCATGCTGATCGTGATTGCCAGCCTGCCAGGCGTCCTTGTCGCTCTGTTCTTTACGGGCTCCCTGCTGATTGAAGTGATCTTCTCCCTCGACGGGCTCGGGCTGCTCGGCTTCGAGGCGGCCCTGAACCGCGACTATCCCGTGATCTTCGGCACCCTGTACATATTCACCCTGATGGGCCTGATCCTGAAGCTGATCAGCGACATTACTTATGTCCTGGTCGATCCGCGGATCGATTTTGAAAGCCGGGAGGGTGCGTGAGTTTCCGGTCTCTGACTCCGATCCAACAGCGGCGCCTGCGGAACTTCCGGAAAAACCGCCGGGGCTTCTGGTCTTTGTGGATCTTTCTCGCCCTGTTTGGCCTGTCACTGGTCGCCGAGCTCATTGCCAACGACTCGCCGCTGGTCGTGTCCTACAAAGGCGACCTCTACTTCCCGGTCGTCCAATCCGTGCCGGAAGAAACCTTTGGTGGTTTCCTGCCCACGGAAGCCGATTATCGCGATCCCTTTATCGCCGATGAGATAAGCGCCAACGGATGGATGGTCTGGCCACCGATACGGTTCAGCTACAACACCATCAATTACGATCTCGAGGTTCCGTCACCGGCGCCGCCGAGTGCAGAGAACTGGCTGGGGACCGACGATCAGGGCCGGGATGTTGCAGCCCGGGTGATCTATGGCTTCCGCATTTCGGTTCTGTTCGGTCTCACCCTGACCATCGCCAGTTGCATTGTCGGCGTAGTGGTCGGCGCCATCCAGGGCTTTTACGGCGGCAAAATTGATCTACTGGGCCAGCGCTTTATCGAGGTCTGGTCCGGCCTGCCGGTACTGTATCTGCTGATCATTCTCTCGAGCATTGTGCAGCCAAACTTCTGGTGGCTGCTGGGCATCATGCTGCTGTTCAGCTGGATGGGGCTGGTGGATGTGGTCCGTGCGGAATTCCTGCGTGCCCGTAACTTCGAATACGTCAAAGCTGCCCGTGCACTGGGTCTGGACAACAGCAAAATCATGTTCCGGCATATACTCCCCAATGCCATGGTAGCCACGCTGACCTTCCTCCCGTTCATTCTGACGGGGGCAATTACCGGCCTGACCTCCCTGGATTTCCTGGGCTTTGGCCTGCCCTCCGGTTCGCCCTCGTTGGGGGAACTGATTGCCCAGGGCAAGGCCAACCTGCATGCGCCCTGGCTGGGCATATCCGCCTTCGTATCGCTGTCGCTGATGCTCACCTTGCTGGTGTTCGTGGGTGAAGCCGTACGCGATGCCTTCGATCCGAGGAAGAGCTGATATGAGCCAGTTACTTCAGATTTCCGATCTTTCGATCTGTTTTGATCACGGGCCTCCAGCCGTCGAATCCCTGTCACTGGCAATCCGTGAGGGCGAGACCCTCGCACTGGTGGGCGAAAGCGGCTCCGGAAAATCCATTTCGGCACTGTCGATTCTGCGCCTCCTCGATGCACGGCACGCCAGTTACCCCAGCGGGCAAATCCGGTACCGTGACGAAGATCTTCTGGCCGCCACTGAGAAGCGCATGCGCCAGATCCGCGGCCGGGAGATCGGGATGATATTCCAGGAGCCCATGACATCCCTTAATCCTCTACATACCGTGGAAAAGCAGATTGGCGAAACCCTGGAACTGCACAAGGGAATGCGCGGGCCACAGGCAAAACAGCGCTGTCTGGAGCTGCTGCAACTCGTGGGGATACAGAACCCGGAAAGCAAGCTTGGCGCCTATCCCCACCAACTTTCGGGGGGGCAAAAGCAGCGGGTGATGATCGCCATGGCCCTCGCCAACGAACCCGATCTCCTTATCGCGGACGAGCCTACGACGGCACTGGATGTAACCGTCCAGAAACAGGTTCTCGAATTGCTCAGGGACCTTCAGAAGAAACTGGGTATGGCCATTCTTCTGATTACCCATGACCTGACCATCGTTCGGCGGTACGCCGACCATGTGGCTGTCATGGAACATGGCAAACTCGTGGAAGAGGCTGATACCGATGCCCTGTTTGCCAGCCCACAACACCCCTATACACGAAAGCTTCTGGATGCCGAGCCCCCGGAGGCGCCCCTACCCCTCGATAAACGTGCAGAACCGTTGCTGGCTGTTGAGCGACTGGACGTGCGTTTCCCGATACGAAAGAGCCTTCTGGGCAAGGTGAAGGAATCCTTTCACGCTGTGCAGGGCGCCGATTTCCAGCTCAATCGGGGCGAAACGCTCGGAATCGTCGGGGAAAGTGGCAGCGGCAAAACCACCATCGGCCATGCGCTGCTGAAGCTTACCGCCAGTACCGGGAGTATCCGCCTCCGGGGCGAGGAGCTGGCGTTTCTTAACCAGAAGGATTTCAGGCCCTGGCGAAGGCGCGTGCAGATTGTCTTTCAGGATCCGTTTGGCAGCCTGAGTCCCAGAATGTCCATTGCCGAAATTATCCGCGAAGGGCTGGAGATCCACGACGCGGAAAACGCAGCCGAACACGACAGCAAAGTGATTCGCGCGCTCACCGACGTTGGCCTTGATCCGGAGGCACGGCATCGTTATCCACACGAATTCTCTGGCGGCCAGCGCCAACGCATTGCCATCGCCCGGGCTCTGGTGCTGCAGCCCGACCTGATCATTCTGGACGAACCCACATCCGCCCTGGACCGCACCGTGCAGAAGCAGGTCATTGAGCTGTTGAGGGCTATCCAGACCCGTTATGGTCTAAGCTATATCTTTATCAGCCATGACTTGGCTGTAGTACGCGCCCTGAGCCATAAGCTACTGGTGCTGCAGCATGGCCGGATCGTGGAATATGGTGACGCGGCCAGGATTTTCGCTGCACCGCAGGCGGAGTACACCCGTGAACTGCTGAACGCGGCGTTCTTTTACCAGAAACCAACTACGACTATTTGAGCGTTACCCCGACCAGAGCACTCAGGGATAATGCTCGCAAATCAGGAACACAGGGAGAACGACCCATGGGAATCCTCAGTGGCAAGAAAGCACTGATCGTTGGCGTAGCCAGCAAACTGTCCATTGCTTACGGTATCGCCGAGGCCTTCGCCCGCGAGGGTGCCGAACTGGCGTTTACCTACCAGAATGAAAAACTTCAGCCACGGGTTGAGAAGTTCGCCGAACAATGGGGAAGCAAGCTGACTTTCCCCTGCGATGTCGCAAGCGACGAAGAAATTGAAAACGTCTTCAAAGAGCTGGGCAAGCACTGGGACAACATCGACATCATTGTGCATGCTGTCGGCTATGCGCCTGGACACGAGCTGGACGGCAACTACGTCGACGTGACCACCCGTGATGGCTTCCGCATTGCCCACGATATCAGCTCCTACAGCTTTGTCGCGCTGGCCAAGGGTGCCCGCGGCATGATGCATGAAGGCAGCTCGCTGATTACCCTGAGCTACCTCGGCGCCGAGAAGGTTCTGCAGAACTACAATGTGATGGGCCTGGCCAAGGCTTCCCTGGAAGCCAATGTTCGCTACATGGCCGCCAGCCTGGGCCGGGACGGCATTCGGGTGAATGGCATTTCCGCGGGTCCGATCAAGACCCTGGCCGCCTCTGGCATCAAGAGCTTCCGTAAGATGCTGGCCGAAAATGCCAGGCGTGCGCCGCTGAGGCGAAACGTCACCATCGACGAAGTTGGTAATGCTGCCGCATTCCTCGGCTCTGATATGTCCTCCGGTATTACCGGCGAGATCATGTACGTGGACGGTGGCTTCAACATTACCGGAATGGGTGAACTGGAAGAGTAAGTCTCAGCCTTCCCGAACGTAAAAGAGCCGGCGCTATGCCGGCTCTTTTCGTTGGATTGCACGGACAAGAGTCAATCCTGGGCCATCGCCGAGGCCACGGCCTCCACCCACTCGACGTATGCGGTTTCGTCAGACTCGATGATTCGCGCCCCCACCAGAAAGCTCGACTCGTTGGGTCGACACCAGACCACTTCGACCATCAGACCGAAAGGCTGGGCATGGTTACCAAGAAATACGCTCGCCGGCAGCAGGGCCCCCAGGGAAAGGGGTTCGTCAGCTGTCAGGCAAAGGCCACTGGCCGAAATATCACGAATACCGCAGACAAGGCCCCGCTCCTCGGCTCCGGTTTCTTCCGGCAAGCCGGACTCAAGCTCGAGTATTGCCCTGGCTCGCGCCGTAAGACGGTAATCTGCCCGATTGTCCTGACCAACGGGCGGCTCATTCCGGGTTCCAAAGCTATAGTCATTATCTGTCATTGTTGTTTTTCCTGCTTCGGCAATATCAGTTGCGGCCAACACGAATCCGCCCGACTACCCTGCTAAGGGTGTCGTCGAATTCCGCGGAGGTTCCCAGAACCCGGATGCGTCCTTCGACAATCCCCTCAACCAGGGCGTCCTCTAGAAATTCGCGCCTGTTCAGGCCCAGACGGTCCACAAACACGAGCTTTCTCGACGCATTGATGCGCACGGCCAGTTTCAGACGGGCAGGTTCATCAGACGTTTCATCGGGTTCAACGACAATCCAGCCACCAAGCTTGATAGCATCCACCTGTTTCTCGGCCAGCAGTGTTCTTTCCTTCCGGATCCGTTCCTTTTCAGCCTGTTCATCGGCGAGTCGTTGCTCTTCATCGGCTTGCCGCTGGCGCTCAAGCTCGGCTTCACGCTCCGCTTCCTCAGCTCTGCGCCGTTCTTCCGCGGCTTCTTTTTCCCGCCTCAATTCCTCGGCGCGCAGCCTGGCAGCTTCCGCCGCCTGTTCCCTCTGCCGACGCTGCTTCTCGCAGACCCGGGCGAGCAGTTCCACGGTTTCTGCCAACACCGTTCCGAACGGCGTGAGCTGCGGCAATGGCCGGATCTGCTCCTGCTCAAGGGCCCTCTGAAACTCGCCCCAGGTCTGCAGCCCCAGTTTCACGCCGGCGCCGTTGGTCCAGAGGATTTCTGCCGATTCCGGCAAGAACGCATAGAAGTAACGGCGCTGCTCTCCGACACCCTCGCCCTCGACAAACCATTGCCCCTCATACGGTTCAAAAGCTTCTGCCGCGGGCACTTCGAAGCTGAGCCAGGTGCTGTCCCAGTGGAAGCTCCCCGCCGCCGGCAGAGCCTCCACAAGATCCGGCGCCTCTCCTCTCAGCCTGGAAACCATAGCGGATTCGATCCCGGACAGGGACTCCGCAGGCAGTGATTCATTAAAAACCCGTTTCCAGACATCAAGGATGCGATCGCCGATCTGTTCGCCCACGTGATAGAGCCGGTTACGGTCCTTGTCGGAAAGCGACGGATCACCAATCCAGACCAGCCATTCCAGCAACTTGCTGCCATGTCGCAGGTTCTCTCCGTCGAGACCGGAATCCCAGATCGACTGTTTCAGCAGACCCTGCCAGTGATCAAGTACAAAGCGGACAATCGGAAGCGGCAGCTTGCGCCCCTGGAGAGCCCGACCGATCAATGCCCGGGAAGACTGCTCTGCCTTGCGCTGCTTTGCAGCGCCCTGCTCGGTTTCCAGCAGCCGTTGGCGGAGCTTTCCAACCTGGGTATTCCTCTTCCCGGCGTCTTCCTGCCAGCGATGACAGAATTCGTTCACCGGTTCCGTCTTGCCGGATTCAAAACTTGCGGAAACGGCGATAACCAGCGAATCCAGCTGATCCATCAGAACCTTGGCGGAACGGCCTCCGGAATCACTCCAGCCGCGCCACTCCTGAAGGCTGTCCAGCCACTCCAGTAGCGCCTTGCTGAAGGCTTTCTTGCCCTCCAGATTCATGCGCCAGGCAAGATAGAAGCGCAGCCTTGCCACCCGGCGGGCGAGGCTCGGATGCAGGCCGCTTGTCTTCAGGAACACGTCCATGATGCGGTCAGCCACATAGGCGGCGTTCACCTGTCGGGCTGACCACTCCAGATGAACAGAGCGGATAACATGGGTAACCCGCTCGTCACGCTGTTCTGACCAGCAGGAAACCAGCAGTGGGCGCCAGTCGCTGACGGCGTCTGGTTCGAGCTTGCCAGCCGGGTATGGAAGGTCAGGAACACGAATGCCGGCCAGGACATCGTCAATCTTGCCTGAAACCGCTGCAACGGAAGGCACATTCTTCGGTCTCTGCCTGTTTTGCGACATCCGTTCCCCGTACTTAAGAAGCGTTGAAAAGGCCCTGTAAATAACGCAGTATAACCAACTCGCCGGGGTTTACCGCAACCGTGCACCGGCGCTATTCGCGTTAATCTGCAACCCTGTTGGCATATTCTATCGTCCACCAGGGCTGCAACGATCAGAATCGGGGAAGCAGAACAACATGTCGGGCAACAAACTAGAGAATCTGAATGTGGCGAGCCAGGAAGCACTGATCACTCCTGAAGCGCTGAAGAAGGAGATGCCGCTCTCCGACAAGGCCGCAGAAACCGTCTCAAAGGGCCGCCAGGCGATCTATGACATCATGGATGGCAAGGACCACCGGCTATTCGTCGTGGTGGGCCCCTGCTCCATTCACGATGTTGAAGCTGCGAGAGATTACGCCGCGCGCCTGAAGAAGCTTGCCGATGAAGTCAGCGATACGCTGCTGATCGTTATGCGTGTCTATTTCGAGAAGCCTCGCACAACCGTCGGCTGGAAAGGTCTCATCAACGATCCGCACCTGAACGACACCTTTGATATTGAGCAGGGCCTTCACATCGGTCGTCGTCTGCTGCTGGATATCAACGAGCTTGGCCTGCCCGCAGCCACCGAAGCGCTGGATCCGATCTCCCCGCAGTACCTGCAGGACACCATTGCCTGGTCCGCCATCGGCGCCCGTACTACCGAGTCACAGACTCACCGAGAGATGAGCAGTGGCCTGTCCATGGCGATCGGTTTCAAGAACGGCACCGACGGCAGCCTGGACGTCGCGGTGAACGCCATGAAGTCCGTGTCTCACCCGCACAGTTTCCTGGGCATCGACCAGCAGGGGCAGGTGGCGATTATCCGCACCAAGGGCAATAACTACGGCCACGTTGTTCTGCGTGGTGGCGGTGGCAAACCCAACTACGATTCGGTGAGCGTCGCCCTCTGCGAACAGGCGCTGGATAAAGCAGGCCTGCGCAAGTCGATGATGATTGACTGCAGCCATGCCAACTCCAGCAAGGATCCGGCCATTCAGCCGCTGGTCATGCAGGATGTCACCCACCAGATCCTCGAAGGTAACACCTCGATCCAGAGCCTGATGGTGGAAAGCAACATCAATTGGGGTAACCAGTCGATCCCCGAGAACCTGGCGGATCTGAAGTACGGTGTCTCTGTGACAGACGCCTGCATTGACTGGCCGACCACGGAAAAGGCGATTCGGGATATGCGCGACAAGCTGAAAGACGTACTTCCCAAGCGCAAGATCGGCTGATCGGAGCCGGATACCAAACGGGGAGCCTCAGCTCCCCGTTTTTATTACCCCACCTATCCAGTCCAGCCTCTCCCTGAGCGCCACCACATGGCCGATGATGACCAGCGTCGGCGGCTGAACAGCTTCAGCGTCTACCCTTTCGACAATATTACAGAGGTTACCTATGACCACACGCTGATCCCTTGTGGTTCCCTTGGAAACCAGCGCAACGGGCATATCGTGAGACATGCCATGCGCAACCAGTTGCCGGCAGATGATCGGCAAACCCACGAGCCCCATATAAAACACCAGGGTCTGGTTGTTCTGAACAAAGTCTCGCCAAGGAAGATCGCAGGTATCGTTCTTGAGATGGCCAGTCACGAACCGGACTGACTGGGCATAATCCCGATGTGTGAGCGGGATTCCGGCGTAGGCCGCGCAGCCGGAAGCGGCGGTTATACCCGGCACCACCTGAAAGCGTACGCCGGCGTCGGCCAGAGTTTCAATTTCTTCGCCCCCGCGCCCGAAGATAAACGGGTCTCCGCCCTTGAGACGGACCACCTTCCGACCCTGCCTGGCCAGATCCACCAATCGTTGATTGATCTGGTCCTGAGGCAAGGTGTGGTTAGCCCGCTGCTTCCCCACATGAATCATCTCGGCAGTGTCTGGAATCATGGCCAGTATTTCCGGCGACACCAGGCGATCGTAAAGCACCACTTCGGCGGACGTAATCAGCCTCCAGGCTTTGAGTGTCAGCAGTTCAGGGTCGCCCGGCCCGGCCCCGACGAGGGCCACTTCGCCCGCTGATGTGTTCGGGTTCGAGGTCACCGGGTTTACCCTGTACCTTACCGGTGCAGGGGTTGCACCAACGCCCTTCCCTGGCGCACTTTGTTGCTGATCACTCATTGGATTATGTCGACGCCTCCCATGTACGGCCTGAGAACCTCCGGAACCACAATGCTGCCGTCTGCCTGCTGGTAATTCTCCATAACCGCAATCAGCGCACGGCCAACCGCAAGACCTGAACCGTTCAGCGTATGCACAGGTTCCGGCTTACCGGTTTCCGGGTTACGCCAACGCGCATGCATGCGGCGTGCCTGGAAATCACGTGTGTTGGAGCAGGATGAAATTTCGCGGAACTTGTCCTGTCCCGGCAACCAGACTTCCAGATCGTAGGTCTTGGCCGCCGAAAAGCCCATATCGCCACCACACAATACAACGACGCGATAAGGCAGCTCCAGCATTTGCAGAACCTTTTCCGCGTGCCCAGTGAGCGCCTCCAGGGCGGCATCGGAATCGGCGGGACGAACGACATGCACGAGTTCAACCTTATCGAACTGATGCTGACGGATCATGCCCCGGGTATCCCGGCCGTAGGAGCCGGCCTCACTGCGGAAACACGGCGTATGACAGACCATCTGCAGTGGCAACTCTGCGGCATCAAGGATGGAATCTGAGACCAGATTGGTGGCAGGTACTTCCGCGGTTGGAATCAGATAAAGCGGGTGTTCGCCCTCGGTTTTGAACAGATCCTCCTCAAACTTGGGCAACTGGCCCGTGCCATAGAGGCTATCAGCATTCACGAGGTAAGGTACGTAGGTCTCCAGGTAGCCATGTTCGCGAGTGTGCAAATCCAGCATGAACTGGGCCAGAGCCCTGTGCAGCCGTGCGACCGGCCCTCGCATGACAGCAAACCGCGAGTGGGCCAGGCGGGTCGCGGTCTCGAAGTCCAGGCCTTTCAGACCCTCCCCAAGGGCAACGTGATCTTTGGGCTCGAAATCAAAGGTCTTGGGCGTGCCCCAGGTTCGAATCTCGACGTTGTCGTCTTCGCTCTCACCAGCAGGCACATCTTCGTCCGGAAGGTTCGGGATTCCGGCCAGGAACCCGTTGAGCTCCTCCTGTAGCGAACGGAGCTCGTCTTCAGCTTCGGATCTCTTTTTCTTCAGATCTTCCACCTCATCCAGCAGCGGCTGGATGTCCTCACCGGCTGCCTTGGCTTTCCCGATTGATTTGGACCGTTTGTTCTGCTCGCTCTGCAGGTTTTCCGTGCTTACCTGAAGGGCGCGGCGGCGTTCCTCAAGCTGCTCGAAGGTGGCGGTATCGAATTCGAAATTCTTGATGGTCAGCCGACGGGCGATCTCTTCTGTCTGGGTGCGGACACGTTTGGGATCGAGCATGATTATCCTGAATCTTCCGGTTAGCGATGTTTTGAATGACTGGCCATTATACCTGCACTGGCGCTCGTGGCTACCGCAGCAGGAGGCTCAGGTATAGCGTTTGCGGGGGCTTTCAGCGTTGCGGGAATCCAGGCGCTGGCGTTTCTCCGCCAGCTTGATCTCCAGCCCACGATTCACGGGTTCGTAGTATCGGCGCTGGTGGATCGCCTCAGGCAGATAGGACTCGCCGGCGGCGAAGGCCTCCGGTTCGTCATGTGCGTACCGATAGGTATCTCCGTGGCCCATGCTCTTCATCAGCTTGGTGGGCGCATTGCGCAAATGTACCGGGACTTCGTAGTCCGGATCCTGCCGGATGTCCGCCATGCATTTGTTGAAGGCGTTGTAAACTGCATTGCTCTTGGGCGCCATGGCCAGGTAGGTCACTGCCTGGGCCAGTGCCAGCTCCCCTTCCGGAGATCCCAACCGCTCCTGAGCGTCCCAGGCTTCCATGCTGAGTTGCAGAGCACGGGTATCGGCGTTACCAATGTCTTCACTGGCAATTCGCACCAGACGCCGGGCGACATAGAGAGGATCACAGCCGCCATCCAGCATCCGGCACAGCCAATACAGCGAGCCGTCCGGATCTGATCCGCGAACGGATTTATGCAACGCTGAGATCTGGTCGTAGAATACGTCACCGCCCTTGTCGAACCGGCGGAGGCTGGTCTGCATGACCTGCTCAAGCTGATCCGCCGTTACCCGATCCGTGCCGGCCTCATCCGGCTCTGCCAGGTCAGCCGCCACTTCCAGGATATTGAGAGCACGGCGGGCATCGCCACCAGACGCGGCCGCCATCAGGGTCAGCACGTCTTCATCAACTCGCAGGCGTCCACCAAATCCTTCATCAACTGTCAGCGCGCGGCGTAGCAACTGAAGGATGTCCTCTTCCTCAAGGTTCTTGAGCACGTAGACACGTGTTCTGGAAAGCAACGCACTGTTCAGCTCAAAAGAGGGATTCTCAGTGGTCGCACCCACGAAGATGAAAGTACCGTCTTCAATGTGGGGGAGAAACGCGTCCTGCTGGCTTTTGTTGAAGCGGTGAACTTCATCCACGAACAACAGTGTGTCCCGACCCTGTGACTGCTTGCGATTACGTGCCCGCTCAACAACGGCCCGGATCTCTTTCACACCGCTCAGTACGGCCGAAACCGTCTCGAAACTGAGATCGCCGACATTGGCCAGTAGTTGGGCGAAGGTGGTTTTACCGACTCCGGGAGGGCCCCAGAGGATCATCGAGTGAAGCTGGCCCTGCTCAACAGCGCGCCGCAGCGGTTTGCCGGGCCCGACCAGATGAGCCTGGCCCACATAGTCATTCAGGCTTGCCGGCCGCATTCTCGCGGCCAGCGGCCGAAAGCCCGCGGATTCCGCGAACAGACTGTCCTGCATCAGGCCCCGTCCCGGATAATATCCACACCCTCCGGATAGTCGAGGGTGAACGCACCCGCTTCAACCGGTTCGTTCAGCCTGATCCGGTCGAAACTCAGGACGCTGAGCTGTGCCAGGGAATCCTGCATACGCATCTCCTGGAGCTCACCCTTGAAGAACGTCAGCCTGAGGGACGTAAAAAGGGAGTCCGGACTTCTTGGTTGCAGAGTGAATTCAAGGGTGTTGTCGCCAATCTGGCGACCGGACACCCTGTAGGTATCCTCCAGATTATCCACCTCACCGCTCAGCAAAAGCGCGGGTGTGGATTGCACTCGATCGTCGAGATTGTGGATCGTGACCTGTTCCAGGTCCGGATCGTAAACCTCCACGGTTTCGCCATCACTGACAATAAACTGCGACAGTGGCGCACTGGTCTCCCAGTAGAACAGCCCGGGGCGCTTGGCCTTCAGGGAGCCACGGGTTTCCTGAACCTTGTTGCCATTCTCGTTAACAACAATCTGGATAAAGTCTGCCTGGTAGGACTCGTAGCCCTTCAGCAACGAGGCCAACTCGTTCGCGCTATCGCTGCCCTCACTCGCACTCAGAGGGCCGGCAATTAACACCGCCATGACCAGGGTGACCAGGCATTTCAAAAAAGATTGTCCCATTGCTTGTAACTCCTAATCTCTGGGTGGCGGCGGAGCCAGAACTTCACGAGCCCCATTGTGGCCAGCGGCGCTTACCACGCCGGATGCTTCCATGGCATCAACCAGGTTCGCTGCCCGGTTGTACCCGATCTTGAATTTTCGCTGTACCGAGGAAATCGAAACACGGCGCCCTTCCGTGACGAAGGCAACGGCCTCGTCGTAAAGGGCATCCCCTTCACTATCCCCGCCTCCTTCCGAGAGGTTGGGAACGCCCGGCAGGCTCTCGCCTTCGGCGCCATTGAGAACATCGTCCACATACACGGGCTCGCCCCGGGCTTTCCAGGCACTCACCACGCGATGGACTTCGTCGTCATCCACAAAAGCCCCATGCACCCGAACCGGCAGGCCCGAACCCGGTGGCAGGTAAAGCATGTCACCATGCCCCAGGAGCTGCTCGGCGCCGCCCTGATCCAGCACCGTGCGTGAATCAATCTTGGACGAAACCTGGAACGACATCCGGGTCGGAATGTTGGCCTTGATCAGGCCGGTGATTACATCCACCGATGGCCGCTGGGTGGCAAGGATCAAGTGAATACCGGCCGCCCGCGCCTTCTGCGCGATCCGGGCAATCAGTTCCTCAACTTTCTTGCCGACGATCATCATCATGTCGGCGAATTCATCAATCACCACCACGATGAAGGGAAGAGTGTCCAGCTCGGGGCGCTCCTGCTCGTCGTTGGCCAGGTACTCGTCCGGCTTCCAGAACGGATCCAGTAATGGTTCGCCGGCGGCCCTGGCGTCTTTGATCTTGCGGTTGTAGCCCGCGAGGTTACGGACCCCGAGGCTGGCCATGAGCTTGTACCGGCGTTCCATTTCAGCGACACACCAGCGTAGTGCGTTGGCCGCCTCCTTCATGTCGGTGACCACCGGAGCCAGCAGGTGCGGAATGCCGTCGTAGATGCTCAGTTCAAGCATCTTGGGGTCCACCATGATAAAGCGGACCTCTTCCGGGCCTGCCTTCAGCAGCATGCTGAGCAGCATGGCATTGACGCCGACCGATTTACCGGAACCGGTGGTCCCCGCCACCAGCAGGTGCGGCATTTTGGAGAGATTGGCAACCATCGGGTTGCCGCCAATGTCGTTACCCAGTGCCAGGGTCAGCGGTGAGTTCGACTCCTGAAACACCCGCGCGCCAAGCACTTCACTGAGCCGGACCATTTCCCGTTCTTCGTTGGGAATCTCGATACCGACCACAGACTTGCCAGGAATCACCTCGACTACCCGAACGCTCAGTACCGCCAGTGAGCGGGCCAGGTCCTTTGCGAGGTTGGAAATCTTGCTGACCTTCACACCTGGAGCCGGCTTGATCTCGAACCGGGTAATGACCGGGCCGGGATTGACCTCGACTACTTCAACGGATACCCCGAAATCCCCCAGCTTTTCCTCTAGCAGCCGTGACATATGTTCCAGAGATTCTTCGGAGTAGCCTCTTTCCTTATGCTCCTCCGGCGGGTCCAGAAGAGAAATCGGCGGAATCGGGCTTTCAATATCTTCCAGCAATGAAGGCTGCTTGTTGCCCTTGTCTTTGGACTGGGTCGGCTGTTCGTCCTTCTTGAAGGGCGAAATCTTCAGCGACCGTCCGGCAGACTGAGGAGATGCCTCGGGTTTGGCGGGTTTCCCGTTAGCAACAGGAGCCTCATCCCGTGAACTGAAGCTTTCGAGCCTTGCAGGTTCCGGGTCAACTTCGGCAGAGAGACCATCCAACGCGGGCTCTTTTCGACTGGTTTCTGGCTTCGACGCGGGCTTCGGGGCTTTTGGCTTTTTCGGCCCAAAGCCGGGAATCCGTTGCCACCAGCGTGGTTTGTCGGCATCTGCTTTTTGCCGTTTGCTGTCCATGGCCGGCACACGGTCCTTGACCACCGGTGGCTCAGCTTTCGGTTCTGCTTTAGGCTCTGGCTTTTCCGACTTGGGCTTGCCTTTGAAAAGGCCTTTGATGGCAAGGCCCGTTCTGAGAGTCAAACCGCCCACCTGATCCATCAGCCAGAACCAGGAGAGACCGGTAGTAACCGTTAACGCGAACAGGAAAATGGCAATCAGCAACAGGGTTGTTGCCGGCAGGTTGAAAAACCGCACCATAGCGTCGGCAACAGCCGTTCCAAGGACACCGCCCGAGGACGCCCCGAGACCAAACACGGAATACAGTGACAACAGACTGGTTGCCGAGAGAAGAATCAGCAAGAAGCCACCGAAGCGCATCATGAAGAGTGGCCAGTGCAGATCCAGGGAATCGTTACGCCGACGGATGAGCATCAACGCGTAGCCCGCAATCATGACCGGGAACAGATAGGCAACGTGGCCGAAGAAATCCATGAACAGGCTGGCGAGCCAGGCACCAGTGCGGCCCGCATAATTCTGCACGCTGGTGTCATGACCGATACTGGCCCAGCCCGGATCTGACGGGCTAAAGGTAACCAGTGCCATGGAAAGGTAAATGCAAAGGGCAATAAGCGCGATGACGGCGCCTTCGCGAGCGCCCTGGGCGGCCAGCCGGCGAAAGCGCTGCTGCTTCTCTGTCAGTTCCTGTGGTGCTTTCTTCGCTTTTGCAGATTCGGCCATGAATGCTCAGACGTTATCGGTGCTTTCGTTCCGAAGCGCCTGAAAGCCGCGTTCAAGATCGGTTTTCAGGTCTTCTACGGCTTCGATCCCCACGGAAATCCGTATCAGATTCTCCGTGATCCCGGCCCGCGCCTTATCCTCCGGGGATAGTCGCCCGTGAGTGGTTGTGGCCGGGTGGGTGATCGTGGTCTTGACGTCACCGAGGTTTGCGGTGATGGAGATCATCCGGGTGCCATCGATGAAGCGCCATGCCTCCTCCCGCGCACCCTTTAGCTGGAACGACAGCACACCACCAAATCCGGTCTGCTGCTTTTTCGCCAGCTCATGTTGCGGATGACTCTGGAGCCCGGCATAGAAAACACGTTCAACTGCCGGCTGTTGCTCCAGCCACAGTGCCAACTCTAACGCATTGTCACAGTGGGCGCGCATACGAATTGGTAAGGTTTCCAGGCCCTTCTGAAACACCCAGGCGTTGAAGGGGCTCATGGTGGGGCCGGCCGAACGAAGGAAGCCATAGACCTCTTCCATCATCTTCTCTGATCCGACCACGACGCCTCCCACGCAGCGACCCTGACCATCCAGATATTTGGTCGCCGAGTGAATCACGATGTCTGCGCCCTGCTCCAGCGGGCGCTGGAGCACCGGCGTGCAGAAGCAGTTATCGACCACGAACAGGGCGTCGTTGTCTCTTGCCAGTTGCCCCAGGATCTCCATATCGGCCACTTCGCAGAGCGGATTGGACGGCGTTTCAATAAACAGCATCCGGGTTTCGGAACGGATCGAAGCCTGCCACTCTTCCATATCCGTCAGACTGACAAACGTGGTTTCCACCCCGAAACGCGCCATGTATTTCTGGAACAGCACGTTGGTGGTGCCGAACACACCCCGGGAGCAGATCACATGATCGCCGCTCTTCAGTAGCGCCATGCAGGTGCTCAGGATCGCAGACATACCGGATGCGGTGGCGACGGCACGTTCACCGCCTTCCATGGCGGCGATCCGACCTTCAAACGCCTGGACCGTAGGGTTGGTAAACCGGGAGTAGATGTTTCCGGGCTCTTCGCCGCCAAATCGCGCCGCCGCCTGGGCCGCGCTGCCATAAACGAAGCTGGACGTGGGGAATATCGCGTCGCTGTGCTCAAGCTGCCCGGTGCGGATCTGCCCTGCCCTCACGGCCAGGGTGTCCACGGACATCCCGTCCAGGTCGGACTCCGGAATCCAGACAGTTTCTTCGCGGCGAAAAGTCATCTACATCTCCTGCCTGAAAGCGGCGTTCAGTCTTCGTCGTTATGCAAGTCAATAATGCCATTGTCCCCGTCAGCACCACCGGCACTTTCGGATCGCTTTTCGTCATTGCGCAAGCCGTCAATGCGGCTCAGATACGCTTCATCGACATCACCGGTCACATAATCGCCAGTGAATACCGAGCACTCCCATCCCTCAATGTCATCGTTCACTTCACTGACGCAGGTTATAAGGTCCTCCAGATCCTGATAGAGCAGCCAGTCGGCACCAATCAGTTCCCGGATTTGCTCTACGGTGCGCCCGTGGGCAATCAGCTCACTGGCGGAGGGCATGTCGATACCATACACGTTCGGGTAGCGAACAGGAGGCGCCGCAGACGCAAAATAGACCTTACGGGCACCGGCATCCCGAGCCATCTGGACGATTTCCTTGCAGGTGGTACCGCGAACGATGGAATCATCCACCAGCATCACGTTTTTGCCACGAAACTCCAGATCGATCGGGTTAAGCTTCTGTCGGACCGATTTCTTGCGCATTTTCTGGCCCGGCATGATGAATGTCCGGCCGATGTAGCGGTTTTTGATAAAGCCTTCACGGAATTTCACCCCCAGACGATGCGCCATCTGCATTGCCGACGTTCGGCTGGTGTCCGGAATCGGCATGACAACGTCGATATCGTGATCCGGTGTCTCGCGGAGTACTTTCTCCGCCAGGGTTTCGCCCATGCGCAGACGAGCCTTGTAAACAGACACCTTATCTATAATGGAGTCAGGCCGGGCAAAATACACGTGTTCGAAAATGCAGGGGTACAGATGCGGCTGCTCGGCGCACTGGCGGGTATAGAGGGTACCGTCAGTTTCGATATAGACCGCCTCGCCCGGGGCAATATCGCGCACGAGGGTGTAGCCCGCAGCATTCAAGGCAACGCTTTCAGAGGCAATCATGTATTCCTTGCGGCCATTCTCGTCGGTGCGTTCGCCGTAGCAGGCAGGCCGGATACCATTCGGGTCCCGGAAGCCAACAATGCCATAGCCGGTAATCATGGCAATGACGGCGTAGGCACCCCGGCAGCGTTTGTGAACCGCGCTGACCGCAGAAAAGATCTCATCCTTGGTCGGGTCCAGCTTGCCAAGCTTCTGCAATTCATGAGCGAACACGTTCAACAGCACTTCCGAGTCGGAGTTCGTGTTGATGTGGCGCAGATCGGTCCGGAACAGGTCCTTGCTGAGGTCATCAGCGTTGGTCAGGTTGCCGTTGTGAGCAAGGGTAATGCCATAGGGGCTGTTCACATAGAACGGCTGGGCTTCGGCGGAGCTGGAACTGCCGGCGGTCGGATAGCGCACGTGGCCTATACCCACGTTGCCCACCAGACGACGCATATGACGGGTATGGAAAACATCCCGTACCAGGCCATTGTCCTTGCGGAGGAAAAACCGTTCATCCTGAAATGTCACAATGCCCGCCGCGTCCTGGCCCCGGTGCTGAAGTACAGTCAGCGCATCATAGAGCGACTGATTGACGTTGGAAGTACTGACGATGCCGACAATGCCACACATGGATAAGTGTATCTCCGAGTGTTAAAACTGAATGTTAGCGGGACACGGACGCGGGTTCCACGCCTTCCTGCTCTGTAACGGAATCCGGTTCCGGCGCGTTTTCAGGCGCAGGCCCAAGAAAGCGCGCAAATTCATCGCCCAGGGTCCGTCTGGACCAGTCTTCAACCACCGCCAGGCGATCAATAATGATCGAGGTACGCCACCAGGTATCCTGGGCCAGCGGTGTGTAACGGGTAAATGCAATCGCAACGATCACCACCACCACGCCCCGCAAAAGGCCAAAACCCATTCCAAGCACCCGATCGGTGGCCGACAAGCCGGTGGCCCGAATCAGATGGCCGATCATGTTGTTGATGATGGCACCGACGATGAGCGTTCCAAAGAAAAGTATGGCAAAAGCAGCAATAAGCCGGACAAGCGGCGTTTCAACCGTGCTCTCCAGCAGGGACTGCATCTGGGGGTGGAAGGTTCTGGCCAGGATAAACGCGCCCACCCAGGTCACCAGCGAGAGGGCTTCCCGTACAAAGCCCCGTTTCAGACTGATGAGGGTGGAAACTGTAATCAGGGCGATAATGACCCAGTCAATCCAGATCAGCGCTTCCATTGAAAACCCGGTGGAGAAAAGGAAGCGCGAATTCTATCAGGAAACCCCGGTTCGCCAAACCGCAAGACACACATAAACCGGACCCCGGGCGTTATTTTTCGCCGGAGGTCACCAGGCTGTTAAGACCAAAGGCATCGTCCAGAGCCCTTTTGGCCGATTCGGCCTCGGTTTTTGACGCAAAGGGCCCGCTGAAGACCCTTGTCAGCGTTGTGTCGCCGCGGACAACCTCCTGAAGATGCGAGCCATAGCCCTTTTCCCGGACCTGATCTCTCAAGCGTCGGGCGTTGTCGGCATTGCCAAAGCTGCCCAACTGCACCACCCAGGCGCCATCCAGCGACCGCTCATACTCTGCAGCTTCTGTGGCAGCATTCTCCGAGGTTTGTTCAGATGTCTGAGCCGGCTCATTGGCGGATTCCTGAGCGTTGCCGCTCTCGGGCTGGGCAGCATCGGACGAATCGGTTACGTCCTGCATCTCATCCTGGCCAGGCGCCTCTTCGAGGATACGATAACCCGGGGAATCCCCTGCTTCTTGCGCGCTTGAGGGTGCTGCCAGGCCGCTATCGCTGGACTCAAGACCGTAAGACGGCGCCGGCGCCAATTCCGATTCGGGCGCTTCCACTTCAGGGAAAGGCGGCTCTTCCGGAATCTTGATGGTTGTGGACGTGCGCTCGGAATGAGGCTCATCAAAAAGCATGGGAACAAAGATAACCGCCAGGGAAACAAGTACCAGCGCCCCGATTATTCTCTGTTTCAGTCCATCCACGTTGCTAGGCTCCCAACTGTTATGACTGCGCCCCGACGGGCACCCATGCGCAGATACTAACTGGCCGGCAACCGGAACTCAAAGTGTCAGGCCCGGCCATGGACAAAGTTTAAGGCGGCCTGCCTAGCTTCCGGCTACCTTGCCAGCGAGCAGAATCTCGCGTCCTTCAGCGACCGTAAAGAAAGAACCGAACACAACCACGAGATCGTTCGGGTCAGCCACGGCCAATGCTGAAACTAACGCCTCCCGCACGGATTCGAAAGCCGTCGCCTGGATCCCTGAATCGGCCAGTCTTGCTTGCAGGTCTTGACCGGAAAGGCCTCTTGGTACTTTGAGGCCGGCCAGATACCAGGCATCGACCACATCAACCATGGCTCTGCCCACACCTGCCACGTCCTTGTCCGCCAGGGCACCATAAACACCATGCACCCGTCTACCCGGGGATTTTAGCTGACTCAGCTGACCAGACAACCAACCGGCAGCATGGGGGTTATGGCCAACATCCAAGAAGATATCCGGTGCGGAACCAACACGCTCAAAACGCCCGGGTACACTCAGACCTGAAAGCACCTGCTCAATGACTGGTACCGGCAGGTTCGGTTCAAGCTCGCGTATGGCAACCACGGCGGCTGCCACGCTTTTGATCGGCAATGGGCCGGCGGGCAGACGAATCGCCTGGCCTTTATGGCGAAGCTCTACCGCCGGAGCATCATCGCCTTTTTGCTGCTCGGTCACCAGCTCATAATCACGCCCCAGCAGAGCCAGTTCGACCTTCTGCGCAGTGACCTGCTGAAGCACCGAGCGGGGCGGATCAGAATCGGCATAGACCGAGGGGATGCCCGGCCTAAGGACACCGGCCTTTTCAAACCCGATGACTTCGCGATTGTCGCCAAGGAAGGCAACATGGTCGATGTCCACCGATGTCAGGATGGCAAAATCCGCGTCCAGGACATTGACAGCATCCAGCCGCCCACCCAGGCCAACCTCCAGCACCCAGTCGTCGAGGCCCGCATCGGCAAAGGCCACGAAAGCGGCAAGGGTTCCGAATTCAAAATAGGTAAGAGAGACTTTGCCGCGTGCTTCTTCGACGGCTTCGAATGCACTGACAAGCGCGTCGTCGGAGATATCCTCACCATTAAGACGCACACGTTCGTTATAGCGTTGTAGATGGGGCGAGGTGTAGGCGCCAGTCCGGCGGCCAGCCGCGCGCAAAAGCGCCTCAACAGTAGCAACCGCGCTGCCTTTGCCGTTAGTGCCAGCCACAGTGATGATCCGGGCGGACGGCTTTCGTCGGAACAACCGCCGCAGGACCACGAGGACCCGGTCCAGGCCAAGATCAATCTCTGTAGGGTGTATCGCTTCCAGGTAGGTAAGCCACTGATCGACGGTGGCACCAGCCCCCGGCGATGCCGGGGGCTGGTCTGCAGGGTTACTCGGCAGGGGCATCGGTTTCAGGCTTCTCCGAGACTTCAAACTCGATCGGGTCTTCGGTTCCCGGGCGCTCCTGGCCGGTAAACTTGGCGAGCACATGAGCAATGCGTTCGCGCATCTGGTGGCGATGGAGAATCATATCAATCGCGCCATGCTCAAGCAGGAACTCACTGCGCTGGAAACCTTCCGGCAGTTTTTCACGAACCGTCTGTTCGATAACCCGGGGGCCGGCGAAACCGATCAATGCGTTTGGCTCTGCAATGTTGAGATCCCCCAGCATGGCCAGACTGGCGGACACGCCACCGAAGACAGGGTCCGTCATCACCGAGATATAGGGAATACCCTCAACTTTCATCCTCTCAAGCACAGCGGCTGTCTTCGACATCTGCATCAACGACAGGATCGCTTCCTGCATGCGGGCGCCGCCGCTGGCTGAGAAGCACACCAACGGGATACGCTCCTTGAGGGCAACATTTGCGGCCTGGACAAACTTCTCCCCGACCACTTGCCCCATGGAGCCACCAAGGAATCCAAATTCGAACGCGCAGGCAACCAAAGGAACCCCAAGCGTCGTGCCTTTCATTGCTACAAGGGCATCCTTTTCCCCAGTGGCCTTCTGCGCCTGGGACAAACGATCTTTGTAACGCTTACTATCCTTGAACTTCAATCGGTCCCAAGGCTCAAGCTCAGCGGCAACTTCTTCACGACCCTCCGGATCAAGAAAAATTTCGAGGCGTCGACGCGCAGTCACCCTCAGGTGGTGGTTGCATTTGGGGCAAACATCCAGGTTTTTCTCAAGTTCCGGCTTGTAGAGAAAGGCACCGCATTTGGGGCATTTCTTCCACAACCCCTCCGGAACACCCGTTCTCTGCTTCGACTCCGAGCGAATCTTGCTCGGCATTATCTTGTCCAGCCAGTTACTCATGGTCTCATCCTGTCCTTTGACGCCTGTTTGCCCTCCTCCCCTTCATTCAGGAGGCGAGACTGTCCAGTGCTTCACGCATCGGGTGGAGCAGATCCGTCAATGCCCGCTTGAGCTGGTCGGTATCTGCCTGATTTCTGGCTATTGTATCGACCAGGACGCTGCCAACAATTACACCATCGGATACCCGACCGACCGCCGCGGCAGTTTCCGCATCACGAATACCGAAACCGACACCCACCGGGAGAGCTGTCAGTTCGTGAATATGATTCACCTTGGCAGCTACCTCTTCCACGTTGATGGTGGCCGATCCCGTCACACCCTTGATAGAAACATAGTACACATAACCGGAGGAGTGCTCACTGATTGCCCGGATCCGGTCATCGGTCGTGGTTGGTGAAAGCAGGAAGATGGCGTCGAGATTTCGCTGGGTGAACAGCGGAGCAACCTCGTCGGCCTCTTCCGGTGGCAAGTCAACGGTCAGAATGCCGTCTACGCCAGCATCCTTGGCCGCATCCGCAAAACGCTCGTAGCCCATGGCTTCCATCGGGTTCAGGTAGCCCATCAAAACCACCGGAGTTGCGTCGTCTGACTTGCGGAACTCCTTGACCATGGCAATCACCTGCCTCAGCGAGGTACCGTGCACCAGGGCCCGCTCACAGGCAAGCTGGATTACCGGGCCGTCTGCCATGGGGTCAGAGAACGGCACCCCCAGCTCGATAATATCTGCCCCCGCCTCAACCAGCGTGTGCATCAGATCTACCGTGACATCGGGATGCGGGTCACCGGCAGTAATATAGGGAATAAGTGCCTTACGACCTTGTCCTTTCAGGGCCTTGAGGACCCCTTCAATTCGGCTCATGCCTGCTCCTGTTAATTCTTCAGATCTCGATGCCTTCAAGCTTGGCAACCGTGTTAATGTCCTTGTCGCCACGCCCGGAAACGTTAATGACAACGGTCTGGTCTTTGTCCATGGTCGCCGCCAGTTTGATGGCATAAGCGACAGCGTGAGCCGTTTCCAGCGCGGGCATAATGCCCTCGACGCGGGTCAATTTCCGGAACCCTTCCATCGCTTCGTCATCGGTAACGGACACATAATTGGCACGGCCAATGTCCTTCAACCAGCTGTGCTCTGGACCCACCCCTGGATAGTCCAGGCCGGCACTCACCGAATGCGTCCCTGCGATCTGGCCATTTTCGTCCTCCATCAGGTAGGTGCGGTTACCGTGAAGCACGCCAGGACGACCGGCACAGAGTGGTGCCGCGTGTTTGCCAGTATCAATGCCCAGGCCGCCAGCCTCGACACCGTAAAGCTGTACCGATTCGTCAGAAAGGAACGGATAGAACATGCCAATGGCGTTGGAACCACCACCCACACAAGCAACCAGGGCATCCGGCAATTTGCCGGTTTTCTCCAGCGCCTGACGACGGGTTTCACGACCGATTACCGACTGGAAATCCCGGACCAGCAGCGGATATGGATGCGGCCCCGCAACGGTACCAATGATATAGAAAGTGTCGTCCACGTGAGCCACCCAGTCACGCATCGCATCGTTCATGGCATCCTTTAGGGTTTTGGTGCCACCCTGAACGGCATGTACCGTCGCGCCCAGAAGCTTCATCCGGAACACGTTCAGAGACTGTCGCTGGACATCCTCCGCGCCCATGAACACATGGCATTCAAGACCCAGACGCGCGCAAACAGTGGCAGTGGCAACACCGTGCTGACCCGCACCGGTTTCGGCAATGATCCGCTTTTTACCGAGGAAACTGGCAAGCAGCGCCTGGCCGATCGTGTTGTTCACCTTATGGGCACCGGTGTGACAAAGATCTTCACGCTTGAGCCAGATCTGGGCGCCGCCGGTTTCACGGCTGAGACGCTCGGCGAAATACAGAGGGGTTGGCCGGCCAACATAGTCCGCCAGTTCCTTGTCGAACCGCGCCTGGAATTCCGGATCCTTCTTCAGGCGGGCGTATTCTTTCTCGAGCGTCATCAGGGAATCCATCAGAGTCTCGGAAACAAATCGCCCACCAAAGGCGCCGAAGTGACCCCGCGCGTCCGGCAGTGCGCTCAGCATTTCTTCAGTCAGTTTTACAGACACGGTGAACCTCTTTAATAAAATGAGAAATTTTCTGGATATCCTTGATGCCTTTGTCCTGTTCAACACCGCCACTGACATCTACAGCCCAGGGTTTCACCTGTTTCACAGCGGCAAATACGTTATCAGATGACAAACCCCCGGCCAATATGATCGGAAGCGGCCGGTAGTCAGGGATCAGATCCCAGTTAAACGATTTTCCTGTGCCTCCATACCGGTCTGGATCCCAGGCGTCGACCAGCAGGCCGGAGGCATTGTGAAACTCCTCGAAGGCAGCTTCAATCTGCCCCGCCTCTCGGACCCTGATGGCCTTGATCCAGCGTCGACCAAAACTGGCACAGAAATCCGCCGATTCGTCGCCATGAAACTGCAGCAAATCCAGTGGCACCCGCTCGAGAACCGCCTCGACTTCCTGCCTGGATGGATTAACAAATAATCCGACCACCGACATGAACGCCGGAACACGCTTTGCCAACTCGGCGGCCTGATCCAATGACACTGACCGGGGACTCGGCTCATAAAAAACCAGACCCAGGGCGTCGGCGCCGAATTGAACAGCCCCGTCGATATCCTCGGGGCGGGTAAGGCCGCAAATTTTGACCCTTGCGCTCATTGGCTCGGAACCCGCTGTTTGACATGGATGTGTGTTGGGGTGAACGGACTGTTTTCTTCCCGAGTGAACCAGGGCCGCAGAAAGCCCGGGCCGCACTCGACAGCGGGAATCCCGAATTCCTCCGGGTACCCCACATCGACCAGATACAGACCATGGGGAGGCGCTGTTACACCTGCAGCTGTCCGATCTCTGGCGACCAGTATCTCATGAATCCACTCCGGTCGCTGCTTTCCCGAACCAACCGCCATCAGGGCACCGGCGATATTCCGGACCATGTGGTGCAAAAACGCGTTGGCCTGCACGTCTATTACGACAAAATCCCGTTTCCGGGTTACCGAAATACGTTCCAGAAACCGAATCGGTGTTCGAGACTGGCATCCGGCCGCACGGAAAGAGGAAAAGTCATGCTCTCCCGCCAATGCCTGGGCGGCCCTGTGCATACGATCTGCGTCCAGTGGGCGGAAGGTCCAGCTTACCTGGCCCCGCTGTATACCCGGACGCACTGGATGGTTGTAGATGATGTAACGGTAACGCCGATAGGTCGCGGAAAATCGAGCGTGGAAATCACCGACTCCGTTTCCGGCCCAGTGCACGGAAATGTCATCGGGCAGCGCCGTGTTTATACCCATAACCCAGGAGCGCAGGTTACGGACAGACGGAGTGTCAAAATGAGCGATTTGATAGCTGGCGTGCACCCCGGCATCGGTACGGCCCGCACACACCAGATCAACTGCATGGTTCGCAACCTTTGCCACCGCTGCCGTCAGTTCCGCTTCCACCGATCGAACACCGGATTTCTGGAGCTGCCAGCCGTGAAACCCACGCCCATCATATTCGAAGGCAAGTGCGACGCGGCCCGCGCCTACGGCGTTATCGGTGGAGAGCTGCTGAGTCTTGAGAAACAAGTGCGAATCCGAAGAGAATGGTTCTATAAAAACAAAGCGCCGACCTTATTGCCGGGAGGATACCCGGCGGCCGGCGCTTGCTTCCTGTCAGACCCGATTATAACGGATCAGGACAGATTTTTAAGGAGGTCTTGCGCCTCTGCTTTCTGGTCTTCGTTTCCTTCAAGGGAGACTTCTTCCAGGATGTCGCGAGCTCCGTCGGTGTCACCCATCTCGATGTACGCCCGCGCCAGATCCAGTTTGGTAGCGGCCTCATCGGTTCCGGCCAGGAAGTCGAAATCGTCCTCGTCACCGAGTTCGCTTTCATCGATGTCCGCAACCTGCGATTTGCGCGACTCATCGGAAACTTCATCAGACGCGACCGGGAGATCAAGATCACTTTCAGATGTCTCCGAGTCTTCGAGCTCATCGGTTACACCCAGTTGCTCGAGATCCTCGGCATCTTCAACCGTCTGTTCAGGATCCGCTTCCTCCGCATCGCCCTCACCGAGTGTGTCCTCAAGACCAAGCTCTTCATCGAGTGACGCCTCTTCGCTCTCCTCGGGGTTGGCTGAATCGGCAGAATCGGAAAACTCTTCCATCAGGGCCAGGTCTTCATCGGAGACGTCCAGTTCCAGGTCATCCAGCGAAGATTCTTCCATCTCACTGCCACCAAGCTCGTCTTCTTCACCGGCTACCTTGTCCAGTTCAGCATCGAGCTCATCCAGGAATGACTCGTCCAGCGAATCAATATCCGATTCGCCGTCAGTATCAGCACTCTGCTCAGTACCTTCCTCGGATGTAGTTTTAGGCCTTTCGTCTGGCAGCTCCTCCGTCAGGTCTCCTTCGTCCAGATCACCCTCTTCCAGATTAAGGCTCAGGTCGTCATCAGAATCGTCGAGCCCCTGCTCTGCGCCGGATGGCTTGTCAGTGTCCTCTTCGAATTCCGAAGACAGATCCCAGTCTGTGGACTCCTCAAGCTCGGAGGTGTCTTCGGTCGAAGGCTTTTCTTCGTCCGATTCCAGCTCCAGGCCCGAGAGATCGTATTCGATCATATCGTCACGGCTTTCTTCTTTGCCCTCGCCGGATGCGTCCTCCTTGCTGGCCTCGGATTCGTCAAGCTCATCAAGCTCGAAATCAGACAGGTCAGCCTCTGAAAGTTCCGAATCAAAGTCGCCAAACTCGTTCTCGGCCGGCTCTTCTTTCTCAGCATCAAACTGATCGGCGAGAAGTTCTTCAGATTCAGGCTTGTCCTGCTTCTCAATGGACTCATCACCGGTTTCGTCAGAATCATAGGACGTAGCGAACGAATCGGAACGTAACTGAGATTCAAGGTCATCGATGCTGGGCATCGACTCCGCCTCTTCCAGCCGCGCGCGCAGCTCGTTCGCAGTGGTCAGCGCTTCTTCATCGTCCAGAGCCTCGACCTCTCCGAATTGTTTTTCGAAAGAGTCGCGATCCTGGGTATCTGCGTAGACACCGAGCAGCTTCAAGCGCAGATCGGTGCGACTGGGCTCACGGGAAATTGCGGTTTCCAGAGCTTGGGCAGCCCGATCATGTTGACCATAGGCAATGTAAGAGTCAGCCTCGGCCAGGGCGTCGCCAGCCGCAGATTGCTGATCCTCTTCATCCAGGCTCAGATCGAAGGAATCCGTTTCTTCGTCGGTTTCATTGTTCAGCTGTTCGTAAAACGCCTTTTCCCGGTTTGCATTGCGGCGGGCAAGCAGCAGGAGAAGCAACAGCAGAACGATCAGACCGCCACCAAGGGCAATCTGATACATCGGATTACCAGTTATGGCATCAATAACGTTACCGGGGAAACCTTTATCGGCAGCCGGAGCCTGTTGAGCAGGCTTGGGCGCAGGCTCTGCAGATTGCTCTGTTTGTGTCGGGGCTGGCTCCGCCGCCGCAGTTTCTTCAACCGCATCATCGGTAGCCTCAACCGCCGGCTCGTCCGCTCCAGACATTTCAGCCTGTTCTGATGCGTCACCGGAATCGGCACCCATCTGATCATCGGATGACTGATCGGAACCGGCCATTTCGTCAGTTTCATCGACCATAGCCTCGGACTCGGCCATGTCGCCTGATTCACCCGCAGCTTCCGCATCCTCAGCTTCACCGTCCATCATGTCCGAATCGACGGGTGCCGTATCACCTTCAACGGCCTCGTCCATGGCGACAGATTCCTCTGCTCCAACATCGGCAGCCGGACTTTCAACGGGTGCGGTCTGCTCCGCCGTTTCATCACCGGCAGTCTGCTGCATTTCAGCAAGCTGGGTATTCTTGAGCTCAAGCAGGCGCTGCAGAGTCTGCACCTGGTCCTGCAGGTCCTCAACACGACTGTTCAGCTCATCGTTCTCCCGGCGAGCGCTTTCGAGCTCTTCCATCGCGACCGCTGTGCCGGCATCAACGCCGCCCGGCAGTTCGCTGTCACCGCCCGCGGAGCCACTTTCGCTGGCCTCACTGCCGGCGTCCTCGGACACCACGAGTTTGAGCTCATCACCTCCGGCGCCAGCCTGCTGTTGGGGCGCGGACGCTGCCTGCTGCTCGGCGGTTGCATCGACTGTGCGCTGGGGCGTCTGGAATTCCTGATTCTGCTGGGCAACCACGCGAGTAGCTTCAGCGCGAGTTCGACTCTGGATCTGGTCCAGAGACGGGACACGCAGCACTTCACCGCGCTTCAGTCGATTGATGTTATTGCCAATGAATGCGTTCGGGTTCAGGTCCTGGATTGCCAGCATGACCTGCTGCATAGAGACACTGTTGTCTGGACGCACTTGAGACGCGATGGTCCACAATGTGTCTGAAGCTCCGGTGGGCCCGAATGTATCAGCCTGATATCCGGAACCCAGCGACCGCTCGGCCTGAGCCTGGCGACGAACTGATTCGGCACTGCGAGTGGTCGTCGGCTGGCTGGTTGTCTGGGACGTGGAGACTGTTGGAGTGCTGACCTGTTCCTGCACGCCGGACTCTTCCGCGTATACAGGTGGATCCACCAGAACGGCGTATTCCCGCATTAACCGGCCGTTTGGCCAGGTCAACTCAAGCAGGAAGTTGAGGTACGGTTCCCTCAGAGGTTCACGGGAGGACACATTGACAATGAGACTGCCATCATTGCCGGTGACCACCTGGAACCTGAGTTTACTGAGAAACTGGTTGCGATCCAGCCCCACCCGCTCATATGCCTGTTCCGAGGCAATATTGACGAACACGTCCGCTGGATTGACGCCACGGCTTTGGGGCAGAACAATCTCTGCGTCCAGTGGCTCGTTCAGATAGGACTGAAGTTCTATTTCACCCAGCCCCAGGGCCTGTGCGACGCCGGATCCGAGCCCTCCCGCCAGAGCCAGGGCAACCGCAAGCTTGCGTACCTTCATGCTTTTTCCTTTCCAGTCTCCGTTATTCGTTACTGCTCTTTTTCAAACAGAATCGGACGAGGTTGGATGACTTTCGTCTTGATAATTCTCGTTATTATGTGTTCTTTTTAATTTTCAGTCCGGCAAGTATTGTTGATAAAACCTCTTTTATCAATCAATCAGCCGCAATCCTTGTACCATTTTTTTATCAATCACGCGGAACTACCTAGCGCTCTTGAAAATAACAGGGGCGGAGGCTGAAATCAGCCTCCGCCCCCTCACCGGTTTATCGAAACCGGACACAGTTGGCATTTATTGCCTCTGTGTAACAATTTTTAACGCTCCTGAAGGATCCGGAGCATACGGCGCAGCGGCTCAGCGGCACCCCACAGGAGCTGATCACCCACCGTAAACGCGGAAATGTATTCCGGCCCCATGGTCAGCTTGCGGATACGGCCGACAGGAACGCTCAAGGTACCGGTCACCTTCGCTGGAGTAAGTTCCTCAATGGTCGCATCACGATCATTGGGAATCACTTTTACCCAGTCATTCGCTTTCGCAAGGATCGACTCGATTTCAGAAACCGGGAGATCCTTCTTCAGCTTGATAGTCAGCGCCTGACTGTGGGAGCGCATTGCGCCAATCCGCACACAGATGCCGTCGATGGGAATCGGGTTATCGGAGCGCCCGAGAATTTTGTTGGTCTCGACCCCCGCCTTCCACTCTTCCTTGCTCATGCCGTTGTCGAGCTGCTTGTCGATGAACGGGATAAGACTGCCGGCCAGGGGCACCTGGAAGTGCTCGGTCGGGAAGCCGTCCGAACGCATGGTTTCGGTTACCTTGCGGTCAATCTCCAGAATCGCGGAGGAAGGATCGTCCAGCTCAGACTTGACGCTCTTGTTGAGCTCGCCCATCTGGTTCAACAGCTCGCGCATGTTCTGAGCGCCAGAACCGGAAGCCGCCTGATAGGTCATGGGCGACACCCACTCGATCAGATCCTGCTCAAGCAGGCCACCCAAAGCCAGCATCATCAGGCTCACGGTGCAGTTACCACCGATGTAGTCCTTGACGCCTTTCTCAAGCGCGGCGTCAATCACGTTTCGGTTGACCGGATCCAGAACAATCACCGAGTGGTCGACCATCCGCAGGGTGGAGGCTGCATCAATCCAGTAACCTTCCCAGCCCGCGTCACGGAGCTTCTGATAAACCGCGCCGGTGTAGTCGCCACCCTGACAGGTCACGATGACATCCATGGTTTTCAGAATCTCGACGTCAAACGCGTCCTGCAGAGGAGGAACGTCGTCTTTTCCCACGTCCGGCGCAGGCTTGCCAGCCTGGGATGTGGTGAAAAACACCGGTTCGATATCGGCGAAATCGTTTTCTTCACGCATGCGTTGCATGAGGACCGAGCCCACCATGCCACGCCAACCTACAAGTCCAACTCGCTTCATGTGCGATCTTCAGACCTCGTTTTATGCCCGCCCCATGCCTTTATCGCTGGCAGGGACAGGATGGATGATCCCGCGGCAACTGCATCGCGTTGCCGTCGGGTCTCAAATACGCCTGTCAGGGCCTGGCCTCTTTACAGTGCAGCCAGAACCGCCTCCCCCATTTCCCGGGTGGACACTTTCTTTGCGCCCTCAGACATGATGTCCGCTGTTCGCAGACCCTGATCCAGGACCTTGCTGACCGCCGCTTCAATGGCTTCAGCAGCTTTTTCCTCATTCAGACTGTACCGCAGCATCATGGCAGCACTGAGGATGGTGGCCAGCGGATTGGCAATGCCCTGCCCGGCAATATCCGGCGCAGACCCGTGGCAGGGCTCATACATGCCCTGCTTTTCGGAGTTCAGCGACGCCGATGGCAACATACCGATCGAGCCGGTGAGCATAGCCGCTTCGTCCGAAAGAATATCACCAAACATGTTGCCAGTCACAATCACGTCAAACTGCTTGGGTGCACGGACCAGCTGCATGGCGGCATTGTCCACGTACATATGAGACAGCTCCACGTCCGGATATTCCCGGCGGAGATCGTTCATGATTTCCCGCCATAGAACAGTCACTTCCAGCACGTTGGCCTTGTCCACGGAGCACAGCTTCTTGCCCCGCTGCTGCGCGGCTTCAAAAGCCACCCGCCCGATACGACGAATTTCCGATTCTGTGTAGGCGTAGGTGTTGTAACCCTGGCGCTCTCCGCTCTCCAGTTCGCGCACACCGCGCGGCTGACCAAAATAGATGCCACCAGTCAGTTCACGGACAATCATGATATCCAGCCCGGAAACAACTTCCGGCTTCAGAGAAGAGGCGGAGGCCAGTTGAGGATAAAGGATTGCCGGGCGCAGGTTGGCGAACAGCTCCAGGTTAGAGCGCAACCCCAGCAACCCCTTCTCCGGGCGCTTAGCCATGGGCAGACTGTCCCACTGAGGACCGCCCACGGCACCCAGAAGGATCGCGTCGGCTCTGGTGGCCTTTTCGAGGGTTTCATCCGGCAGCGGTGTGTCGGTTTCATCAATCGCCGCACCGCCCACGAGGCCGGACTCGAAGCTCAGGCCGAGATTGAACTGATCATTGATCTTGTTGAGCACTTTTTCCGCTTCAGCGACAATTTCCGGACCGATACCGTCGCCGGGAAGCATCAGGATAGTTCTGGGCATGTTTTTTCCTTGTTCCATTCCTTCAGGTCGAATTAGCGCCAGCGTAATCCGACAGCCTATTCAACCCCCGGCACCAAACAGCCAGGGCGCAGTTTTACGGCGGCTTTCTTCGTAAGACCGGATCAGCTCAGCGTCTTCCAGCGTCACGCCAATATCATCCAGGCCGTTCAGCAGGCAATGACGACGGAAATCATCCACCTCAAAGGTAAAGGTTTCGCCGGATGGGGTAGTTACAGTCCTGGCTTCCAGGTCGACTGCCAACTGATAGCCTTCACTCTGCTCCACTTCCCGGAATAAACGATCGACAATTTCCTCTGGAAGAACAATGGGTAACAACCCATTCTTAAAGCAGTTATTATAGAAAATATCCGCAAAACTCGGAGCAATAATCACCCGGAACCCGAAATCCTCCAGAGCCCAGGGTGCGTGCTCCCGGCTTGAACCACAGCCAAAGTTACGTCGCGCCAACAATACACTGGCGTTCTTGTAGCGGTCCTGATTCAGGACAAAATCCGGATTAATCGGACGGGTGGAACAATCCTGATCCGGTTTGCCTTCATCCATATACCGCAACTCATCAAACAGGTTCGGGCCGAAACCCGTGCGCTTGATGGACTTCAGAAACTGCTTGGGAATGATCATGTCCGTATCCACGTTGGAACGGTCCATGGGGGCGACAACGCCCTGGTGTTGCTTCAATGCGCGCATGGTTCTCTCCTATGGATCAGTTCATCAGCTCGCGGACATCAACGAAATGACCGGTTACAGCGGCAGCAGCAGCCATGGCCGGGCTCACCAGATGGGTACGCCCGCCAAAGCCCTGACGGCCCTCGAAGTTCCGGTTCGACGTGGAAGCACAATGCTCCCCCTGCCCCAGCTTGTCGGCGTTCATGGCCAGGCACATCGAACAGCCCGGGTCGCGCCACTCAAGACCGGCTTCGATAAAGATCTTGTCGAGACCTTCCTGCTCCGCCTGGGCTTTCACCAGACCGGAACCGGGAACCACCATGGCCTGCTTCAGAATCGGCGACACCTTCCGCCCTTTCACCACGGCAGCGGCCTCGCGCAGATCCTCAATCCGGCTGTTGGTACAGGAGCCAATGAACACACGATCCAGCTTGATATCGGTAATCGCCATATTGGGCTGCAAACCCATGTACTTGAGAGCGCGAACAATGCCTTCTCGCTTGATCGGATCGGCTTCCTGTTCCGGATCGGGCACCTTGCCATCAATTCCGGCCACCATTTCAGGAGACGTACCCCAGCTCACCTGCGGCTGGATTTCCGAGCCTTCGAGCTCAACAATCTTGTCGAAGACTGCATCGCTATCGCTATGCAACGTGCGCCAGTATTCAACTGCAGCATCCCACTGCTCGCCCTTGGGGCCAAACGGGCGATTGCGAACGTATTCGATGGTGGTGTCATCAACCGCTACCATACCAACCCGCGCACCGGCTTCGATGGACATGTTGCAGATGGTCATCCGCCCTTCCATGCTCAGGCCCCGGATGGCTTCGCCGCCAAACTCAATGGCGTGCCCGGTACCACCGGCAGTCCCGATTTTGCCAATGATGGCCAGCACAACATCCTTGCCGGTAACGCCCGGACCCAGCTTGCCATTGACCTTCACCAGCATGTTTTTCATTTTCTGCTGCACCAGGCACTGGGTAGCCAGCACATGCTCAACTTCACTGGTGCCAATACCATGAGCCAGGCAACCGAAAGCACCGTGGGTAGATGTATGGGAATCCCCACAAACAATACTCATGCCCGGCAACGTTGCGCCCTGCTCGGGCCCGATAACGTGCACGATGCCCTGGCGTTGATCCTTGATCTTGAACTCTAGAATCCCGAACTCGTCGCAGTTCTTGTCCAGTGTTTCCACCTGGATCCGGGAAACCGGGTCAACAATACCTTCGACACCACGATCACGATCCGTGGTAGGCACGTTGTGGTCCGGCGTCGCAATGTTGGCATCAATCCGCCACGGCTTCCGCCCCGCCAGACGCAGGCCTTCAAATGCCTGGGGTGATGTCACTTCGTGCAGTAACTGACGATCGATATAAATCAACGCGGAGCCGTCATCGCGCTGTTTGACGAGATGATCGTCCCACAATTTGTCGTATAAGGTTTTGCCCGCCATGGTTCTCTCTCACTCTCTGGGGGTTTTTGGTTCTGACGTTTGATAACGGTATCTTACCGCCTGCGACCGGATAACCCCAATTCATGTTTTTTATCTATCGCATGCCTTATGGTAATGCTTTAAGATTCTGAGAAGGTCGCATGAAGGGATAAGCCTCCCAAAACACGCCCGTAAATACATCCATGTAGGGCTCGGTCGCGCCATCCCTGGCGCTCCACGGTTTTGGGAGGCTCATCCCTCCATACTCCCCATGCGCTGCGGATATTGGCCACACTCTGGGGAGCGGGTTGGAGCAGCGTTTTCAAAACCGTAGAGGGCCAGGGATGGCCCGATTCGAGCCCACAGGGATGTACTTGTCGGCGTGTTTTGAAAACGCTGTTCCAAGCCGGGACCTGCACCATATTTCGAAATCCGGGAACACAGATATGGACTCAAACGCATTAAAGGCATTTTTGACCATTGTCGATCAGGGCTCCTTCTCTGAAGCCGCGGAAATCCTGCACCTGACACAGCCGGCCATCTCTAAACGCCTGGCCGCCTTGGAAAACCAGCTTGGCACCAGCCTGATCGATCGGAGCCACCGCCAGATTCGTCTGACCAATGCCGGCAGTCGTTTGCTTCCCCATGCACGTCGGATCCTCGATGAAATTCACAACGCCCGGGTGGCGTTGTCGCCGGACTCTGGACAAGTCGAGGGCGAGCTGCAAATCATCGCCAGCCATCACATCGGTCTGCATCATTTGCCAAATTGGCTACGACGGTTCAAACGGGAATACCCTCAGGTGTCCATCAACCTACAGTTCATGGAATCCGATGCCGCCTACGAGCAGATGCGTAAACGTAATGCGGAGCTGGCATTCGTGACGCTGAGTGACAGCATGGAACCGAGCTTTCATGTGTTTGCTCAATGGCCGGACCAGATGGTGTTTGTGGCGGGCGCTGAGCACCCCCTGGCGTCACTCGAAAATCCGAGGCTTACAGACTTAGCAGACCACCCGGCACTATTGCCCGACACCAGCACCGCAACCTATCGGGTTGTGAGCCGGTTGTTTCTGGAGGCGAATCTGCACCTGAATCCGCAAATGCCAACCAACTACCTGGAAACCATCAAGATGATGACCAGTGTGGGCCTGGGCTGGAGTGTGCTGCCCCTGCGCATGATTGACGACAGCCTTACGGTACTGGACGTGGGCAAGCCGGTTTCTCGTGTCCTCGGGGGGATCGGGTTATCCGGGCGGCAGCTCAGCAACGCCGCCAATGCGTTACTCACCATCGTGCAGGAAGAAGAAAGCGCCTGAGCTTTACCCCTCGCCATGGGCTGGCGGCGGCCGAAGGCCTCGCCAGGTGATCACGATTGCGAGGGCCATGGCGGCCGCACCACCCCAGAAAGCCGCCGAGGTACTGAACCCATCCACCAGGAAGCCCGACAACCAGGCCCCAAGCGCACCGCCAGCACCGAACGTGAGGCCGCTGTAGAGGGCCTGCCCTTGCCCGTGATGGTACTTGCCAAAAAAGCCCTGGATGTATTGGACAGAGATAGCGTGCAGCGCACCGTAAGATGCTGCATGCAGCAGCTGAGCGAACAGCAGGACGAGGACAACATCCGTCAGCTCCGCGATCAGTACCCATCGAATCATGGTGAGCGTAAGCGCGCCGATCGCAATCTGGCGAACCGTGAAACTGCGCGTTAACCGGTGCATCACCAGAAACAGCGCGATCTCCGCAAACACACCCAGCGACCACAGCAAACCAATCGACAGCTTGCCGTAGCCGTGCTGCTCCAGATGAATACTGAAGAACGTGTAGTAGGCTCCGTGCGAAACCTGCAGCAGGAAATTCATCAGAAAAACGTAACCACTGCCGGGTGCGTGACGATGGCCTTTAAACTACCTTTCGGAGCCGGCGGCTTTCGCTCACCCCGCTCCGCAGGCACCAGAAATGCGGATACGGCAATGCCCGCAAACACCGGAAGCAACAACCACGGGAGATTCTGAATCGGCACCAGTTCCAGCAAACCGCCGACCAGCGCAACCGCTCCGATGAACCCCACCGAGCCCCAGAGCCGAACCCGCCCGTATTTCTCTTTCTGCTCGCCCAGGGTTCGAAGCGTGATCACCTCATACAGCGGCAAGATCGCATTCCAGAAAAACGTGAACGCCAGCATGACCAGCAGCAGGCCATAAAACCCCGGTTCCATGAATACGCCGGCGAAGAACAGCGAGCCGGTAATGGCGCCGACCCGGACCAGACGAACCCGTTGGCCGGTCTTGTCGCCGAGCCAACCCCAGACGCTGGGCGCAATGATTTTGGTGAGCTGGATCGTCGCCATGAGGGTGGCGATCTGGAGGTAGGAAAAGCCCTGGCCCTCAAGGTAGAGGGACCAATACGGCAAGAGCCCGCCAAGGAGGGCGAAGAACCAGAAATAGAGGTTAGAGAGGCGCCAGTAGATAGAAATACCCCGCAAGTCCGGCTGTTTTGGCGGGACTCACTGCCCAAAAATGTGGAGCGCCAAGGATGGCGCGACCAAGCCCTACAGGGAAGTATTCACGGGCGTTTTTTGGGCAGTGAGTGCCGCCAAAGCAGCTTCACCAAGCCTGACAAACAAAATCAGAGCTGCCCAATCACCGGCGTAGAAACAGAAACATCCGCATTCTGCCCACGATGCCGCAGGTAATGGTCCATCAACACAATGGCCATCATCGCCTCCGCAATAGGTGTCGCGCGGATGCCGACACATGGATCGTGCCGCCCGGTGGTAATAACTTCACAGGGATCGCCGTTCACATCAATACTGCGACCCGACAAACGCAAACTCGACGTGGGCTTCAATGCGATACTGGCCACGATCGGTTGCCCCGAGGAAATACCTCCAAGCACACCACCGGCATTATTCGAAAGGAACCCTTCCGGCGTCATTTCGTCACGATGCTCGGTGCCCTTCTGGTCGATGCAGTCAAAACCGGCGCCAATCTCGACGCCCTTCACCGCATTGATGCTCATCAGTGCATGAGCCAGATCCGCATCCAGGCGGTCAAAGATCGGCTCGCCGAGACCCGGTGGCACACCGTCGGCAACCACGTTGATCCGGGCACCGATGGAATCCCCCTCCTTGCGCAGGGCATCCATATAAGCTTCCATCTCGGGAACCTTGTCCGCATCCGGGCAGAAGAACGGGTTCTGGTGAACCTGATCCCAATCCAGTTTCTCGGCCTTGATGGGCCCCAGCTGCGACAGATAGCCGCGAATCCGGATACCCAGGCGCTGCTCAAGGAATTTTCTCGCAACAGCACCCGCAGCAACCCGCATAGCGGTCTCACGGGCAGACGAACGACCACCGCCGCGATAGTCGCGAACACCATACTTGTGCATGTAGGTGTAATCAGCGTGAGCCGGCCGAAACTGTTCGGAGATCTTTGAGTAATCCTTGGACCGCTGATCGGTGTTTTCAATCAGCAGGCCAATCGGCGTTCCGGTGGTCTTACCCTCGAAAACGCCTGACAGGATTCTCACCTCGTCGGCTTCGCGACGCTGGGTTGTGTGCCGGGATGTGCCTGGCTTACGGCGATCCAGGTCCCGCTGCATGTCCGCTTCCGAAAGCTCAAGCCCCGGAGGGCAGCCATCAATGATGCACCCCAGCGCAGGCCCGTGGCTCTCGCCGAATGAGGTAACCGTAAACAGTTTTCCGAAAGAGTTTCCCGACATAATTCAGTATCTTGTTCAGCTTTTATGAGAATTCAGTTTAACTGGAAGCCTGCCACTGACGCAGGTCCGGCTCGGTGATCAGAAAGACGCCATCGCCCCCATTCTCGAACTCCAGCCAGGTCAGTGGCAGATCCGGATACGCCTCATCCATTGCAACCCAGCTGTTACCGACTTCCACGACCAGTAGTCCACCAGGAGTGAGATGCTCGGCCGCTTTGGCAATGATTCTGTGAGCGATGTCGAGCCCGTCTTTACCGGCGGCAAGGCCCAGCTCAGGTTCGTGGCGGTACTCATCCGGCATGCTGGAGAGATCGTCTGCATCCACATAGGGCGGGTTGCTAACGATCACGTCGTAGCGACCTTCAATATTGTCAAAGACATCGGATTGTACGGTACGGACCCGCTCGCGGACTCCGTGCAGGTCGATATTGGATTCAGCCACTTCAAGTGCATCCGGAGAAATGTCCGACAGATCGACTTCCGCCTCGCCGAAAACAGATGCCGCACCAATGCCAATGCACCCGCTCCCGGTGCAAAGATCAAGGATGCGTTCCACCGGCTTGTCTCCGAGCCACGGCTGAAAGCCATTCTCGATCAATTCACCAATGGGGGAACGCGGTACCAACACCCGTTCGTCAACATGAAAGGGCATGCCCATAAACCAGGCTTCACCGAGCAGATACGCCAGAGGTACGCGCTCATCCACGCGCCGGGCGATTCTTTCCAGTACCAGCTCCCGCTCTTCCCGCGTTAGACGGGCATCCAGGAACAGAGTGTTGTTTTCAAGGGGAAGGTGCAGGCTACGCATAACCAGCTGAACGGCTTCATCCCAGACATTGTCCGTGCCATGCCCGAAAAACAGCGGCGAAGCAGCAAACCGAGAGGAGGCGTAGCGGAGGTAATCCCGAACGCTGTGAAGGTCGTCAATAGGGCTGGTCACTAACGTACATCCTGTGCAAGAGCGTGTTAGCGCGGGATTATACGCTGATTACCCGCTCGACTGCAGCCCGCCCCCGCCAACAAATTGTTCAGATAGCCAGAGGCCCGGAGCTGTTCCGGCTTTCTTCAAAGCGATCCAGCGCAGCAGCCATCCGCTCACGGCCCAGCTGAATCAATTCCGGGGCCTTGTGATAATCGTAGCTCCGACAGGCATTCTTCGGGATATTCACCAGCAAATCCGGCGGGTAGCCCGCGATCTTGTACTGCACAAGCGCACTCTGCATGGTCTCGATGGTGAGGTTCATCACATCGAATTTGCCGATCCCGAGCTTGTCCCAGTCGATGGTTTCGTGCTCTTCCTGGCTCTTCTTGTCAGCCGGCTTCTTCTCCGTCTGCTTTTGATGCTCTTTCTTGTGCACTGCCCGGCTGATCTTTTCTTCCGGGCTGTCACCGTTGTCCGGCTTCCGGGCAGTCAGGGATTTCAGGGCATCCCAATCAAACCAGCGCGAGGCCTTCTCACGGATGGTATCCACCCACTCGTCCATATCCGTGTTTTCAGCCTCGCCTGGAGTAAACGCAGCGTCCGGAATCCGTCGACGGCGGTCATCCTCGCCACTGAGATTGACCGCAACGATGATGTCAGCGTGGGAGGAAATGGTCGGGATGATTGGCAAAGGATTGAGCAAGGCACCGTCCACGAGGACTCTGCCATTGAGAACGAGAGGTGTGACAACACTTGGAATCGCCACCGAAGCGCGGATAGCCTGATCCAGAGGCCCTTCCTGAAACCAGATTTCCTTGTGGGCGAGCAGATCTGTCGCCACGGCCGTAAAGGCAATGGGCAGGTTTTCGATCCGGGTATCTCCCAGCATTTCCCTTACAACCGAAAAAATCTTCTCGCCACGAATAGCACCCACGGAATTGAACGTTACATCGAGGAGCTTGAGGACATCGAACTGGCCCAGGCCGGTAACCCAGTCCTTGTAGTCCTGCATCTTGCCCGCTCCGAACATACCGCCGATCAGGGCCCCCATGGAACAGCCGGAGATAGCAACGATGTCGTAGCCACGCTCCACCAGAACTTCGATGGCGCCGATGTGGGCATACCCTCTGGCACCACCACTTCCCAGCGTCAGAGCCACGGTCTTGCGCGGTTTGTTCCGGTCTTTGCCTTTTTCCGGATTTGCCGGAGCACTGGTAGCGGAGACATCCGAGCTGCTCAGGACCTTCGAGACGTTGTCCTGCGGATCTTTCTCTGAGGGCTTGTCCTTTGGATCCTGATCGTCATCCTTTGATGTGCCCATAATCATTACCTCGAGATCACCACCACTTCTACCCGGTCGCCCTGCCTGTCTGGATCACTGAAGACACCTGCCGGCCCCACAACGATTATCTCCTGTTGAGCCCGGGAGACACCCGTTTTGGACAGGACCTCCGACAACGATTCGGTAGCCAGGCGGGCACGCTCCATCGCATCACTGAAGGACTCATCAGTCTCCAATACAGAATAGCCCACCAGTGCAACCACCGTACCCTCTTCACGGGCCAGATCATTCACCCGCCTGCGATCCGTTGCCTGCCAATCGAACCGGTAGGTTACACCGCCTTGCCAGGGAACAATAATCGGCCCTTCGACGCGGTTGGCCATGGTGCCAAAGCCGGGAATGGTCGCGCCGGATTCAACCCGCAGGTGCTCCACCCAAACATACTCCCGAAGGTTGCCGCGAGTCACCGTGTAAATGAGGGTCAGCCAACGGGCGCCGTCCTCGGCAACGGTGCCCGCCACCAGATAATCCTGGGTTGCATCACGGCCATAGAGAACGGCCTGATTAAAGATCTGGTTCGCCCATACGTTGCTTCTTCCACAACGGATACTGGAGCACTCGAACAGAATCTGGGCGTTTCTCTGGCGCAACAGACCCAGGTAGTGGTCCCGCGCTTCCTCGCGACTTGAGTCTCGGGCAATCCGGTACAGGCGCCCTTCCCCAGTCACGGGCAAGCGGGCCAGGGTTTCGGAGCGAATCTCGTTATTGACTTCCCGCACGGGGCTGAACAATACCAGGTGTCCCGACGACTGAATCGAGACCGTATCTTCAAGCGTCGACTGTTGATAGGCCTCGGGCATATCCTCCGGAGCAGACTGCACACCGGAAGACAGTGCCAATAATCCGAGGATCGGTACCAAGAAACGTGTGAACAGTAATTTCAGCAAGCGATTACTCATTTTCCAGGAATTGTCTGATGGCTATTGCAGCCGGCCCGGTCTCGCCATCCAGATGGCAATGGTGACCTCCCGGCACGGTTACGATCTGGAGGTTGGCGATAGCGTCAGCGCGTTTATCCAGATCCTTTCTGTACGAAAGAAGTCCTGCATCGGCTCTGACAAAAAGCACACGGGTTTCGATAGCAGACAGCGAAGCCAGCACCTGCTCTTCGGTCATCATCAATGGAGACGGGTGCCGTAACCTGGGATCGGTCTGCCAGACGTAGCCCTCTCCCTCGGGTTTCATATTGCGCGGAATGAGTGTCAGCGCGGCCTCGGGGCTGAGCGGGCTCAGCCCGCCCTCCCGTGCTTTGGCGGCCGTGGCGATATCCGGATAGACAACCTGGCGGCCAGAGCCGGCAATGCGTTTTTTCACAGCTTTCCGGAGCTGGGGAATGGTTTCCTTAACCGGACGGCTCAATGCGCCCAGGCTGTCGATCATGACAAGGTTTCGAATTCGCTCCGGAAAGGCGGCCGCGTAGAGCGCTCCGACAATCCCCCCAAGCGAGTGCCCGACCAGGTTGATCCTGCCATCCGGTGTTTCCTGGAAATAGCGTTCAACCAGCTCGGCAAGATCCGCCACATAGTCCATCAAGAGGTAACTCTGCCCCTCTGGCCGGTGCCCGGAATGGCCATGCCCGGCGAAGTCCAGCGCGTAGACGGGCCCGAGTCGCGCCAGCTCCGGTGCGAGCTTCACAAAGGTAAGGCTGTTATCGAGCCAACCATGCAGCATTATGATCGGTGTATTATCGTGGGCATCAGTAGCGGCAGGCCAGCTAAGGCCGGCCAGGGTGATGTGCCGGAGTTTCCAATCGGACTCGCGGAACGACCGGGCGGGGTTTTCAATGCTCCCGTCCTTCACCTGGTTTCCGGGGGTGTCCGTGGGAAACGACATGTCGCTCATCCAGGCTCCGCCTTCACATTGTATGGGTGGGGCGATCGGAGCTCAGCGAGCCTGCCAGGTAGGACTCAATCTTGGTTCGGGCGGTTTCATCATCACCGTTGAACTGGACACCAATACCCGCCGCGCGGTTGCCCTGGGCACCTTTGGGCGTTATCCAGATTACCTTGCCAGCGACCGGAATTTGTTCAGGCTCGTCCATCAGGTTGAGAAGCAGGAAGACTTCGTCGCCCAACTGATATTGTTTCTGGGTCGGGATGAACAGACCGCCCTGGCGAATATACGGCATGTATGCCGCGTAGAGCACTGCTTTATCCTTGATTGTCAGGGTGAGTATGCCACTGCGCGCACCAAAACCTGGCCCCATAACTGACACCTTTCTCTTAGATCGTTTTGAACGGTTATCGGGATCCGAAAATCCCTTTCATTCCGGAATCATAGCAGTTGTTGCCCCCAAAGACGCAATTCTGCCGGGATATCCACTAGGCAGCAGGGCGTTTCACCGGCATCAGCTTTTGCCAGGCGATCAGAAGACGACTGGCTTCCAGCTCGGGGCTGGCGTTGTAGACACCCGCTGCGCGTGATTCCTTTACCATATCGAGCAACTCATGGGCCCGCCAGCCGGGCGTCGTTTTTGCCAGAAATCCGAGCATATCGGCGGCATCGGCGTCCCGAGCACTGCCCCCCACAATCAAGCGTGCCAGATCAGCCGCCCAGGTTTCGAACAACCAAAGCGTATCCTCCAGGCCCATGGACTTGAACGCCCTGGCGGCCTCACCGACCGGAATCCTGGACTTCATGAAATCCTTGAAGCGGTCTAGGGCCGTGTCCCGCAAACCGATGAAATCACCTGTTGCATAGTCCAGTGCCAATCTGGGTGCATTACCCGCCAGCATCAAAGCTTTGGCCAGAACATCTGCAGACGGTTGTGCATCTTCGGGAAGATTCTTTACACGACTGGCGAGCCAGTGGTTGGCTTCGCTGTTGCCGGGCACCGGAACCGTCAATGTCTGACATCGGGACCGGATGGTAGGCAACACCGGACGACCACTCTCCTGCAACAGAATCAAGGTCACGTCGGGCAGCGGCTCTTCAAGGGTCTTGAGCAATGCGTTCGCCGCATTGATGTTCAACTGATCCGCCCGGTCAATAATCGCCACTTTATGGTGGGCCACCTGCGGAGACGCCACCGCGAACGACGACAGAGCCCTGACCTGATCCACCTTGACCATACGGGACTTTTCCGGCGCATAAATCCGGATATCCGGGTGGCTGGCGGCTGCCAGAAGTTCACATTGTTTACAGCGGCCACAGGCAATTGGCTGGCCCGCTTCCCGGCCCAATGGCTGATCGCACAGCAGCAGCCCGCCGACAGCCTCTGCCCAGGCCCGCTTGCCCACACCACACTCACCAACAAGTATAAGAGCGTGTGGGAGTCGGTCTTCTGCGACCCGGCTCTGAACCGTTTGCCAGGCACGGCGCAGCCAGGGCATATCTTGGGCAATATCAGTCACTGGATCTTCCTGTGCGGGTTCCGGATCTGCGCAGTTGGCGCTTCATGGTTGCAAGCAAGCGGCGCATTCGCTTCAACTGCTCAACGCCCTCGTCGTCTTTACCAGCGCTATAGTAATGGCTGTTCACCATCCGGGCAAAAAGCCTGGCAGAATCCCCTGCAGCCGGTTCAGCTTTTGCCAGCCTTGATGCAAGAACCGACGGCGTTTCACCATGACGGACAGGCACGCCTGCACTCGCGCACAGACGGTGCCACGTATCCACCACCCTCCGCAACGCGTCCCGCCTTTCTCCACGGCGCATTTGCAACGCGGAAATGAGTCCAGCGATTAGCAAACCGGCACCAACGATACCCGCCGTCATGTATCCCAATTCACGCATGCCGAAACCACCGGGCAACCTGGACATCAGATCCATCTGGCTCTGGCCCTGATAGCCGACGACCCAGCGCTGCCACTGGTAGTTGATGCGATCCAGCTGAAGACTCGCCCATTGCACCAGGGCCACATCCGCATAACGCTGGGGAGAGGCCCAGTTGTTTTCCAGGAAGGATCCCTCCTCTGCCACCGCGTCTCTCAGGCCTGACTCAATCCTATCCGGCGCAATGGCAGCCGTGGGATCGATCCTCACCCATCCGCGGCCGTCAATGTACGCCTCAACCCAGGCATGGGCATCGTACTGCCGCACAATCAGATAATCGCCTCCCGCCCCGTTTTCTCCGCCCTGATAGCCGACGACAACGCGCGAGGGAATACCGGCAGCGCGCAACACGAAGGTGGTTGCGCCAGCATAGTGGGCACAAAAACCGCGCTTCTCGTCAAAAAGCAGGGAATCAATGCCGTCTTCAGGCATGGCAGGAGGTCTGAGCGTGTAAAAGTATTCCTGTTCTCGAAAACGCTGCAACAGGGTACGAACGACCTGCTCGTCGCCCATCGTACGGCGAAGTTCCCGCGCAAATTCTCGCGCTCTGGGATTGCCTTCCTGCGGCAACTGAAGATAGCGGCGCAGTTCCGCAGCGTTTTGTGTTTCGGCAACAGAAGCTTCGCTCTCGAGTGCCAGCCTATAACGCACGGGGCTGTCAGCCGGCCGCCGGAAACGGAAAAGATCCGCGCTGTCTTCGAACACGTTATCCGATACCGCACGGGAACCTTCCAGGGCAAATGCCCAGCGCTGATCCGTAGGTTCCAACAACACGTCATACTGGTTTGGCTCAAGCTCTCCTATGCCACCATCGACCGCTACGCGGCCCAGGGCCCGAAATGGTTCTTGTTGACCCTGGCGCCAGGTTTCTCCATCCAGGTAGTCGAGAATAAGCCCTCGCCAGTATCTTTCTCTGTAGGCGGGCATCTCGCCGCCAAAGGTTACCCGGAACGCCCTCTCACTGCTCTGGGCAAGGTTGGAAATATCCCCTGGCCTCATGGTGTCGCTGATCCCGGTCCGGGCCTCACCGGACACCAGCGGCACACTCCACAGCGGCGACATCCGGGGGAAAAACACGAATAAAAGAACGACGATTGGCAGTGTCTTGAGGAACATTCCACCCAGCCTGCGCCAGCCTGAAGTCATGCCGCCGGGCAGTTCTGGTGCGTTCAGTACTTGTAGCCCGACCAGCAGCAGCGCTATGCCGGTGAAGTTGACCAGTGCCCATAGAATCTCCTGATGGAACAGGAAATTTACCGAGGCCAGATAGACAAGAATGAAAAAAAGAACGTAGAAGTCCCTGACCGAACGGGTCTCCAGCCACTTGAGACCTACCGCCAGCACGAAGAACGAAGCTGCGGTATCTACCGTGAACCGCCCCTGCACTGTTGCAACATAGACGCCGATCAGCACCAGCATAATGCCCGTGCGCAACAGGCGGCCAGGGAGCCTTACCCTTCCGTATTGCGCCAACCAGCGCCAGGCGGCCAACACTGCGCAAGCCGCAATCAGCCAGAGCGGTAACCGGTCCCACTGTGGCGACAGCAGCAACGCAAAACTGGCAATCAGCCAGAGCAAGGCTCTCGAAGGCAGATTGGTCGCTGTCGCTTCTTCCGATTGGGTGCCTCTGATGCGGTCCAGGAAACTCAAGCCCGCCCCTCCCCTGCATACTGCGGTGAGTTTCCTATCGGCTTTCTGCGCGTTCCATGGGGCTCGGCCATGGTATCCCGGGGCCGTTCCTCACCCCAGGTCGCCAATGCACGCAGGCACCGTGCTGCGTGCGCCGGCCCCGAATCAGGCTCGATGATCTGCCCGGGAAGATTCAACCCGAAACGCACGCCGCTTTTGCCCCGTTCATTGACCAGAAACGCCAGGTAACTCAACCGTAACTCATGGTCTGCGCCAGGGTAGGCGTTGAAATCCAGCCAATAGGGACTGCCCTGCTCACCCTCCCAGTCTGCCACCACCATTTGCCCGGTTCGTGCGAACCGCTTCCAGAGCACCCGCTGGCTGAGATCACCTTCCCGCCAGGGTCGGATATCCGCATGGTCATTGCCCTCAACGGATCGTGCTTCTGCTGACTCTTCACCATCCTCTACCGTGCTGAACGCCTCAGGAGCTGGAACCGGCCTTGGGAATACCAGACCGGAGGATACCGGCCGAACCCACGACCAGGACTTGAGGAGGCCGAACGGAAAACGCGTTTCAATCCGTACCCGATCGGGCCGCAAATACCCCCGATGAGCGGAATGAACCGGAAGCGTGACATCCAGGGAACGACCCGAGTGAACGTGAACCGGGGCCAGGCCGGACTCTTCGCAGGACAGCAGGATGGCAATGGCGTCATCCCGCCCTGCCTTCAGGCGGAATCGAAACGGAATATCATCACCGGCAAAGCCCTCTCCCGGCTGAACCAGCGTGAGTTCCAGGCCGGACAGATTTCGATGGGTCTGATGCATCGCGCCAACAAAGACCGCCCCAAGCAGAAAGGTACTCAGATAGATCAGGCTGTTCTGATAATTGATGCCGGTGAGAAGCATGATGACGAGCAACAGCCCGAACACGAGTCCCGCACCAGTAGGCAGGATGAATATGTTCTTCTGACTGAAGCTCTGGACATCGGACCGCGGAATCCGTCGGTTAATCCAGCGACGAAAGCGTTTTCTGAACGGATTTATCATAGTAGAACTGAGGTCCTGCGATGCCCAAAAAGTTCATGGTATTCGACCACGATTTTGCGTTGATTAGTAACAGTACCGAAAAATCAAAGATTCTGATCACAATCCCGGATCATCTGGCTTGAATTCCTGTCTGACAAACCGAATACTCGTTCAAGGGAGCGTGTTTTTTAAACAAAAGAGGCCAGATTATGAAACGCCGACATCTGCTCACCACCGCCATCAGCGGCCTGGTTGTTGCCTTACCTGCCTTCGGTGGCGTTCAGACCATGACCTCGGACGAGATGGTGGAAACCTATGTGAAAGATTCCGCCGTAATCGTTGTACCCAAAGAACGGAAGAAATCAGAAGCCGACCGCCAACGTATCCTGCGCTCCCTCACCATATCGCCCGGCGAACCGGTACTGACCGAAGCTGAGGAGGAAGCTTACCGGGAAGCGTTGCAACGATACGTTGATGAGGGCAGGACCGATGCTCTGGAAAACGCAGAAGATGAATTCCTCCGTCGCGCCCTGCTGCTGCCCCAGGAAGAAATCGCCCGGGCGCAGCCGCCAGCAGAGTTTACCCCAACGATTCCACCAATCATCTTTGGGCAGCAGGCACAGATTCCGGAAGAGCCTTTTACGCAAACCTTTCTTAATGATCAACTGGGGATAGGGTTTGACGGGCAGAACCTGAATTTCAGCATCGGCAATCCGCCTGGGATTGATCAGATACAGGTTCCGCAGGCCATTAATGAAGGGCCCATTACTTTGACGCCGAGGCCTGGTGGAGGGTTTGATCTTTCTATTGCGGTGCCGGATCAGTAGCGCAGAATTAACTGATTCAATTGGAAAGCGGCAGCCAGGATTGGCTGCCGTTTTTTATTGGCCTGAGCTTTACCATGACCAATAAAAACGCCCCGCGGAGCGGGGCGTTTCACCAACTTTGGTGTTACGTCAGATTAGTGACCATAAACCTTCATGTTGGTATTGGTTACTGCCAGGTTGTCCATCTGGAATGAACCGATGGAAGCACCACCGATTTCAACAGCACCTACGATAATATCCGCCCGGAATTCGGGAATCGCGATTTCCAGAGCGTCACCGCCAGTTGCAGCAGAAGTCCCCTTACCCACAGTAATGGTTGCAAAAGCATAGGCATTGGCCAAAGTGGTTGGGTCGGCAGGATCAACGCCGGCACCACCAGTCTCCAGGAAGTTGGTACCCATAACACGCATGTCACGGATATTCACGCCCAGGAAGTCAACATCCATATCCATATCAGTCACGTTAAAACCAACGTTCATGATCAGGTCGTCTGTCGCAGTATCAACGCGAATGTTGAGCTGCGCCAGGCCACCTTCGATACCAATGTTGCTAGCCAGCAGAGTTGTGTCGCCACTGCCGTCGGTAGCGTTCAGTGACGCAGAACCAACACCAACAGCGAAGTCAATTGGAGCACCAGAGATGCTGTGGACATCAATGAAGGCATCACCATCAGCCTCTACATCAATGTCGATCAACAGATCGTCCAGCAGACCAGAGACGCCAGTTACATTGCCGCTACCATCACGCTCGACGGTTCCACCACCGATGAAGATATCGTTGACTGACAGGTAACCATCGTCGGTGTAGCGGAATTCGCCAATGCTGACTTCGGTTTCCAGTTCAATAGACACACCAGACTGACCAGTCACGTTACCCATTGCACTGTCATCGAGCGCTTTCAGGTCAGCGTGTGCAGCAAATGGAGCTGCTGCAACAGCAGTTGCAAGTGCGATTTTCTTCAGGCCTTTCATAACGTTCTCCTTACGGAAAAATTGTTGTTATTTCCATGTGTGCAGACTGTTTGGTTTACTTTTGTATCTGCACAGATACAGAGTACGTCAGAGGTAACAGAATGTTCCGTGAACACCTTCACAGTAACCAATAATTAGATTGTTAGACATTCCTAGATTCATTCGGCAGATTCTTCGTCAACCTTGATATTGAAGATCTGCTTTTCCATGTCTACAACAACTTGCTCTCCGTAGCTTGCCTTGCCGTTTTTGATAGTAAAAGGAACGAGCTGTGCCAGTGTCGGACCAAAAATATGTTCCATTTCTACTACAAGAACTTTGTCAGCGTTTGATTTTTTATTTGGGTTATCAGCCGTATAAAAAATCGCAGTGGCCCCGATCTTTCCTTTTTTCACGAGCGCAATGAGAGACCGCCGGAGAACCTCCAGCGCGATCTCAGGAGGCATTTCTTCTGCCTGTCTAATGCGGATGGCTTTTACGTTATCCCCAGTGTCTGAGACCACTGCAAAAGGCTTCACTCCACCAGTAAGCACAATACGATCAGAAAGATTCTGGATTCCCTTCTCATACATCCTCTCAAACTGTGTCTGGATCATTTGTTTAACCTCCTTGTCTGACTGCTCAGAGCCTTGTGCGGCTGCGAAACAAGGAGCAATAACCAGAATCGCAAACAGTGACAGAACCTCCTTTGCAATGTACCTAGACTTTCTCATCGACAATCTCCGTCCTTTTCTTGGATGCATCACTCAATCGCATGAACGCCGCACCCTGATCTATTTTTGTATTAAGAATGGCCGCCAAACTCAGTTAGAATACCGGCCGATGTCCCAATCTGGCATCCAACTGGAACAGCCTTCAATTAGATCAGTGGCTCGGTGAACCCGACAACGCCGGTTTTGTGTGCTGTTTATCATTTCTCGAAGAATCCGGAGGAACCTTGAACCCGGCAAACATGCGTGAACTTACCGATGAGGGCTACCATCGCCTGCTCAGCCATGCGTGTCGGGAAACGGATTTCGCCTATATCGGAAGCGTTGGAAACGGCCCGGCCCGGGGAGTTTTCAGCGGATTTTCGGCCAGAGCTATTGCCACCGAAGTACTACAACACCCTGTGCCTGAAGATTTCTGCTCCGATCAGCTTGCCCAGAACATGGAAAGCCTCGTCCACCAGTTCCAGATCGAACAGGAACCCAATCCGGAATGCCTGTCCGGAGGGTGGATTGGTTTCCTGGGCTATGAGCTCGGGTATGTCAGGGAAAACCGTCTCAGAGAGCTCTGCCCATCTCTGGATGTCCCCCTGATGTCTGCAGGATTCTATCTTTGGACTGCCAGTCATAATCGCAAAACAGATCAATATTGGCTTTGGATTCATCCGGACTGCCCTGATGGGACGCGTGATTTACTGGACCAGTGGCTGGCCACGGACGAACCCGCCACCACTGGATGGTCTATGGTTTGCGGATTTCAGCCCAGGCAAACACCGGTTGCCTTCAGGACGAGCGTAGAAAGGGTTCGCCAATACATCGAAGCCGGTGATTGTTATCAGGCGAATCTGTCTCAGGAATTCTCAGGCCGTTTCGTAGGGGATCCCTGGCGAGCATTCCAGGCGCTTTCGGATGCTAACCCTACTCCCTACAGCGGTTTTATCCGATCAGGCGAAGCATCGATTATCTCGGTCTCCCCCGAACGTTTTCTCGAGATACACGATCGCACCGTAACCACCAGCCCAATTAAGGGCACCAGGCCGAGAGGCAGAACACCGGAAACCGATCTGGTCTATGCCTCTGAACTGGAAGGCTCCGAAAAGGACCTTGCCGAGAACCTGATGATCGTTGATCTTCTCCGCAATGATCTGGGCCTGAACGCGAAACCCGGTAGTGTGAAAGTCGACAAACTCTTTGCTCTTGAGTCCTACAAGAACGTTCATCACCTCGTCAGCCACATTCGCGCGGAACTTGCCGACGGTGTTACGCCGATGAAGGCCCTGTTTGACGCATTCCCGGGTGGTTCCATTACGGGTGCACCCAAGATCCGAGCAATGGAAATCATCCGGGAACTCGAGCCCCACTGGCGCGGCCCCTACTGCGGCTCGATTTTCTATCGCGGACTGGATGGCACTCTGGACAGCAATATTGCGATTCGAACCATGCTGTGTGATGGCGAGGGCACCATTCGGTGCTGGGGTGGTGGCGGTATTGTTGCGGACTCAGATCCCGAGGCTGAATATCAGGAGACGCTCGCAAAAGTCGGGTCTTTAATGCGGTTTCTGGAAGAGTTGGTGATCGACTGAAGTGAGTTCGGGTGAACATGGGAGCAGAAGAAAGCGTTCTTCTGACCCCAGTTTCAGTCTTACAATCAGGCGCTATGGATCTCGCTGGCCTTGAGAAACTCCTGCCTGAGATCGTCAAAGTTATGTACCGCAGGGAACTGCGGGAATTCGTCGATCACGTTTTGCGGCGCATGGAACAGGATACCGGCTTCGGCCTGGCCCAGCATGGTAGTGTCATTGTAGGAATCACCGGCAGCAATCACGCGGTAATTCAGCAACTGGAATGCCCTCACCGACTGTCGCTTGGGGTCGCGCTGGCGCAGCAGGTAGTTGGTGATCTGGCCGTCGTCTGCAACTTCCAGCTTGTGACAAAGCAGTGCCGGATAACCCAGCTTCTTCATCAGGGGCATGGCGAATTCGTAGAAGGTGTCGGACAGGATCACAACCTGAAAACGCTCGCGCAGCCAATCCAGAAACTCCCGGGCGCCGGGCAGCGGGTCCAGCTCGCCAATCACTTCCTGGATTTGCGGAAGGCCATAGCCGTGCTGGTCCAGCAGCTTGAGGCGCTGCTTCATCAACACGTCATAATCCGGAATATCGCGGGTGGTCGCCTTGAGCTCTTCAATGCCGGTCTTTTCGGCGAACGCGATCCAGATCTCCGGGATCAATACTCCTTCAAGGTCAAGGCATGCCAGTTCCACAACGATCTCCTGCTTTGATTGGTAAAGGGCCAGTACGGTCAATCCGCCTGCCTGTATTCGGTGCGTATGATAAGAAAAACCGGCCAGGATTGCATCGTGGAAGTGTAAACCCGCGCTTTTAAACGCGGAATAACCATATAGATCGTCATTCCTTCAGGGTATGAGGCATTTAATGGTAGCCTTTTCGGTCAGTTAGATACCCTTGCACATCCATAGAAGGCAATGCCGGGCCATGACCGATATTCAAACCCTGCGGGAAGAGCTCGAAGGCCAGAGCCCCCGTTCGATTCTCAAAGCTGCGCTGCAACAATACGATAACATCGCCATTTCTTTCAGTGGCGCAGAAGATGTCGTGTTGATTGAAATGGCGCACAAGCTGACCGACAACCTGAAGGTTTTCACTCTGGATACAGGCCGTCTGCATCCGGAAACCTACGATTTTGTAGAGCGGGTTCGCAAGCATTACGGCATCGAGATCGAAGTTCTGTTTCCGGATGCTCACGAAGTTCAGGATCTGGTGAACAAAAAGGGCCTGTTCAGCTTCTATGAAGATGGGCACGGTGAGTGTTGCGGCATTCGCAAGGTCAACCCCCTTCGCCGCAAGCTGGCGACCGTGGACGCCTGGATCACTGGACAGCGGAAAGACCAGAGCCCCGGAACTCGCAATGACGTCCCGGTTATCCAGGAAGATACCGCCTTCTCGACCAATGAAAAGACACTGGTAAAGTTCAACCCACTTGCAAACTGGACATCAAAAGAGGTGTGGGATTACATCCGTATGTCCGAGGCGCCGTACAACAAACTGCATGAGAAAGGCTTTGTCAGCATCGGCTGCCAGCCCTGCACCCGTCCTGTCCTGCCTGGTCAACATGAACGTGAAGGCCGCTGGTGGTGGGAAGAAGCCACCCAGAAAGAATGCGGCCTCCATGCCGGCAACCTGATCGCCCGGGAATAACCCGGGCGCCTCTTGCCCATTCATCTTTTAGTGAGTGGGCAGCTCGACATCTTTGAACAGTTCTTCGATTTCAGACCGGCTGCCCTGATGGGAAACCGCCTCGTCCACCTTTTCTTTGGTGAGATGGGGCGCGAAACGGTGAATGAAGTCATACATATAGCCCCGCAGGAAAGTCCCCTTTCGGAACCCGAGTCGTGTGACGCTGGGACGGAAAAGCTTGCGGGCGTCGAGCGCAACCAGGTCGGTGTCCGTTTTTGGATCGAATGCCATGCTCGCGACAATTCCAACACCGAGCCCCAACCTGACGTAGGTCTTGATCACGTCTGCATCTGCTGCCGTAAATACCACTTTCGGTGTCAGTCCCTGGGACTGGAACGCCTCATCCAGTTTCGAGCGCCCCGTAAAGCCGAACACGTAAGTCACGAGCGGGTATTCTGCCAGCTCTGGAAGTGTCAGTTCCGGCAGTTTCGCCAGTGGATGATCCTTCGGCACGATGACGCTCCGGTTCCATTTGTAGCATGGCATCATTATCAGGTCGTTAAACAGCTCCATGCCCTCGGTGGCAATGGCAAAATCGACCGCCCCGCTGGCTGCCATTTCGGAGATCTGCATTGGCGTCCCCTGATGCATATGCAGGGAGACGTCCGGGTACTCCTCTATAAAACCACTGATAATCGGGGGCAGTGCATAACGCGCCTGGGTATGAGTGGTGGCGATGCTGAGATCACCCTTTCGCTGGTTACTGAATTCCTGGGCAATCTTCTTGATGCCCTCAACCCGCCGCAGGATTTCGCCAGCCTCGCGAATAATGATCTCGCCGCCCGGTGTGATTCTGGTGAGATGCTTGCCGCTGCGGGCAAATACTTCAAGCCCCAGCTCGTCCTCCAGCAGGCGGATCTGTTTGGAGATACCCGGCTGGGACGTGAACAGACTCTGGGCGGTTGCTGAGACATTCAGGTCGTGATGCGCAACTTCCCAGATATAGCGCAACTGTTGTAGTTTCATTGAATCTGCTGCTCCCTGGAGATCGAAGGACCTTGTTGAAGAATACGCATAAAAATACAGATTTTCATTCTTTTTTAATATAGGCAACTGCTTTTACACAGTTTAGACCAAAATCGCATTTGCGCAGCCCCTGATAAAACTCTGAGGCTATGAAAAGCCCCTCCAACCCTTGACTTGGCCAATACAAAGGACACAATCCGTAATGCCCTGTCTGGGCACATCAACACTCCAGTTCTCAGGGAACCCATGCTGCTCACCACAAAGTTTCTTCGGCCAACGTCAGACTCACGCGCGGTTAAACGTGAGCGGCTGAGTGCCTTGCTTGAGTCCCGGGCTCCGAAAAGACTGAATCTGGTTATTGCGCCGGCCGGGTTTGGCAAAACCACTCTGGTTGCGCAATGGTGTTCAAGGGTTTCCTCCCCTACCGCCTGGCTCTCTCTGGATGAACACGACGATGAGCCCCGGCGATTCTGGCAGTACCTGATAGGTGCTTTTGAGCAAGCCGGGCTGACCGGCGCCTCCGATTTGCGCAAACAACTGGCTCACCACTCAGATGACACGTTTACCGAGGCCATTACCGGCCTGATCAACACGCTGGCTCATGATGACAGCCCGTGGTCCCTGGTGCTGGACGACTTCCACTTCATTGGCAACCCGGCCATCCACAGGCAGTTCGCCTATTTCATTGATTATCTTCCGCCGGGTGTTCTGATAACCCTGGCGTCCAGAACCGAACCGCCACTGCCCCTGGCCCGCTGGCGCGTCCGTCGGTGGATCCAGGACATCCACCCTGGCCTGTTGGCCTTTTCTGAAGACGAATGCCGTCAGTTTTTTCACGACACCATGGGCCTTGATATCGCCGACGAGGATGTCCACGCGATTTACCGCAAAACCGAAGGCTGGGTCGCCGCCATGCAGCTGTCCGCATTGTCCGGAAAGGACGCCAGCACGAGTGGAAACCAGATAAATCTGGATGAGCGCCACATCAGCGATTATGTGCTGAGCGAAGTACTTGAGCAGCAACCCCGGGAGCTGTCGGACTTTCTGCTTGAAACGGCCTGTTGCCCCCGGCTGTGTGCATCCCTCTGTGATTCGATCCGTGGGTCCGATAACAGCCAGGAGCTGCTTGAAAAACTTCTCAGCCAGAATCTGTTCCTGATCCCGCTGGATACCCGGAACGAGTGGTTCCGCTATCACGACCTGTTTCGGGATGCGCTGCAACTCAGGGTAAGTCACCAAGATCCTGACTTGGCCGCGCGACTCTGGCACCGTACGGTGGACTGGTTATTGGCCCATGGTCACGTGCAGGAAGCCATTGCCCAGATCGTCCGACAGGAGGACTGGTCCCGGCTTGCCCGGGTGCTCGCCGAGCACGGCAACAACCTGATCCATGGCGGATATCACCTCCCCGTGCTGGACTGGATTGATGCCCTGCCACAGGATCTTGTCATCGACAATCCGCAACTCCAGATGCTCCGGATCTGGGGGCTGTTCTTTGCCAACCGCATGGATAGTCTGGAGCCGCTGCTGTCCGGCCTGGAGGATCTTCTGGACCGGCAGGTGGCGGACTCCCATCCGGATGCCGAAGGGGCCCTCGGGCTGCAAAGTGAGATCTCGTTGATGCGCTCCTATCTGGCTCGCACCCGGAGTGACGACAAGAGCGCCGCAGATCTCACAAGACAGGTGCTCAGGGAGATTGATCACACTCGCATACCATTAAAGTCGGTAACCTATTACGGCCTTGGGCTGGATTACTACGGCAAAGGTGAACTCACCGAAGCCGAAGACGCGCTCCAGTCGGCAGTCCGTTACGGACAGGTCGAACATAAACCCAGTACGGTTCTTTCCAGTGGGGGCCTGCTGGCGTGGATTCAATACAATCGCGGCGATATCGATCTGGCTTTGGAAACCTGCACCGAGATAAGGCAATGGGTGGACAAACACTATGCGGACCCAACCCAGCCAAGACTCATCTCATGCTGGCAGAACAGTACACTCTGTGAGATTCATCGCGAACGAAATCACCCCCAGCTAGCAGCCACGCACCTGAAACCGTTGCTCGAACATGTTGAGCGGGGCACCGAACCGGGCCAGCACGTGATCATTCAGTACGTGCGTGGTCACCTGGCTTTCAGCGAAGGCAGGCTCCAGGACGCGATTGACGCACTCGAAGACGCATCCCAGACCGCCCGCAAGCGGCGAGAGCAAATCGTGTTCGAGCCACCGGCAAGCACTGCCCTTCTGGCACGCTGCTACCTGGCTTCAGGCCATCCGGAAAAAGCCCGGGCCTGCCTGGATTCCCGAGCCGATACCGAGTTCACCAATCCGCTTCATCTTGAACAAAGCCGTATTAGCGAGGCGCGAGTGCTGGTTGCACTGGATCAGCCCGAGCGGGCCCAGGAAATACTCAGCGCTCTTTTGCAACCGGCTGAACGCAACGCCCACAACAGACACCTGGTGGAAATTCTGTTGGTCTATGGCGAGGCCCTGGCGAAGCAGGAACGGACCGGTGAATCGGAGCAAATGCTGACCCGCGCGATAGAACTGGCCAGCGAAGCCGGATTCCTGAGCCTCTTTGCGGAGGAAAGCCCGGATCTGCGTGCCCTGCTCCTCGGTTTGCCAGCACTGGATGAACCGGGAAGCTGGAACGCCAGCGTCAGGAAAATGCTTCTCGATCAACGCCAGTCCGGCGAGGGCCATTCTGAAGCAAAACCTAGTGCCATTTCTGGTGAGCGCGGTCCTACGACACTCAACGCCGAAACACTGCCTGAACCTCTCAGCCAGCGAGAACTTGAAGTGCTTGCGCTCATTCATGCGGGCCACGCCAACAAGGAAATTGCCGCAAAAATGGACGTTGCCCCGGCTACGGTGAAGGCCCACATTCGCAACCTTTATGGAAAGCTCGGCGTGGGCCGCAGAACCGAGGCTCTGGCCAGGGCCCGGGAACTGGGGTTGCTGCAAGGCTGATTTCGAGCCCAAAAACGTGACACAACTCACACTTTGCACCAACAACTTGAACCCGCTACGCCCTTTGGACGATCCGGCTACGCCCTCTAATCCCCTATTATATTTTCAACGGTGAGGGAAACCTCACCAGGAATTCTGAAACTTCAGGCCTTCAGATTTCTTGTTCCGCGTTGTTTCGACGCCCGGGTTCGAAAGAACCCCTTGATGAGAGCCAACCCCAAAAGGGCTGGCTCTTTTTTTATGGCTGGACGGTTCTGGTGGGATTCAGTGTTCGATGATCCGGCGGAAGGGTGGCAACGCATCCAGCAACAGCTGACCATACCGGCGGGCAATAATGCGGCGATCCAGGATCGTCACTCTTCCAGTATCCTGCTCTGTCCGCAGCAGCCGACCAACCGCCTGGACGAGTTTGATGGACGCGTCCGGAACGGTGATTTCCATAAACGGATTGCCGCCCCGCTGCGTCACCCACTCGGCCAGGCTCGCCTCAATGGGATCATCCGGCACCGAAAATGGCAAACGGGTAATCACGACGTGGTGCAAGTACTTGCCTGGCAGGTCGATACCCTCTGCAAAACTGGCAACGCCGAACAGGACACTCGGCCGGCCTTCATCCACCCTGCTGCAATGCTGCCTCAGCACTTCGCCCTTGGCCATATCGTCCTGGGTAATAATGAGGTCTGGGTAATCCGGGGCCAACGCGTCTCGCACTTGCAGCATTTGACGACGTGACGTAAACAGTACCAGAGTCGCCTTCTCGCCTGCCCAGAGGTCCGGTAGTCGTTTTACAAGCTCATCGGCGAAGCCGTCATCCGTTGGCATGGCAGACATCGCAGGCACCTCCACCGTTGCCATTTCGCCGTAACGGAAAGAGCTGGGAACCACGAGGAAGCGGCTGCCCTGGGGCAATCCAGCCCGCGCGTTCAGGCGATCGAACCGACCAAGTGCAGTCAGGGTCGCACTGGTGAGCACGGCGCCGTAAGCGCGAGACCAAAGCCTGGAATACAACAGGTTGTCTGCCAGTACCGGTGAACTGTAAAGGGTGATGTCTTCGGCGTGATCCCAGCGCTGGCGTACTGCCCATCGGGCTGGGGGCGGGCTTTTCTGCGTTTTCGGCCTGGCTTCAGGCTCATCACCTGTCTCGCTGTTGGTTTCAGCTTCCACGGGGGGACTGGCATTGCCCGGGTCGCACCAGGCTGTCCAGAGCCGCAACTGGTCCTCTGCCCGGGCGTGAAAGGAGCCTATCACCGGATACCAGGCTTCGGCGGTTTCCCGGTCGATCTCATGCTCCTTGCGCTCATCAAAGGCGCCCTGCAACTCGTCCGCCAGAACGCCCAGTTGCCGGACCATGTTAGCGGTAGCAATCCGGCTTTCGGCTGCAAGCTCGGCCATCGCCTCCGGCAACTCACCTTCCGGATAACGCCACTGCGCCGTCCGGCGCTCTTCGTTGAACTCCCAGCCGGTATTCTGCTCGGCTTCTTCGTAAACCCGGTTGAGGACCAGGTCTACCTCTCTCGACGCAGAACTGATGCGATCCAGGGACTTGGCGGCCTGAGTGCCGGCTGCCAGATAAGGCTGCATTTTAACAAGCGCCTGGGAAAGCTGCTTCAGCCATTGCCGGGTAGCATTGAGTGGCAGCGACGCGGCAAAGTGATTCAGGGCCTTGTCCGGAAGGTGATGAGCCTCGTCGAAAATATAAAGGGCGTTCTCCGGCTCCGGCAGAATGGCGCCGCCGCCCAGGGCAAGGTCGGCCAGAACCAGATCATGGTTAGCCACCACGATATCGGCATCATCAAGGTCTTTACGGGCATCAAAAAACGCGCAACTGTCGAAATAGCTGCAGTGGCGGTTGGTGCACTGCCGGTGGTCGGTTGTTACCTGTCGCCAGACGTCGTCCGGTATCTGTTCCGGCCAGTGGTCCCGGTCACCGTCCCACTCACGGGAGCCATAACTGGCGAGCATTTCCTCGAAAAAGGCCCGGGTGCCCGGTTCTTCATTTTTCGGCCCATCCAAAAGGAACAGGGGCATGGTGTCGCTGTCGGTATTGCCTTCATCGTGCAGTCGGGCTTCCAACCGTGACATGCAGAGGTAGCGCCCCCGCCCTTTGGCCAGAGTCCAGTTGAAATCCATCTTGCTGTGCCTTTTCAGGTCCGGGAGATCTTTGAGCACAATCTGGTCCTGAAGGGCCACGGTTGCGGTGGAGATAACCAGGGTTTTGCCGAGGGCTTTGGCCACCGGGATGGCAGCGATCAGATAGGCAAGGGTTTTGCCTGTCCCGGTCCCGGCTTCGACCACACAGGCAGAGGCAGGGGACGTTCGCTGGCCATCGTTCTCGGTGATGTCGCCCATGTATCTGGCGATTTCCGCAATCATCAGGCGTTGCCCATAGCGCGCCCGAATATCCTTGCCTGCCAGCACATCCCGATATCCCTGCTGGATCGATTGCTTGATCTCGTCGGTCAGCGCCATCAGCGAGGGCTCACCCAGTCCCGAACAACGCCAACCCGAAAACGGCGCCCGTCACGACTCAGAACCACCCCTTCTTCCGTTATGTCGTCTACCCGCAAGCCTTCGAAGACGTCGCCCACTCGCAGGTAGGTGTCGTTAATCATGACCCGGCGCGATGCAGGGGATGACGAGTAGATATGGCTGTTAAAGGTCAAATCGGGAACGCTCTTCTGAAATGAGAGCGGCAACTCTACCAGATGTGGCACTCTGCCTGCCTGCTCGGGCTGCACCATTGGTGCAGCAGTTTCGGCATTTGCGGATGAGGGAACGATAACGGTCGCCCGCTCCCGGCTTTGTGATGGGGAAGGTTCCGAAGCGATCGGCGCCGGCGTCGCCTCGCCCGCATCGGGCTCAGGGATGGTCCCCGTTTGTGCAACGGGATCTTCCAATGTCGGCGCTGGCTCTGTCGCAGGCGCCACCGCATCAGGTTCAGGAGCTGTCGTTCTGGCCGAGGCCGCAGATGTCTCGGATTGCGACTCGGAAACCCAGGGCAACGGCGCTCCCGGCCAGAAGACAAAGGCCAGGACGCCGGCATTGAGCATGAGTGCAAGAGACACCCAGGCAGCCGGCGACCACCGCTTTTTCTTCGGGCGATGGATCAGCTGTACCTGCTGACCAAGGTCCGGTACGCGCCCTTGCCTCCGTTCAGTTTCGGATTTCCGCAATGCGTCAAGAATGTACGACATAATTACTCTCGACCTTCAACTTGCCGGCGACCTTCGGACTGCAGAGGCTTGAGACGGGGAATGTTAGCTTCCAGGTCGTTATTGATCTGGATAATCGTCATGGCTCCGGCGATCCCATCGACGGTAAGCCCTCGCAATGACTGATACCAGCGAACCTGCTCTTCGGAATCCAGCCGTTTCACCCGGTCACTTTCAGCACGGGAATTACTGAAACGGTCCGCCAGATCCATCATTCGCGCACCAATCCAGAGTTGCTCGCCCCCGCCATTGCTGTAAAAGCCGTCGCCCGTCAGGTATTCCGGAAGGCGCCACAGAACCCGATACTCCCCGAACCAATAGCGCTCGATACTGGCAAACAATACAGTCTGATTGCCGGAGGGCAAGGCGATGTCTGCGGTATCGCCATCCAGATGGCGGAGCACGACAAACCCCCGGTTACCCGCCTCATCCTGCAACTGAAGCATCGCCGGGCGATCCAGAAACTCAAGGCTTCGGCGGCTACCCTGACGACTCAGGCATCCAAGGCCCTCCTCGTTGGCCCAGTCGCAGGCAACGGGCGCTTCCGAAGGTTCATATTCGCGCCCCCAAATCCCGAAAAGTACCTGAAAAGCCTCCACGGAATCCAGAAGCTGACCTGGCACGGCAAGTTCAACGGGTGCTGACGACTCTCCCGACCCGGTTTCCTGGATCTCTTGCAATGGTTTCTGTTCCTGCTCCTCGACTCGCTCAACAGCTCCCTGTAAAGGTTCTGCTGAGGAGGGATCGGTGAGAAACGCTCCGCCCGGTGACCAACGCTCAAAAAGCCAGGAGGTGCCGATGATGGCCACCAGAATCGAAGCCGCAACGATAAGGTACTGGGATCTGTCTGGTGACTGGTGAGCTCGTGAGGGCGTGGGGCCGAGGGATTGTCCACGTACTTCTTTTGCCGCCTGGCGGATATGCTCGGGCGTAATCTCATGCTCACCCTCGGCATAGGCGCCCAACAATGCGCGGTCACTGATCAGGTTGATCAGGCGGGGTATGCCCTGGCTCTCGCGATAAAGGCGATTCACCGCCCGCTGCGAAAAGATATCACCCCGCATGCCAGCAACACTGAGGCGGTATTTCAGGTAGGCCGCAAGCTCATCCCGACCGATGGCGTCCAGGTGATAGCGTGCTGTAACCCGCTGATTCAGCTGCCTCAATTCCGGAAGTGCCAGCATTTCCTGCAGTTCAGGCTGGCCAAGCAGGACAATCTGCAGCAGCTTCTTCTCTGCCGTCTCAAGATTGGTCAACAGCCTTAACTGTTCCAGCACCTCGGCCGAAAGGTTCTGGGCCTCATCAATCATCAGAACCTTGTGTCGCCCGGCTGCATGGGCCTTGAGCAAGTCCCGGTTAATCAGATCAACCAGTTCCTTGATGGTGGCACTGATATCGTGGGGGATTTCCAGCTCATCGCAGATGGAGGACAGTAACTCCCGCGCAGAGAGCCTCGGGTTGAGGATCAGTGCGATATCCACATGATCGGGAACATTCTCGATAAAACACCGGGAAACCGTTGTTTTTCCTGTTCCCACCTCACCAGTAATCACGATGAAACCGCCCTGCCCCTGGACTCCGTACATCAGGTGCGCCAGGGCCTCCTTGTGGCGATCGCTGAGATATAGATAACGAGGGTCTGGGGCAATGGAAAACGGCGGTTCGCGAAAGCCGAAAAAGTCGTAATACATATCAAGACGTACCGGAATCCGCGTTGCTGATCAGCCTGAGCTCGGCCGTGCGCCGGTTCTGTTGCTTCAGCCTTCGCACGCAGCGCTCCAGGGTTTTCGATATACGGGCGTGGGAGCGAATCATGGAGATCTTCGGCCAGGTCGCCCGCTCGCCAGCCAGAATCATCTGCCGTACATAGGCAGGATCCGGATTCGCCAGCATCCTGCTGTAATCCTTGAAGGAATACGACGGAGCTATGGTCACGTCTCCCGAGTAACGCTGAGCCATAATGGTGTACAACTGACCGGACATCTGCCGCAGAAGTTCCGGCCTTACCCGTTTTCGCAGGTAATCGAACACGCCCTGGCCATGAAACTGTATCTCGGATTTCAACAGATGCATGGGCAGATTTCCGAGGGACAGTTTTTCATCCAGCCCCCGCTGGCTCAGGAAAGGGACTACGTGGGGATTGGTCTGGCTCACGATGGTGTAATTGACATCGTACAGGTGCATCAACCGCTCGATTGGCAAATCACTGACGACCGAGCCATCCACAAACTTCAGGCGCGGCATATACGGTAGCGTATTACCCTGAATGTCTTTTTTCATCAGGGTAACCGGCGGGAAAATACCGGGAACCGCGGCGCTGGCAAGCACCGCGCTCCACACCATCAAATAGGGCGAGGTGTATCCGCAAAGCAACCGGGCCTTCTGGTGCGCCTGCACTGGGGACACGCTAACGTTGATTGAACGTCCGGTACGCTGATACGCCTCCTCGAAGGTGTACTCACCGATATTGCCCCGCAGACAGTTCCGAAGCTCCTCCTGATCCATGAGCCCGTCGCCACGGACTGCGCTGAGAAGACCTCGCCATTTCCAGGCTTTCAGGTTGTGGTTCTCGGGGATCAGCATTTCCGGAATTTCGGCATCCGTATGCACACCAAGAATGCCCGCGATGATGGCCCCGATACTTGAGCCCGCAATAACCTGCGGCAGAAGCCCCTTTTCCCAGAGCGCCTTGATCACGCCGAAATGGAACACACCGAGGGTGGCGCCACCACTAAGCAAAAGTGCCGGGCGACCATAACTTGTGAGGGTGTCGCGGAAGAACTGGAGCTTATCTGCAACTGGAAAACCCGGAACCGGTTGATCACAAAGATAGTCCAGCGCTTCACAGACCTGCGTGATGTACTCCTCGATCAGATGCTTGGTGCCGACGCGCGATCGGGTATAAAGCGCGGGATTGCCCATATTGCCCAGGTCATGGTGCAAGCCTTCGCGGAGAGCGCGTTTGAGGCGTTCCACGTCATTTTGCTGGCGATATTGCTTGAGGTTGCTCAGCCGGTCGTAGATGACTTCATAATGATAAAGGTCGGAGGCAAAATCCTCTTTCCACTCGGCGTTGCCCTCCAAAAAGTCCAGTTCCAGGGCTGCTGCTTTCCATACCTCGTAGTTGGGCGCGTCGGCCAGCATTTTCCGGAACTTGGCTATTCTTGGGTCCTTGAGCACCGTTGATCTCCTTTCAATCCGGCTGACGCTTAGAAATCATCAAGCATCAAGTCCTCATCGTCATCGCTGGCAAACGGATCGTTAACCACCTTACCGTCGTTAATCAGGAATTCGCGACGTTGCAGAAAGGCATTCCGCACAAACACGTAACTATCGCCAGAGATGAAACTTTCAGCAGGGATCAAATCCGCCCGGCGGTCGACGATTTGCAGAGCCCTTGCATAGTAAACTTCAGGGCTTTCCACTTCATCCCACGCCGAAGGCAACGCGAAACCGTCCGTCACAAACCCGGTAAAGTGCCGGGGTGTGGAAGGGCCGAGAAAAGGAAGCATCAGATAGGGCCCTGAACCCGCGCCCCAGTATCCCAGGGTCTGGCCAAAATCCTCGGGCCGTTCCGGCAGGTCAAAGGCGGTTGCGACATCGAACAAACCACCCAGCCCAAAGGTGGTGTTGTAGGTGAAGCGCCCCACGGCAACCACCGCAGACTCCCCTTTCAGTTGAAGGACACTGTTGGTGAAGTTCCTCAGTTCTGTCAGATTGTTGAAAAAATTGGTAACGCCGCGGTCGATGATTTGCGGCGTAAAGGTCCGATAGGCCTGTGCTACCGGTTTCAGGAACCAGCGGTCGATGGTTTCGTTGAAGGTGTACACCTTGCGGTTCCAGTTCTCCCAGGGATCTGCGGGATCAACCGGAACAGATCCCTCTGGAGCGGGTTCCTGCATGTTCTGGGCAATAGCCTGGCCCGCTGGCACAAGCGCAGACAGGGAAAACAACATGGCCAGGGTAATAAACCGGCGCCGGATAAAAAAGTAGTTCATCATCTGCTCTTGGGTTGTTTAATTCGTTTCAGTTCGTCGAAAATACCGGCGCTACTTTTTATTATTAAACCGTTGTTCCGGAGAAACCGATGTCAGTACCGGGAAATCTTGTAAACACAATCACTATGCCCCTCCGGTGGGGAGACATGGATGCATACGGCCACGCCAATAATACAGTCTACTTCCGATTCTTTGAGGAAGCGCGCATTGTGTGGCTGGCTTCACTGGAGCTGGGCGGGCCTGACGAGCCGACCGGCCCGGTCATTATAAAGACCAGCGCTACCTTTCTAAAGGAATTGAACCACCCGGCAACGGTTGAGGTGAAAACATACGCTGACAAGGCAGGTAACACCAGTCTCGACACCTACCATTTGCTGACAGATGTCGACACCGGCGCCGTATATGCGGAAGGCTATGCAAAAATCGTCTGGTTCGACCGAAAGACGCGCTCATCGGCTCCGCTGCCAGACACCCTCAGGGCACTGGCAACGTCTTGACCCAGCTCACTTCTATCGGCGGCGAACCACCACGCTGCCGATGGAATAACCTGCCCCGAAAGAACAGATTACCCCCAGATCACCACTGACAAGGTCATCCTTGTTTTTGTGGAAGGCGATGATCGAACCGGCGGAGCTGGTGTTTGCGTACTCATCCAGAATGACCGGGGCCTCTTCTTCGGTGGCATCCCGACCCAGTACCTTGCGCGCTATCAGCTGATTCATGTTCAGGTTGGCCTGGTGCAGCCACATGCGACGGAGATCATCCGGGGCAAGCGAAAGGCTTTGCAGCTGTTTCTGGATTGTCTCGGCAACCAGTGGCGACACTTCTTTGAATACCTTACGGCCTTGCTGAACGAAGAGCTTGTCCGGTTTGCCGACACCGGATTCGTCGGCGCGGTTCAGAAACCCGAAATTGTTCCGGATGTTATTCGAGAATTTGGTTTTAAGACTGGTACCGAGGATCTCGAAGCCCTGGCCCTCACGAGTATCTTCTTCTCGCTCAACCAGAATAGCCGTACAGGCGTCACCGAAAATAAAATGACTGTCCCGATCGCGGAAGTTCAGGTGGCCCGAACAGATTTCCGGGCTGACCACCAGAACGGCACGGGCACTGCCATTCTCGACAGAATTAACGGCGGCCTGGAGCCCAAACGTAGCGGAGCTGCAGGCTACGTTCATATCATAGGCAAACCCGTCGATACCCAACGCCTCCTGGACCTCGATAGAAACGGCTGGGTAGGCTCGCTGCAGATTAGAGCAGGCAACAATCACCGCATCAACATCCTCAGCCGACTTGCCCGCTTGTTCCAGCGCCTCACGGCAGGCCGTCACGGCCATATCGCATTGAACCGAGGGCTCTTCGTTGCTGCGATCCGGGATGTAGGGTTTCATGCGGTTGGGATCGAGAATGCCATCCTTGTCGATGACATGGCGACGCTTGATGCCCGACGCTTTTTCGATGAACGAAGAGGAGGAAGGCTGCAGTGGCGTTACATCGCCGCTGGCGATGGCGTCTGCGTTCTCGGCGTTGAACAGTTCAACATACTGGTTAAAGGCTTCGACCAGTTCGTCATTACTAATGGTTGCTGGCGGTGTGTAGAGACCGGTCCCGCTAATAACGGCTTTAATCACGCTAACCCCACGTCATAATTGTGAAAACGGGACACCAGACATCCCGTTTTGTTAATTCGTTGACCTACTGCCGGAAATACTAACACAGTATCGGGGTTTTGCCCGTCGGGTATCAGTCATGGGCACCGGATTGGTGCGCCCGTTACTGCCTCAGACCTTCGTTTTCTCCCACTGCCGGTCCAATCGTTTTACAGACACAGTCATCGCCGTGCCCAGTTGCTGTGCAAAAAACGACACCCGGAATTCTTCCAGCATCCAGCGGTACAGCACCAGCTCGGGGTCTCGAACACCCTGCCGCTGCTGTTCGTCCCGCTTGACAGCATACCGGGACCAGAGCGGCTCAATGGTGTGGAGAAATTCCCGTTCCCGGCCCATTTCCCGGGGCATCTTCTCCAGCCGAACCAGAGCCGCCTCAAAATAGCGCCCGAATTCCGCCAGCCACTCAGGCGGCGTCTCAACCAGGAATCCCGGATATATCAGGTTCTGCAGCTGAAACTTGAGATCCGCCATGCTGTTGGCCATGACCAGATTGATCTTACCTTTTAACTGTTTCGCTACCTTCTGGTAACCGGACATGGCCTGATACAGCCGTTCGTCTGCCTGCTCCAGTGCAGGAATGAAATCCCCTCGGTGAGCATCAAACACCCTGTCGAAGCCCTCTGCTGTCCTCGGAATTTCTTCCGTAAGAAAGTGCTGCATGGCGGTCGCCAACAGCAGATCGTCCAACAACACTTTCGACTGACCCACCGGAGCAAACATCAGCGCAGACTGTTTAAACCGGGGAAGCTTGCGCTCCAGATCATCAAGGGTTCGGCCAAACCGGTTTATGATCAAGCGGGCGATAGCCTTCCGAGTCGTATCTTCAGCGGTCAGCCGATCAAGACAACGGATCTGGCGTACCTGCTTACCCAGGTCCTCAAGGGCGGGATACACAGTAACCTGCATACCGCCTTTTTCTGTCTGTACCTGTTCAGGCAATGCGCCGAACTGCCATTCCGTGTACTCGCCACTCGGTTCCGTTGCCGCATCATCCTGAGTTGCCGAGGCCAGTGCCTGCTCGGCCTGACCCTCAAGTTGGTGCTGAAGATCTGCCGTTTCCCTGCTCTCTGCAATGGCGCGACCGCCGTCACCCATAACGCGAAGGTTCATCCGCAAGTGTTTTGGCAATTCGCTATCGGTCCAGGCATCAGGATCAATCTGCACGCCGGTCATGCGCCGCAACTGTTCGCCAAGCTGAAGCGTCAGCGGTTCGTTGGAAGGCTGAAGATTTTCGAGAGCGGCATCCACGAAATCCGGCACCGGCACGAAATTCCGGCGCAATGCCTTGGGCAGGGATTTCACCAGGGCAATGCACTTCTCCCTCAACAGTCCCGGCACCAGCCATTCCAGGCGACGGGACGGTATCTGCTTGAGCGCCATCAAGGGCACCTGAAGCGTAACGCCGTCCTTTTCACTGGTGGGTTCGAACTCATAGCTCAGCGGGTATCGAACACCCTCCCACTCCAGATAGTCCGGGTACAGGTCAGCGGCCTTGGCATCAACCGGGCGCTGAAGAATGTCGGATTCCGTCAGCTCAAGTTGCTTCAACTGCTCCGCCGGGAGCCCCTTCCACCAGGTCTCGAAGTGCCGGCCACTGATGATGTCTGACGGCAGGCGTTCATCATAGAAGGCCACCAGCACTTCATCGTCAACGAGCAGGTCACGCCGCCGGGTCTTCTTCTCCAGATTCTCAACCGTGTCGAGCATTTCCCTGTTACGGGCGATAAAGGGCGCCTTTGATCGGTAATCCCCCTCCACCAGGGCTCGCCGGATAAACAGATTTCGGCATTCCGCCGGATCCACCTTGGCGTAAGGAATGCGGCGCTTGGCCACGATATCGAGGCCGTAAAGGGTCACCTTTTCATAGCCCATCACCTGGGCCCGCTTCTGCTCCCAGTGGGGCTCAAAGTAGTGGTGCTTGACGATATGTCCGGCCAGGGGCTCAATCCACTCCGGTTGAATGGAGGCCACCACCCGGGCGAACACCCGACTGGTCTCCACAATCTCGGTGGCCACAATCCATTTCGGGCCAGTCTTGGCGACCTTCGAACCGGGAAAGATCAGGACTTTGCGGTTTCGTGTTGCCAGGTATTCCTTTTTCTCAACTTTCACCGCCACCTGGCCCAGGAGACCCGCCAGAATCGCCTTGTGCAGCGCTTCGTAACTGGCGGCATCCTTGTTGACCGCCAGCTTTTGTTCCCGGCAGATCAACGTGAGCTGGCGATGGATGTCCCGCCATTCCCGCATCCGCATCCAACTCAGGAAACTCTTCTGGCAGACCTTTTTGAGCTGATTCTGGGACAATTCCTGACGCTGTTCTTCGTAGAAGTTCCAGACATTCAGTAGCGTCAGAAAATCGGATTCTTTGTCATTGAAAGGCGCGTGGGCCTGATCCGCAGCCTGCTGCTTGTCCTGGGGGCGTTCCCTGGGGTCCTGAATACTCAGCCCGGCAATGATCACCAGCGTTTCCGAAAGACTCCCCAGCTCGGCGGCGGTGACCAGCATCCTGGCCAGGCGCGGGTCCAGAGGCAGCCGTGCCATGGTTCGACCAAGGCGGGTGACGCGTCGTTTGTCATCCACCGCGCCCAACTCTTCAAGGAGCTTGTAGCCGTCGTTTACCTGGCGCTTATCCGGCGCCTCAAGAAATGGGAACTGGCGAATCTCCCCCAAACCTGAAGTGGCCATCTGCAGAATGACGGACGCCAGGTTGGTTCGCAGGATTTCCGGATCGGTGTATTCCGGGCGGTTGATGAAGTCCGTCTCATCGTACAGGCGGAAACAGATGCCCGGGGCAACACGACCGCAACGCCCTGCCCTCTGGTTGGCGCTCGCCTGGGAAATTGGTTCCACCGGCAGGCGCTGGATCTTCGAGCGCACGCTGTAACGACTGATCCGGGCAACACCGGTATCGATCACGTATCGAATACCCGGCACCGTCAGCGAGGTCTCCGCCACGTTGGTGGATAACACGATCCGTCGTCCCTTGTGGGACTGGAAAACCCGATTCTGCTCGGCGTTGCTCAATCGGGAATACAGCGGAAGCACTTCGGTATGGCGCAGGTCGACGTGGCGAAGAACCTTGCTGAGGTTGCGGATCTCGCGCTCGCCGGGCAGAAAAACCAGAATATCTCCAGGCGGCTGTTTCTGGCTGCGCTCGTGCTGCTCGATTTCATCCAGGGCACCCAGCACGCCATCCGTCCACCCCTGATCCCGGTCGTCTTCATCTCCGGTCAGTGGCCGATAGCGCACGTCCACCGGATAGGTTCGGCCGCTCACCTCGATCACGGGCGCCTTGTCGAAGAACTCGCTGAAGCGCTCGACCTCAATGGTGGCCGACGTAATGATAACCTTCAGATCCGGGCGTTTGGGCAAAAGCTGGCGCAGGTAGCCCAGCAGAAAATCGATGTTGAGACTGCGCTCGTGGGCTTCGTCGATGATGATCGTATCGTAGCGGTCCAGAAACCGGTCGTGCTGAACCTCCGCCAGCAGTATACCGTCGGTCATCACCTTTACACGGGATTGCTCGGAGGTGTTATCGGTAAAACGAACCTGATACCCGATCTGCTGACCAATCTGCTCACCGATCTCCTCGGCAATACGGGCAGCCACACTGCGGGCGGCGATCCGCCGAGGCTGGGTATGACCGATCAGGCCACGAATACCACGGCCACTGTTCATGCAGATTTTGGGTATCTGGGTGGTTTTGCCAGAACCGGTCTCACCCGCAATGATCACCACCTGATGGTTTTCGATGGCCTCACGGATATCATCCACACGCTCGGAGACCGGAAGACCCTCGGGGAAGCTGGCCGGCTTGTGCAGGGCATGGCGTTGCTGAACCTTTTCAAGCCCGCGCTCCAGCCAGCTGGCCATTTTCTCCAGGTCTTTCTGGCCCGGTTTGCCCTTGGTACGGGCAACCGTTTTCACAATGCGGGCGGCTTCCTGCTGATTGCAGGCGTCCAGCTGCTCCATCATCGCTTTAACGGCGGCTTCGCCATCGGGCTTGGGTTTCGGTGTGCTCGGAGTATCGGAACGGGTGTCTGTCATTGAATTGCCGGAATAGCGCTCACTCGGATTCGATTTGGCGACAGTCTATCGGGAAAGTCGGTGTCTTAAAAACGGAAAAACCCCGCCGAAGCGGGGTTTTCCTTGATCCACTGCCAGGAAGGCTTACTTATTGTTCGCCTCGTCCCGCAGTTCACGGCGCAGGATCTTGCCCACATTTGTCTTGGGCAGCTCGTCCCGGAACTCGAATTTCTTGGGAACCTTGTAGGCGGTTAGCCGCTCGCGACAAAACTCCTTGAGCTCGTTTTCCGTGACGCCTTCAGCCGTCGGCACCAGGTAAACCTTGACCGCCTCACCACTCTTGGCATCGGGAACGCCAACCGCGGCGCACTCGACCACTTTCGGATGGCTGCTGACCACATCTTCGATCTCATTCGGGAACACGTTGAAGCCAGAGACAATGATCATGTCTTTCTTGCGATCGACAATACGGATATAGCCGTCTTCCTGAATCAGGGCAATGTCCCCGGTGCGCAGATAGCCGTCCTCGGTGAAGGACTTCTGGGTATCCTCAGGGCGCTGCCAGTAACCGCGCATAACCTGCGGGCCCTTCACGCACAGCTCGCCGGGCTCGCCAAGAGGCGTTTCATTGCCTTCTTCATCCAGAGTTTTAACCACTGTAGACGGAATCGGAAGGCCGATGGTGCCGATCTGAATGGCGCTGTGGGGGTTGAAGGTCACAACCGGGGACGTTTCGGTCATACCGAAGCCCTCGCAGATCTCACATCCAGTGACCCGCTCCCACATCTTGGCAGTGTCGCTTGTCAGCGCCATGCCGCCCGAGGACGTCAGCTTCAGGCTGCTGAAGTCCAGATCCTGGAAGTCTTCGTTGTTGCAAAGCGCGACAAAGAGCGTGTTCAGTCCCAGGAACGCGGTGAACTTGTGGTTCTTCAGCTCTTTCACAAAGCCCGGGATATCACGCGGGTTCGGAATCAGCACGTTGTGCGCGCCGGCCTCAAGCATGATGCCGCAGTTCAGGGTAAAGGAATAAATGTGGTAGAGCGGCAGCGGCGCGATAACAACCTCCTGACCTTCAACCACCATGTCTTCCATCATAGGCCGGGTCTGCAGCAGGTTGGCTACCAGGTTGCCGTGGGTCAGCATCGCGCCTTTCGCCACACCGGTCGTCCCGCCGGTGTACTGAAGCACGGCAATGTCATCCTGCTTGCACTCTACCGGGGTGAATTTTTCACGGGCGCCGGCACTCAGAACGGCAGGCAGCTTGTGGGCCTGGGGCAGATTGAACGGCGGCACCATCTTTTTGACATGCTTGACCACGGCATTCATCAGCGTGCGCTTGATTGGCGAGTGCATATCCGCGATTTCGGTAACAATCACGTGCTCGATGCCAGTGTGCGGCAACACCTTCTCGGCGTTCTCGGCCATGTTCGCGAGAACCACCAGCGCCTTGGCTCCGGAATCGTTGAACTGATGTTCCATTTCCCGCGTGGTATAAAGCGGGTTGGTATTCACTACAATCAGGCCAGCTCGCATTGCGCCAAACACAACGACCGGGTACTGGCTGACGTTCGGCATCTGCACCGCGATGCGGTCGCCAGGTTTCAGGTCTGTCTTGTTTTGCAGCCAGGCTGCAAAGTTGCGGCTCTGGGTGTCGAGGTCACGGTAAGTGAGAGTTGCACCAACAGCACTGAAAGCTGGACGGTCGGCAAATTTTTTGACCGACTGCTCGAACACATCCACCATGCTTTTGTACTTGTTCAGGTCCACCTCGCGGGGTACGCCGGCGGGGTATTTATCCTGATAGAACTGCTCAAAATCCATCACCATCTCCTGTTTGGCGCTTTTGATTGTAATGATTTACCGATGTCAGGTTGCTCAAAAAATCAACCCTACAAAAGTATCAGCCTCAAAAAAGTGGGGAGAGAATAGCAGTTTTGTAACCGATGAGGTAGTTTTCGAAACTCTTACCCGAACACCAACCAGAACACCTGTACTCAAATGACAACAGTGCGGAGCACGCGATGAGCGATACCCTTGATACCCTGGAAAATATCACCTACGACGAGCTGAACGAAGGCGATACCGCGACCTTCACACGCACCCTTACCGAGGACGAACTGGTGCTGTTTGCAGCGGTCTCCGGCGATGTAAACCCGGTACACCTGGACTCTGAATTTGCCGCAGGCTCCATGTTCAAGGAACGCATAGCCCACGGTATGTGGAGCGGCTCGTTGATTTCGGCGGCTCTGGCAACAGTGATGCCAGGCCCTGGGACGATTTACCTGGAGCAGAGTCTTTCGTTCAAGCGGCCGGTTAAACTGGACGACACCCTGACGGTTCATCTCAAAGTCCTTCGCAAGGAGCCGAAAGGCCGGGTTGTGGTGGAGTGCGACGTGCGCAATCAGAACGAACAGAAGGTGGTCATCGGTGAAGCGAAGGTGATCGCCCCGACGGAAAAGGTGTCTCTGCACAAACCGCGACTGCCGAAAATCGCCATCGAACACTGAGAATTCGAAATCGGGCAGCCATTTTTATGGCCGCCCGATCGCACGCTTCACCCGGGCAGGAAATCAATCGGGAACCTGACCTTGCGGGGCTCAACATTGTCGGCCCCGAAATTGAAGAGCCGTACCCGCATGGCAATCCGTTGCTCCAGGGTGGCATGCCCAAGCTCCGAACTGACTACCTCGCAGGCGGAAACCGAACCATCCGGCTCTATGACCAGCTCCAGCAAGACTTTGCCCTCTAGGGTCGGGTCCTGGCGGAGTTCCCTCCGATACATGGAATAGAGTGCCGTTTTCTGGGCATCGAAGACTTTCCGAATATTGCTCATTGCCCGCTCACCAGCGGACGGGGCTGTCTCGGCAGGTTTAGCAACCACTTGCCTGGTTTCTTCAACGGGGGCCGCAACTGTTTTGACCTCGTGCTCAGCCACAGCGACGGTTGTTTCAGGAGCAACCGTATCTTCAACTCCGCCACTGCCAGCGAGGACTTCCGTCGATGCCTCATTCTCTCGGGTTCGACCCGGGGCGCTGCCTTCCGTGTTGACCGAAAATTTTCGAGCCGGCGCTGGTTCGGGGGACCTGAGTGATGCCAACTTGTCCCTCATCGACAGCAGCCCCGATCTCGACGCTTTCTCCCTAGCCTGCTCGATGGTTTGCGTTGGCTTCGGCTTTGGCTCCGAAGCTACCTGAGGTTTTACCTCTGGTTCCGGAGCAGGTTCAACCTCGGCAACTTCCGGCTCCGGCTGTTCAGGCTTTTCAGGCTGCACTTCTGGTTTCGGCTCGGGCTCGGGTTCCGCCTCGGGCTTCACCGGCTCCGGTGTCACCACCGGTTGCGGCTTCTCCACCAGGCGAGCCAGCCTTGGGGGAATCGTCTCGGCTTCGCTGCGCTCGATCTCCGGCACATCCTGAGTGGGAATTAGCAACGCAGGCGGCAAAAACAGCGCCGTCACCAACAAGACGATGCCCGTAAATCGTCTACTCTCGGCCTGATCACGACTCCATGGCAGCCCTGAATCGCCCATTCGAGACCATCCGCTGTCAGCCATTTCGGACCTCCCGTTCCACAGCGAGCCGCACCTGCCGGTACTGCTCATCAACACAGGTCTGCATGACCTTGCGAAGCAATCGGTAGTCGGTGTCGCGACCCGCCATGATGGTTACGTCAAGCCCCTCCTCGGGAATTTCAGACCAGCGACTGCGACGCCAGGAAAGCTCTTCCGAAAGCCCAGTGATATAGGTATCACCAATCTCGATACCCTCCAGTCTTGCAACTTCGCTGCCCTGAACGAGAATGGCATTGCCCGTTATCTGGACTGTCAGGCTCTCAACGGCCGCCTGTTGCGCCGTGGACTTTGGCAGTGGCACGTCCGCGGTGTTCTGCATCACTTTCACATCCGACGAATTCACCATCAGGAAGAAAACCAGGATCGTGAAGATGTCCATCAGGGACACCAGGTTCAGGCCCCCAGGCTTCTTCATACGGCCGTAATGTCGACGAATTCTTTTGGCCTTGCGCGAGGTCTTCATGCGTCCTCCCCGGATTCAAGCCGGGCATTCGCCGCAAGCTTTCGGTCTGCGGGCGCATCCTTCAGCGAGACATCAGGAAACAGCTCTCCCTCAACCACGCTGGCCGCAACCACAGCCGGATAAGAACGGACCGTATCCATGGCCGTGATCAGTGTCTGGTAATCGATGTCTGGCCCGACTTCCAGAACCACATCAGTCTTCTCGGGAACCCGGTTTTTTATCTGCCGAAGGACCTGACGCAGGCCTTCGAAGTCTTGAACTGCCTCTTCTGCCGGCAACACACGGATCAAGCCGCGATCACTGTCGGCGATTTCAATACCCTCCGGAATCAAAGTAACCACGAGACGGAACTCTTCGGGCGCCGGCGTTTCCCCGGCATCCATACCGGGAAAATTCAGCTCGATCATTCGAACCTGACTGAATACCATGCCGAGCAACAGGACAGGTACCAGCACAATCATCAGATTGAGAAAGGCGGTAATATCCAGCTCAGGCGATACGCTTAACCTGCGGTGACGTCGTCTCATGCTTCAGACACAATGTTCAGCAACTTGACGCCGGCCATTTCAAAACTGTCGACAATCTCATTGGTTCGGGTCTGTAGTACCGCATGAAACATGAGCAACGGAATGGCCGACATCAGGCCGAAAGCCGTGGTATTCATGGCCACGGAAATACTTTCGGACAACAGACTGGCCTTCTGGGAAGGATCTGCCGCCGCCACCGCAGTAAACGCAGCAATCAGACCAATAATGGTTCCCAGCAGGCCGAGCAACGTCGCGATGTTGGCCAGGGTTGCCAGATATTGGGTACGCTTTTCCAGGCGCGGCAGCACTTCCATCAAGCCTTCTTCCATGGCGTACTCAATATCCTCCCTACGGCTGTTGCTCAGCAGACGGCCGATGCCCGCCCCCATGATTGAGGCAATCGCACTGTCTGAGTTTGTGGCGGCTTTCATGGCGCGCTGATAGTCCCGCTTCCTCAGCAGCGGCAGGATGCCCCGCTCAAAGGCAATCCGGTTTCGCCGCCGTACCGCAGAGAGATAGAAGAACCGCTCCAGAGTAATCGCCAACCCCAATGCCAGGACAATGGCGATGGGGTACATGAAGGGCCCACCTTCCTGGAAAAACGTACGATCGTGTCCAGCATGACTGTTCTCCGGTTATTGCTCGGCCAAGCCTGAGTCTCCAACAGGGCTCAGGATGAGAGGATTAAGGTTTTCACGAAACAGACGGTGACGCTCGAGGACGACTGGATCTACCGGCCGGACCAGTTCCGGCGCCTCGTCATTCAGGTCCGCCCTTGGTCGTTTTGGCAGGCTTGGGGCTTGCCAGGGCAGTATGTAGAGTACCCGCGGCTCGTCTTCGCCGAGGCTGGCGGATATACCCTCAACAGCCAGCCGGTTCGCTTCTTCCTGATCCGCCTGCGCCGGGTTGAGGAGCATTAACTGGAGGCCAACCAGCGCCAGTACGCGTAAAACGACTTTGGCAGTTTTGCGGATATCAGCCATTTATTGCAGCCTCCGTTCCAGATCCGCTATCCAGCCAGCCACCTGCTGGTCTTCTTTATCCGTCAGCTGCCGGTAGCGGTTGTAATGCTCAAGGGCAGTCTGAAGATCCAGCAAATAGAGCTCGGCAATCACCGCCAGATTAAAATGCAGCTCGGCCACATCCGGCGAATGGCTGATGCCCAGTTCCAGTAGCCTCGCCGCTTCGGCGAATCGGTACTGGTCCTTTAGAACGAGCGCCAGGTTGTTGACTGTCACCGCCCTGGTCGGATCCAGCTCCACGGCTTTTTGCCATGCATTCACTGCCGCGCCTTTGCGACCTTCTTCGAAGGCCACCCGCCCCTCCTGTTCATAACTTGCTGCCAGTTCCGGATCCTTTCCGATGGGCGTCTCCGGCTGCCGGACTTCCTGCCCGGCGCAGCCGACGAGCAACACCAGAAGCGCCGCCAGTGGCAGGCCCGTTTTCCCCGTTGAATTACACGCCATCCCTGATCTCCATAGTCCAGCCAAGCCACTTAACACTCCGCTCGTAACGTCCCGGGTGCAGCTCCGCAAGAACGCCAAGGCTGCGTCCTATCCAGGGGTCATACCCCTCGGCCGTAATCCGGCGATGGTTCTCCGTATGCAGTTGAATGGCTTTGTCTTCGAATGGGAAAGCTTCTTCCTCCAGTAACATCTGATACTGCATCGCCTCCAGTTCATTCAAATCCGCTGGAACCGCGGATGCCATCAGGTCTTTGGCCAGACCACGATAGAGTTCGGCCCGTCGGAACAGCGATTCAGACAGAACTCGCTCGCCGCCCAGAGCTTCGGCATCCAGGAATCTCTGTCGAGCCGATTCCAGCGCCTTTTGCTTGCGCGCCAGAGATTGTTCCAGCGGCTGGCTCAGTCTGATGCTGGTAAACAATGCAGCCGCACGGGCACCGAGAACCAGTGACGACCGGGAGGCCCACTCAAGGGTGTCGGCGGTGTGCCAGGTGCTGTCCAGCTCTGACTGGACCAGTACTTCCCTCCAGGCATCGGGATTGTCGCCGGCTTCTACCAGGCGATGCCGGAATGTCTGGAGCTGTTCATGTTCGGCCCCGCTCTCTGCCTTCGGAGCCGTTGCAAGGTAATCCCTGTAAAGGGCATTTCGTTCCGCTACATTCCCGGCTTGATTCAACAATTCCGCAGCCCGCAACTTCAGGCTCCATGGGTTAGCGTGATTGTCGGCGGCCTGCAATAATTCTGACGCCGCGCGGGTGGGTTCATCAGACTGAATCCAGGCATGTACCAGCTTTTCGCTGATGCCGGCAGTAAGCTCGTGCTGGGGAAAATCGGCGCGAAAACTCTGCAGGTCGCCGACGGCAGCGCCCCAGTCCGATGCTTTGAGTAAGGTGTTGGCGGCGTCGTAGCGCGCACGGATCGCAACGTCCGAACCTGGTAGCACCGAATCAACCCGTCGGAAGTGCCCAACGGCCTCTCCGAGCCTGCCACTGGATACCGCGAGCTCTGCCTGGCGATAGACGGACGTCGCCAATTGCTTCCGAATGGCTGAGACCTGCTCTTCGGTCACGTTTGCGAGCCGTTCACTTTCGGCAAGATTCAGCGCCTGGCCCCAGGCACGCTCCGCCAGGCCATAGTCGCCCTCTTCCTGGCGTATCCGGGCCATGACCTGCCATGCCGCGTATCGCTCTGCCGGAGACGCCGTGGGCGCAGTCAATACCCGCGAACCATAATCCAACGCCAGTTGGTGGTCGCCGGCGGCCAGCCACCGGGCGGCGAGATCTGCCATCAGGCCGGGAATCCGGCTATCCCCTTCGAAACGTCCACTAAAGCGGTTGGCCTCATTGGAAACATCCTTCAGTTCGGGTTGAAAGGCAGACACAGTGGTCGGCCGGTCAAGACTGTTTCTCAACAGAGCAATAGCGGCCCAGGCAGCATCGGCAGCCTCGCTGTAACCGGGCGACTCATAGGCTGCTCTGCGAAAATTCGTCAACGCTTTCGGAAAATCCCTCGCCTGCAGCCAGGCATCACCAGCAAGGCGTAGCATTTCGCCGCTCTGATCAATCCTCGGAGCCAGGTGTGCGTAATAAACCGCTGCCTCAGCAAAAGCGGATTCAGCCTTCGCCACCCGGCCCTGTTCCACCAATCGTGTGGCCAGGTCATAGTGGTAATCCGCCAACCGTTTGCTGTAACTCAGCCATTTATTCTTCTGTTCACCAGTCAGAGCGGCGTAAGCGGAATCCTGGCTGTAGCTGGCGACGAACTCCGCACGGGCATTGCGAACCTGCTCCGGATCACCAGCCGCTTGCCACACATCCACTATCTGTAACCGGAAGGCAGGCACAGCACGGTGACTGGGCGAATAGTCAATAAAGGCCTGATTGGCAGCAACACTTGCGATGGTCTCGCCCTTCACCGCGTAGTAATCGGCCAGCCGATCGAACAGGAGATGTTCCCAGTGGTGGGAACGGCTCCCATCCAGCCAGGCAATAAGGGTTTCCGTACCGCTGTTTCGGGCAGCCATCAGGGCAAGCACCCGAAACGTGTCATCGATGGTATCAACGCTCGAATCACTGACTGACCCCAGGCTCTGTGCGCTCGGCAGGAATTCATCCAGAACTCTGATAAAGGTCGCTGCGGCCCTGTTCCACGCAGACGGCCCCTGTTTGAACTGGCTCCAACCGAGCATGTATCTGGCCTTGATGCCCAGCTCTCCACCAGCGTCTGAATTAATCAGGTGCAGATAGCCGGTTTCCGCTTCTGTGTAGCGTCCGGCTGCGAAGGCGGATTCAGCCAATCGGAACCTGGCCTCTGGCACAAGAGGGGATTTCGGATATAACCCGACCAGCTGTTTCAACCTCTGGAATGAAGCATCCTGCTGCCCCGTCAGAGCATGGGCCTTGGCCATCTGGTACAGCAGCTCGTCAAGCCTCCCGCCATAGGAACCTCGCTCGAGAATAGACTCATAGCTGCTGATGGCCTCGCTGTAGACCTGTTCTTCTTCAGACGCCGACAAGCCAACGTCTGATCCTGACCGATCCCTGATGTTGCTCAGCCGGTTGAGGGCATCGATCCGAACCTCAGGCTCGTCCGATGTCCTGAACAGGCGATGGTAGCGCCGGGCCACTTCCGAAGGCGAGATCGCCGGCATCGGCCTGCTTTCAAAAGTAAGAAACACCGGTCGCATGTCCCCGATCGTCTCTCCGTCCCGCCCAAGCTCTACACGAAAGGCTTCCTGGGCTGCAGCCGGGACCACCAACATCAAGCAGAGGAACAAGCCCGCAACTGGTTTCATCATGGCTGCGTCTCCTCCAGGCTCTGAAGGGCGAGATATTCGTAAAGATGCGCAATTTGCTGTTCGGTTTTGTCCAGCGCAAAGGCCATCTGCTGATCTCTGGCTTCGACATACTCAAGTGCCAGTTTGTCCAGCGCCGACTCGCACCTTTCAAGCAACTGACGAACAGCCGATAACAACACCTCGTTTCGCCTTTCCAGCGCAAGGGCTTCACGACGCAATCGATTCAGCGTTTCCGGCTGCCGGGATCCCCTGGCCTGGACCTGTTCCAGTCTGGCCTGTGTGTCGGCCAGCGTTTTATGAAGGGAGCGAATACGGGCTTGCTGATCTGGATCGGCTTGATTGGCCAAACTCTCCAGGCTGGCACTCAGATCCTTGCCCCGCGCGGAGAGATCCATTTTGCTTTGATCGGCGAACGGGTTCTGCATGCCGGCGAGTTTGTCTTCAAGCGCTCCCCCGAACACCTGCAGATCATGACCGTGGCGATCCAGCTTTGCCGCCATGGTGCGAAGGGCCACGACTCGCCCCGCCGCCCTCTGCGCCTCCGGACCCTCCATGAAGCCCAACAGATAGGCCATTCGCGGTTGAGTCAAGGTGCGGCTGTCGGCAAGAAACCAGTCAACTCCGGTCTCCCTGGCATCTTCCAGCAGGGTTTTGTAGGCGCCCTGTTCGCGAATCTTGCCGGCAAGTTTACGAAGCGTGACCCGTTCACTCTCGAACGCAGCGTTGGCCGCAAGGTAGGCTTCTCCAGCCTGCCCGAGATAGCCGGAGAGATCGTAGCCGCGCCCCATCCCTATCCATGCGTCGGCAACTCCCGGGTAGGCCAAAGGATATTTCCTGGCTCGATGCCAGCTCTGCATAGCGGCCCGGTGATTGCCTTTTTCTGTCAGCGCCAAGCCGTGCAGGTAAAGGGCCCGCGGCGTGTTGAAACTGTCGAGATCGACCTTCTCCAGAAAGCCGATCGCTTTATCGAATTCGCCATGCTGGTAGGCAAGGTGGCCCGCACGTACCAACAGATTATTCTCCAGATTCTGGCTACGCTCGGAATCGGCGTCACCATCGGACATGGCTAACGCAACCCGCAGAGCAACCAGCGCTCTGGCCGGGTTAAGATCGGATTTCGCGTAATCACTGGCAAGATTGAGGTATCCCAGAGCCGCCCAGTAGCCCTCTTTCATACCGGCCAGGATGCGCCCGGCCTCATCGGTGCGGCCTTCGGCTCGTGCCTTCTCAGCATCTTCATAGAGCGCTTGCTGTCGTCCGTCCCCAAGATCGACGCCGACTTCTCCCGCCTGCCGGAATTGCTTGAGACCAGAAAGGACATCATCCGGCATTACCGGCGTGGCCGCCCCGGAAAAGCCGGAAACAGTCAGAGGTAACACAAACAGGAGGACCCGGAGCATCATGGCGCCCTACTCCCGCTCCATGAAAGAAACCCGAGGTTCGTAATCGGGCGCCCGGGCTTCCAGACTCATCTGCAAACGGAGTACGCCGGGGCGTTTTCTGAACTTATGGGTGGATTCCCGCCGCACGAAATCATCATCGGCGGAGCGAGCGGTAATCACCGTTTTCAACTCATGCTCGCCGTTTTCCAGGTTCCCGGTGAACAACTGCTGGATTCCGCCGCGTTCAAGCGATGTCCGCTCTCTATCGGAATACAGGTGGGAAGCCACGGGCTGGCCATTGACGAACAGCTCCACAGAATCAAGATTGAGGGCATCCCGGCTCTGAAGTGTCAGAAAAACTGCCAGTCGGGTATTGGCTGGATGCAGGACCTTCTGCTCAAGAGCGAAGACGCGCTCGGAATGGCTGGCGACCTCGGCACTCAGCCGCTCTAACTCCTCGTCAAGCCCGGCCGCAGCCGTCGCTGGAGCAGACAGCAATGCCAGAACCACTGATCCGATGGCGAATACCCTTTGGTCTGCTATCCGGCGTCTTCGTGTTTGTTGTGTGCCGAACATAAGCCTCCTGCCCTTGTAGCCTCTGTAACTCATGCAAACTTCTGTAACAGATCGGCGGAAAGCGTAACACTTGGTAACCGCCAAGAACGGTATCCAGATCACCAAATGAAAAACGCGAGTTCGGCAGTTAAAAACTGAGAAGAGTGTCGACTTATTTGACAGGGAGGGGAGATTTATCGGAGCAAAATAAAGGCTAAGCGGATAAGTTGAATTTTAAACGACTGTTTTAGCAGCTTTTAAGTCAAGTGGCCCTGTATTTGCTCACTGGAAATCGGCGGGAGTGCCTTCAGGCAACCCCGCTTGATATGCCGAGCTTTGCCGATGCCCTCAACCGCATCGGCTTTTTTTATTTACTCAGCTGTTTCATGGCCGACTCGAGGCCCTCGACGGTCAGCGGATACATGTGGTCGTTGACGAGCTGCTTGGTCATTCCCAACGAACCTCCGTTACCCCAGTAACTCTCCGGAAGCGGGTTGATCCAGACAACCTTGCGGAAGTGCTCATTGATGCGTTGAAACCAGGTAGCGCCCGCTTCCTCGTTCCAGTGCTCAATTGAACCACCGGGATGGGAAATCTCGTAAGGCGCCATGGTCGCATCGCCGACAAAGATCACTTTGTAGTCGGGCGTGTACTTGTGAAGAATGTCCCAGGTGCTGGTGGTTTCATTCATCCGCCGGATATTGTTTTTCCAGACACTTTCATAAACGAAATTGTGGAAATAGAAATATTCCATGTGCTTGAATTCGAGCCGTGCGGCCGAAAACAGCTCCTCACAGACACGAACGTGGGGGTCCATGGAGCCGCCCACATCGAAAAAGATCAGCACTTTCACAGCGTTATGCCGTTCGGGCACCATCTTCAGATCCAGATAACCGGCATTGCGGGCAGTGGAACGAATCGTGTCGTCCATATCCAGCTGGTCTGCCGCACCCTGGCGGGCGAACTTGCGCAACCGACGCAGCGCCACCTTGATGTTCCGTATGCCCAGAGTCACGCTGTCGTCCAGATCCTTGAACTCGCGTTTTTCCCAGACTTTAACGGCCCTGCCGTGGCGGCCATTCTTCTGGCCAATACGGAAGCCTTCGGGGTTATAGCCGTTCGCCCCGAATGGTGAAGTGCCGCCGGTTCCGATCCATTTGTTGCCACCGGCGTGGCGCTCTTCCTGCTCTTCCATTCGCTTCTTGAAGGTCTCGATAAGCTCCTCAAGGCCTCCCAGAGAATCAATTTTGGCCTTCTCTTCCTCAGACAAGTGCTTCTCGAACTCGGCCCTCAACCAGTCGTCCGGAATCAGGGCTTCCAGCAGGTCGTCGAGGTTCTCGATACCTTCAAAGTAAGCCTGAAAGGCGCGGTCAAACTTGTCGAAGTGGCGCTCGTCCTTAACCAGGCAGAGCCGAGCGAGGTAGTAGAACTCTTCCATATCCGCAAAGGCGAGCCTCTTCTGCAGGGCTTCCAGAAGATCCAGGAATTCCCTCAAACTGGCAGGCACCTTCGCGCGCCGAACTTCAAGAAAAAATCAATCAACATAAAACGTGACTCTTGCCAGTGTTCTTGCCGAGAATCAGCTGCGACGACGGGCCATAAACGCGAGCTTCTGCAACAGGTGAACGTCCTGCTCGTTCTTCACCAGAGCACCATAAAGAGGCGGCAGCGCCGAACTGGAATCCTTCTCCTGCAACATTTTCGCCGACAGCTCATCAGCCATCAGCAGTTTCAGCCAGTCAATCAGCTCCGAGGTGGACGGCTTCTTCTTGAGGCCCGGGACCTTGCGCACATCGAAAAAAACTTCCAGAGCATCGCGAACGATTTCCTGCTGCAAGTCCGGGAAATGCACGTCCACGATATTCTGCATGGTGTCGTGGTCCGGGAAGCTGATGTAGTGGAAGAAGCACCGGCGCAGGAAGGCATCCGGCAGTTCTTTTTCGTTGTTACTGGTGATCACCACGATCGGGCGTTTCTTTGCCTTAACCAACTTCTGAGTCTCATAGACAAAGAACTCCATACGGTCGAGTTCCAGCAAGAGGTCGTTAGGGAATTCGATATCCGCTTTGTCGATTTCATCAATCAGCAACACAACCTGCTCATCAGCCTCAAAGGCCTCCCAAAGCTTGCCCTTTACGATGTAGTTGCTGATGTCCTTGACCTTTTCATCACCCAACTGGGAGTCCCGCAGACGGGAAACCGCATCGTACTCGTACAGGCCCTGCTGGGCCTTGGTGGTGGACTTGATGTGCCAGGGAATCAGTCTCATCCCGAGGGCGGCGGCCATTTCCTCGGCCAGCAGGGTTTTCCCGGTGCCCGGCTCGCCCTTGATCAACAGCGGGCGCTGAAGCGCAATCGCTGCGTTGACGGCCATTTGCAGGTCATCGGTGGCTACGTACTTCTCGGTACCGGTAAACTTCATGGTCTGGTTCCTGTTGGTTACTTTTTCTGGTCTTTCTGATCCGGTTTTTTCTTCGAGTCGTCTTCGGGCAATCCGGACTCGTCCTGATCATAATCGGGTAAATCGTCGAATTCGGACAGATCGAAATCTTCAAGCCCGAACTCCTCCTCATCATCATCTTCCGGCCCATCAGCGTCGGACGGATCGGCAATATCCTCCAGCTCCGGGATATCCTCATCCAACTCGCCAGGCTCTTCCTCCACCGGGGTATCCGCTACCGGGATGTCCTCTTCCAGTTCGTCGGTCGGTTCAATCTCTGGTTCCGTAAGCGCTTCATCTTCCGACTTCAGAGCGGCCTCATGTTCATCAATGACGGCCTCCAGCTCAGACATATCGTCCTCAAATGCTTCCTCGGTTACCTCAGGGATTTCCTCGGCTTCGACATCCTCTTCCGGCTCTGAGACTGCCTCCGGCTCGGGTTCTGGTTCGGGTTCGGTCTCTTCCTGCAGATCCTCAAGTGTTTCGCGCTCTGATGCTGCTTTCTCTTGCGCCTGCTGATCCTGTTTACGCTTACGGATGGCAAACCAGACCAAACCGCCAATGAAGAGAAGACCACCGCCGGCTGCGCCGACCATCCACAAAGGCACGGCAAAGCAGGTTCCGCGTCTTCCGGCTCCTCAGGGGCCGGTTCAGGCTCCTGGACCGCTGGCGTCTCTGGCTCCTCCACCTCGCTTACGTCGATGGGCGATGTAATCGCCGGTTCCGGCCCGGATTGCTCCGGCTCAGACACCGGCGGCTCCGGTTCAGACTGCTCAGGAGCGAGCGCCGGTTCTGTCACCTGCGGCTCCGGCGATTCAGCCGGTTCAACCCCTTCAGGCATCGTAAACCCGACGGTGGCGCTGAACTTGCGGCTGAAGGTCTGGCCATCGGCCACCACGTCAAAGGTGTAGAGGCCCGCGGCTGGCAAACGACTTACCGTATCCCGGTAGGTGCCGTCTTCCGGCGGCTGCTCTCCCGACAATACCTTGGTTCCACTTCTGCCATCCTCGGAGGTGATACTGAGGCTGACCTCAATCACACCCAGAAAATCGGGATTAGTGATTTTCTCACCTTCTTCGAAAAAGCCGACCCGGAGCTTGAGGGGCTCCTGCAATGTAAATGAAGGAGGTAGAGGATTGACCACCATCCTCAGATCGCTAACGACGGTAACCCGGCTGCCCTCTCCGAGTTCGCCATTAATGCGCCACTGCCCTGCCAACGGCTCATTGACCGTAATAAGATCGTAACCGGCTTCCCTGGCCCACCGGACGTTGTCGGGAAACTCCGAAAGATTAACGACCTGATCGTCCGGGCGCACGAGGGCAAGCTCCCGGGTGGCAGAGGTTTCAGACTCGCCCCAGAAAATCAGGGCGGTAAACTCACGAACGCCCTCGTCCACAGTAAAGCCATTGCCCTCAATGGGAATCTGCTCCTGTGGGACCGCGGTATTCAATGCCTGAAGAAATGCCAGGTTCAGCGCATCTGCTGTATCCGCCACCTGGAAACGACCGCCGGAGTCTGTCGCCAACGCTTTCAGAAAGTCGGTATCGGCGGCCTCAGAGAGAGCCACGGGGTGAAAGGTAGCGCCCCTTTCGATGAGATCAGCGACAATCGTATCCAGAATGCGAGTTTCCTCTGCGGTATTCTTTGCAGGATCGTCGGAGATATCGACCTTGCCGTCGGTCAGCAGTATGAAGTGGGTCCGGCTCAGATCGCCGTCTGTGAAATAATCATCGCTGGCTGTCTCAATAGCCGCGCCAAGGTTTGTTCTGAGTGCGACCGAGTTAATCTGAGCTGAGCGCTGAATGGCCATTTCCCGCCATGCGTTGTTCACCTCACGGTGCGGCACCAGCATGTTGACATACTGCCCGAAGGTCCAGACACCCGCGGAGGCCCCCTCTGGCAAAAGCCGGGCCAGCAGACGCACGGCGGGCTGTCGCAGGTTGTCCGGATCGGTGTCTTTCATGGAGCCCGAGATGTCGACTATGATCCGGACGTCCGACTGCTCCGGCAGTTGAACATCGTCGCTCTCCTGGGCATTCAGCCCGGCTGGCAGACTGAGCACGAAGCAAAGTGCAACCAGCCCAAACCATCTCGATGTCATCTCTCTCAAGGCATCCATCCTTATCTTTTTTTCTTTTTCGCGCTATTTACGAACAAGACGATAGCGAACCAGATCCAACACCCAGACCAGCAGCATGACCAAGCCGGCGAGCCCCAGGTTGAACATGGCCCGACCTGAAGCGTCGGCGTCGCCAAGAATCATTTCGTAGCCGCCGAACAGCCAGGCGGGAATCCACCAACCGGCCAGATCGGGTGATTCAACCGGCGTGAGCAGCAAAGCCACCAGGGCGGCGAGAATCAGGGTCCGCACTCCATAAAAAGGTAGAAAACGGATCAGGCTCTTCATCATGTAAAAGAACACGACAAAGGCTATAGCGTAGGCGGCCCAGAAAATCCCATAGGCCATTTGTGCATCGGTATCAATCATTACAGGATCCAGTGAATGATATGTTCTTCCCAGTCTTCTTCCGGCACGCGGTCTTCTGAAATCACCTTGTGACGGATCGAAACGCCTGCTTCGTGTACCGAATCCGGATCCCCGCTTCGCAAGGGATGCCAATCGGCCAGCGGCCGGTCTTCAGCCAGGGTGCGGTAAGCGCAGGTGTACGGCAACCAATGGTAGTCGTTGACGGTACCGGGTGTCAGTACCGTGCAACCCGGCACCTTCTTGAGCCGCTCTTCGTAAACGGTGCACTGGCAGGTCTCTTCGTTCATATAACGACACACCAGATCGGTGTGGTAGACCTCGCCGGTGTCTTCGTCTTCCAGTTTGTTCAGGCAACACTTCCCGCAACCGTCGCAAAGAGACTCCCATTCTTCAGGCGTCATTTCATGCAGGCGCTTACGTTGCCAGAACGGCACCTGGGCAATCATGGATTGCGCTGATCCAGTCTGCGCTTGAAGTCCACCACGTACCCTTCCTGCTCTTCCGGCATTTGCAGAAAAAAGTCTTTCTCGCCAATGGCTTCCAGAACCTGCTTTCCGGTAGTTCTCGCAAGCTTGCGGTCGGGCGTCAGGACCAGATCCATGGAATGAACCGGCTGACCGAAAATACCCCGGAGGCTCTCGGGAAGCTCCTCCCACTTCTGTCCGCGCCGAACAAAAAGGTAGGTATCCTTCTTTTTGCTGCTCCGGAAAACAGAGACAAATTCCCGCTCTTTCATGACTTCAGTAATTCCTCGATATCAGCGCGAACCGGAGCAAGAATCTGCGCCCGCCAGCCCTGGAAAAAATCGTGTTGCGCGAGGTCCGGTTGCTGTACAACTTTTTCCAAACGCTTTCTCGGCGCTAACAATTCCATTGGAATATCAGCATCTTCTGCCGCATTCCTGAAAAGACGCTTTAACTGTTTAAAGAATCCCTGCTGATCCCGGGACAACGGTGGCGCAATCCTCTCAAGGGACGAATTATCCGCGGTCGATCCCCGGCTAACAAGTTCAATCAGGGTATCGCCGTACCGACGGACTGCGCCGGATGGTACTCCCTGAATGTTGGAAAGTTCCTTCACGGACGCCGGCAGCCTTTCCGCGATGGCAATCAACAGTGCATCTGCCAGCACACGGTTCCTTGGCCGGTCCCGCCGCTGGCACTCCCGCTCACGCCAGCGCACCAGTTCCTTGAGAACACCCTGTTGCTGAGCCGAGAGGGTCCATCCGGCCCGCAGTTTCAGGTAATGGTTGTCGGGATCCTCCTGCCCTGCCAGTTCATTGGCAAAGCGCGCCGATTCCTCAACCAGAGCCGCTTCCAGACCGCGATCGCGAAGTAATGCACTGACCCAATGGTACATCGGCTCCAGAAAACGGATATCGTCAATCGCGTAGCGTTGCTGAGCATCGCTCAGCGGTCTCGCCAGCCAGTCAGAGCGGGTGGCGGACTTGTCCAGAGTCTCACCGAACAGGGTTTCCACCAGCCTCGCGTAACCCAGGGAGAACCCTGCTCCGGCCATTGCGGCCCCGATTTGAAGATCAATGACACCGGCAGGTTGAAGATTCAGCCACTGGCGAAAAAGTTCCAGATCTTCGCTCATGGCGTAAAGAAGCTTTGGAGTGTCCGGGTCCGCCAGGACTTCCCGAAATCGTCCGGACTGCTCGGCAACGGAAGGGTCCACCAGGCAAAACTCGCCGTCGAGGCCCAACTGAACCAACCCCGGTATCGGGTAAAAGGTGTTTACCCGCTCAAATTCGGTGTCCAGCGCCAGGGGCTTGCCCGGTGCCCGATCCAGCCATTTGTCCAGTGCTTGTGGTTCCCGGATCCAGTCAATCCTGGTCGGAGCCGGGGGAACGTCAACTGCCACAGCGGCCTGGGCGGAAATATCCATAAACGTGCCTGGTAGGTTTATTCGGTCAGATTCAATCGGACAGCGGTTTGCGACCGCGGAATGCGTGAGTCAGGGTAAAGCCATCGACGTAACCGAGCTCTCCACCCACCGGTATGCCATGGGCCAGACGGGTTATCAGGATGCCCTGGCCATCAAGGCGATCGGCGATGTAGTGAGCCGTAGCCTCACCTTCCACCGTCGGGTTGGTCGCCAGAATCAGCTCAGTCACGCCTTCGTCGCGGATCCGCTTCAGCAGACGTTCAATGCCGATTTCCTCCGGTCCAACGCCATCAATCGGTGAAAGATGACCCATCAGGACGAAATAGCCGCCGCGATAGTCACCCGCCTGCTCAATGGCCAGAAGATCTGAAGGGCTTTCCACTACGCACAGGGTGCCCGTGCGCCGCTGGGGATTTTCACAGATCCCGCAGATCTCGGTGTCAGCAAAGTTCTGGCAGCTTTCACACCGCCGGACACCGCTCATGGCCTGGCTCAGCGCCTCAGAAAGTCGGGTGCCGCCGGAACGACCACGCTCCAGCAGATGGAAAGCCATGCGCTGGGCCGTTTTCTGGCCGACTCCGGGAAGACAACGAAGGGATTCTACAAGCTCATCAACCAGCGGGCTGAATGCCATGAAAGGTCCTCGAACGGCTGCAGGATGGAATTCAGAACGGCATCTTGAAACCGGGCGGCAGGCCCATGCCGGACATCATACCGGACATTTTCTCTTTCTGGTTTTCCTCGACGCGCCGCACGGCATCGTTCACCGCAGCGGCCAGAAGGTCTTCCAGAATATCTTTTTCCTCAGTCATCAGGGACGAGTCTATGTCCACTTTACGAACGTCGTGACGGCCGTTCATGGTGACTTTGACAAGGCCGGCTCCGGCTTCGCCAGTCACTTCGGCCTTGGCGATTTCTTCCTGAGCCTTCTGCATCTCTTCCTGCATTTTCTGGGCTTTTTTCATCATGTCGCCCATATTATTCATCATAGCTTATCTCCTGCTTGTCTCTGCCGGCCGGATACTGTCTTCCACTACCCGCGCCTCGAATCGTTCAACAATAGACTTTACGACCGGATCCCTGTGAATGGACGCCTCTGCGGCTTCCTGGCGCGCCTTTCTCTGGCGTTCCTCATAAGCCGCAGGGGTGTCTGGCCCGGGATTGCCCTGCTCTGTACGTAACTGAATGGAGTCGCCAAAGCGGTTTCTCAAGGCAGCCAGAATCTTTTCCTCGTGCCTGCTGTTCAACAGCCGGGCGTGCCCCTCATCAATGGTCAGCGTAATCACATCGCCATCGCGGGACATGGCGCCGTGACTGGCAAGATTACCGGGCATGCCCACAATGCCAAGACTCCGGAAATCACGGTGCCAGACGAATTCGCCCTCAGGCTCAGGCGCCTGCTCAACTGCAGGTTCCATCGCTGGATCGGACTCCACAAACGCGGGTTCCGGAGCCGGGGCCGCCTGCTCAACTGGCTCCGCGCTAACTGCAGGTGCTGGCTCTTCGGTAACAGGAGCTTCGTCGTTTAAAGGATAGCTTTCTTCATACTCTCCAGCCGCCTCGGCCTGGGCATCCAGACTGGCTAGCCAGGATGCATCCTCATCCGCAACGGGTGGAGCGGCCGGCATCTCGGGTTCAGGCTCAGGCGTGGATTCGGGTTCCGGCTCCGGCTGTCCAGGGAGTTCGCTGGCCTCTTGAGCCGGCTCTGCGGCCATTTCCGTTACCGGTTCAGAACCTTGCGGCTGCGGTTCCGGCTGTTTTTGCTCTACCTGTGGGGTCGGCGCCGGGTCGGGCTCATCCCGTGGCTCGGAAGCGGCAGACTGACCACCGGAGCTTATGGCCGGCGGCTCTCGCCGGTCAGCCCCGGGGCGGAAGGCAAGCATCCGGAGCAGGGTCATTTCGAAACCCATCCGGGCATCCGGCGTAATGGTAAGGTCTTTCCTCCCAATCAGCGCAGACTGGTAAAAAAGCTGGGCATCCTCGGCACTGAGCTTGCGAGCCAGCGCCTGGACCTGCTCGGCATCGCCGAGGGCGTTATCGGCACTGCCCGGAACCACCTGTTCCATGGTCACCCGGTGAAAGAGCGATAGCAGATCGGCGAGGATCACACTGTAATCCGGTGCAAAGTCCGAAATCCGGCTGATTTCCGCCAGCAAGGCCGGGCCGTCGCCTTCAACGAGTGCATTCACAATGCGTTCAATATCCCGCTGATCAATGGTCCCCAGCATATTACTGACATCACTGGCGGACAGCTTCTGGTTGCCAAAGGCGATAGCCTGATCGGTGAGGCTCAAGGCATCGCGCATACTGCCGTCCGCAGCCCGGGCCAGGAGCCACAGGGCCGGTTCCTCAAATGGAATTTCCTCGGCACCCAGTACATGACGCAGATGGCCTGCGATGTGCTCCGGCGTCATGCGTTTGAGATTAAACTGCAGGCACCGTGAGAGCACTGTGACCGGCAGTTTCTGGGGATCGGTCGTTGCCAGCAGGAACTTGACGTGTTCCGGCGGTTCTTCAAGGGTCTTCAGGAAAGCGTTGAACGATTGGTTCGTCAGCATGTGCACCTCGTCAATGAGGTACACTTTGTAGCGGCCACGCGTGGGCGCATACTGGACGTTATCCGTCAGCTCACGCATATCATCAACGCCGGTCCGGGACGCGGCGTCGATTTCAATCAGATCCACAAACCGGCCTTCCTGAATCTCCTGGCAGCTCGAGCATTCACCACAGGGGTTCGGGGTTACGCCGGTTTCGCAGTTGAGGCAGCGTGCAAGCAGACGCCCAATGGTGGTCTTGCCTACCCCACGGGTCCCCGTGAACAGATAAGCATGATGAAGACGCTGGCTTTCCAGGGCGTGAATTAACGCCTGGAGCACGTGTTCCTGGCCCACCATATCCTCAAAAGTGCGTGGGCGCCATTTACGGGCAAGTACCTGGTAGCTCATGTTCCGCCAACTGCAGTGAAAAACGGCTTTAACCTTAGCACGGACAAAGATCCAGAAGAAGCAGACTTGATTCCGGAAGCGCGCTCACAAGTTCATGGCTATCAAGGATAATCAGAAGAAAAACAGGAGAGGAGAGGAAACTGGGGGTGACTCCATCAGCGACACCCCGGCACACAATTCCACCGCTGCGGCTGCTCCCTTCCGGGCCTGACCGGGTTCACGGTTTCATGTTGCGGAGGCACCAATGGAGCCACCATAACGGCGTTCCGGGACAATTCCCCGAAAGCGGCGCGCATATTAGCAAAAGGGTTTGCACACTACAATGACAAATCAGCACGCCCGTCAGCATCATCCTTGTAAAGGCAGCGGCACTTCATCCTGTCGGAACCAGCAGGCCAGACTGTAGCGAGTGCGGTTTGCCGGTAACACCTCGTGAGGAATTTCCTCGCTCATGAACAAGGCCATTCGTCCTGCCTCGGGCAACACGGTTCCGCACACTTCCTGATCGTTGTCCCGGTTGAAAACCTGAAGCGCGCCACCGTCGGCTGCCTGCCAATCTTCATTCAGATAAAGCACCAGACTCACCACCCGGGATGCCCTGCCCTTAAAGCTGTCCAGATGCTGTTTATAGAAATCACCTGAATGGTACGTAGCATAATGAGTCTCGAATCGCTTCAGCCCGAGAAACAGCCTTTGATTCAGACCCTGGCGAATGGACTCGAAAAACTCGAACAGCGCGGCCTGAGGAGCTGTAATGCCTTGCAGCCAGGCAATCTTGTCGCGCCGCACCGACCGGTCTCGCACCAGATCACTCCCGCGCCCGATGCCAGCTTTTTTCATGGCATCGGTACGATCCAGAATCTGCACTTCCTGTTTCAGCGCCGCCAATAGGTTGGCGCCCAGCCGCGACCTCACATCCAGCGACATCCAGCCGTGCTCGCTCAGCCCTGAAGCCAGTTCATCCAGCCAGTCCTCAGACACCGGCTCCTGTTGCTCCGGCGTGAGATCCATCGACTGGACATCACTGCCCGCCACCGCATCCTGGGCGCTGTGCAAAGGTGAGATAAGGGGATCATGGATCGGAATGATTACCGGCGTTTCCATCGGCAGGCCTCGTACTGAATTTGAGCGTATTTTAGGCGCAATTGTCGCCGCAGCGGCAGTTTTAATTTACTCTCTGTGTAGGCAAATACACTTAACCGGTTTCACTCAGTAGCTAACCATGTCAGAAAGCAGTAACAGGCCACCGCTCTCACTTTCGCCGGGCCAGTGGTCCTTCACGCGCTGGAAAACAATCGGGCAACTGGAAGCTCTCGAGGTCCACCATCCTTTATTCCAGGCCACCGTGTTTATTCAGGGCGCTCACCTGGCAAGCTTCAAACCTCAGGATGAATCTGACTGGCTCTGGATGAGCCCAGCGGCCCGGTACGAACCCGGTCGAGCCATCCGCGGCGGCATCCCCGTGTGCTGGCCCTGGTTTGGCGATCCGGCCCGCAACGCGCCGGAAGTGCGGAAACGCATCCAGACCGACCAAGCCCACGGGTTTGCCCGTACCGCGCTCTGGAAACTGGAAGATGTCCGGGAGAACGCCCACGAAGTGGAAATCAGCCTGTCCCTGGATGCCAATGAAGATTTCAGTGATGTCTGGATCGGGCATGCGCTCGCCCTGCTCACCTTCAGCTTCTCCATCCGCGGATGCCAACTGGCTTTGACGACCACGAACCTGGGGAACGATCCGCTGGCCTTTACCCAGGCGCTCCATACTTATTTGCCGACCAGCGACATAACCCGGACTCGTGTGCTGGGTCTCGGAAACAGCCAGTACATCGACACCCTGGATAACTGGGAATACCGCAACCAGGAAGGCCCTGTGTATTTCGACGGCGAAACGGACCGCATCTATGAGAGCGGCGAAACCCTGACGATCGTGACACCCCGAACTGGCCGCAAGCTCTCGGCCGTAGGAAGTGACTCAACTGTGGTCTGGAACCCCGGTCCGGCCAAGGCGGCCAAGCTATCGGATTTTCCCGATACGGCCTGGCAGTCCATGCTGTGCGTCGAAACCGCCAATGCAGCCAGCGATTATCGGGTGCTTAATAACGGGCAAAGCCACACATTAGGCGTATTCATTGGAAGGAAATCATGAGCCTGGCATCGTTTCTGAAATCCCGACTCGTTCCCGCGGAACTGGATCAACATATCAACCGCATCCGCAAACCCATCGGGAGCCTGGGCTACGACCCATGGGGCTATAACAACGAAGCCATGAAGTACGGGCTTTCGCTCACCAAACAGATTTACGAAAAGTACTTCCGGGTACAGGCGCACGGGGTGGAAAACATTCCCGCCGAGGGGCCGGTCCTCATTATTGCCAATCACAGTGGCCAGCTCCCTATCGACGGCTTGCTGATTGGCTATGCCCTTGCCTCCCGGGAAAAAGATGCCCGCATTCCAAGGGCCATGATTGAACGCTTTTTTCCAACCGTGCCCTGGCTGGGCAATTTGCTGAATGAAGTTGGCGCTGTACTTGGAGACCCGGTCAACTGCGCCAAGATGCTCGCGAATAACGAAGCCGTGATTGTTTTCCCCGAGGGCATTCGAGGTTCGGGCAAGCTTTACCACGACCGCTACCAGCTCAAACGGTTTGGCAACGGCTTCATGCACCTGGCCATGAAGTACAAGGCGCCGATCGTGCCCGTTGGCGTGGTGGGTTGCGAGGAAACCATCCCGGCCATCGCCAACATAAAGCCCCTGGCAAAAGCCCTGGGCATTCCCTATGCCCCGGTCGCCATGCCCGTGGTGCTGCCGGCAAAAGTTCACCTGAACTTCGGAGCCCCGATGTACTTCGACGACCTTGAAATTCCCGAAGAACAGGTCACAGAACGCGTAGAGAAGGTCAAGGCGGAAATCAGCCGGCTGATCGACAAGGGACTGAGCGAAAGGAAAAGGCTTTTCTGATGAGCGAACAACGCAGACCGCACATTCTGATCACCGGTGCCGCCGGCGCCCTCGCCCAGAAAGTTATCGAACAGCTTCGGGATACCTGCGACCTGGTCGCCGTGGATTTCCGCGAACAGGTCTACCTGGGCGACGACATCCCCAGCTACTGCATCGATTTCAACAAGAGGGTGTTCGAGGATCTGTTCCGGCGCTATGAGTTTGATGGCGTGATCCACATGGGCCGGATTATGTCCAGCCAGCTCACCCGCATGCGGCGCTACAACGCCAACGTGCTCGGCACCCAGAAGCTTCTGGACCTGAGCCACAAGTACGGCATCAAACGAGTGGTCGTGCTTTCAACGTTCCATGTCTACGGAGCGGTGGCCTACAACCCAGCACTTATCGACGAAGCGGCACCGCTCAAGAGCGCAGGGCTCAGCGCCGACCTGATTGACTCCGTGGAACTGGAGAACCTGGCCAACATCTATCTGTGGCGCTACCCGGAACTGAACATCACCATTCTGCGACCCTGCAATATCGTCGGGCCGGGCGTGCGCAACACCATAAGCACCCTGCTGGGCAGCGAACGGGCTCCGGTGCTGGCGGGCTTTTCGCCCATGATGCAGTTTATCCATATCGATGACATGGCCGACGCCATTGTGCTGGCGTATAAAAAACCGACACGTGGCGTGTTCAACGTCGCGCCGCAGGACTGGGTGGCTTACCAGCACGCACTAAAGCTATGTGGCTGCAAGCGAATCCAGGTGCCTTCCATTCCACCGATGGTTCCGAAGATGATACTCGGCACCTTGAAACTGAAGAGCTTTCCGTCCTATCTGATGGCGTTCTTCAAGTACCCGGTGGTGATTGATGGGCGGGCGTTTGTTAATGAGTTCGGATTTGAGCCGAAGCGGCCGCTAAAGGAGATTTTCCGGTTTTATCGGGAGAACAAGAGGCCGGTTTAGGTCCACAGCGGCTACATAAGTTACGCTGGGAACTAAACAGAGCTATTCTTTGGAAAGGACTTCTTCACGAGGCACTCTGGCATGTTCAGCAACATGGACGTACTCAGCTACTCGCTGGCGGCGATTACGTTCGGACTTCTGGCGATTTTGGTGGCGGCACGATACCTTCGTCGCGGAGTCGACCGCGCTCTTGCGCTTGCCTCAACCGTTACGGCCGTTTGGGCGTGTTCGCTCGTAAGTCAGAGCATTTGGGGCTATCCGGGCTTTAACCTGAGATATTTGATTGAATTGCTTCGGGATGCCGCCTGGATTTACCTGCTCTTTGCGTTGCTGAAAGACGGACTGAGGGAGAATAAGCTCACCGGCAAAGTAAAGCAGATTCTGGGCGCAAGCGCGGGCGTGCTACTTTTGGTTCTGCTCGGAATCGGGCTCATCGAAAATTTCACTGATATGGCCATGGCTAGCGGGAAAATCAAACTTCTCGGCCAAATCGGACTTTCCCTGCTAGGCCTGTCTCTCATCGAGCAAATCTGGCGCAATTCCCCCAGTTTCGGAAGATCAAGTATAAAATACATGTGCATTGGCGCGGGGACTATCTTCGCCTTCGATTTCTTTATGTATTCCGATGCCCTCCTCTTTGGGCATGTTGCGGAATCGTTCTGGAACGCTCGCGGTTTTGTAAATGCTCTACTGACACCGCTATTCGCGGTCAATGTTATCAACACCCGCAGGCAGCCCGTTGATTTTCACTTGTCCCGCTCGGCAGTTTTTCATGGTGGAACACTGATATTTGCCGGTGGCTATCTGCTGTTTCTTGCCCTCGGTGGCTATTATGTTCGAACCCTGGGTGGGCAATGGGGCGACGCGCTTCAGGTTCTATTTTTCACGATTTCGCTTGTTTTCCTGACTACGCTCCTTCTCTCGAGGCGCATCCGTTCCAAACTGATGGTATTGATCAGCCAAAACTTTTTTGACTACAAATACGACTACCGCGAAGAATGGCTGAAAATGACGCGGGAGCTTGCCGACCTCAGTGACGACCCTCCTCTACCCCAGCGCGTCATAAGGATTCTCGCGGGACTAGTTGAGAGTAACGCGGGTGCGATTTGGCTCATTGGCGAGCAGGATGCTTACGTTCTCAAAGCTTCGGTCAATCTTTCGACACCCAAATACACCATGATCGAGGGCAACTCCGAGCTGGTTCGCTTTTTTCGGGACCGTGAGTGGATTGTCGACTTACATGAATACAAGGCAGATCCGGTCAGCTACAACCTTTTGGAAATTCCTGACGCAATAGCAAAAACTCCTGACTGCTGGCTGATCATTCCTCTTTATTTGGGCAATGAGCTCTATGGGATGGCTCTTGTCGGCAACCCATACGCCCGCGTAGAGCTCAATTGGGAAAACTTTGACCTCATTAAGGTCGTGGCTCGGCAGACCTGCAACCTGCTCGCCCAAGCCGATGCTCAATACAGATTATCCCGTGCGATGCAGTTTGAAGCCGTAAGCAAGGCGTCCTCTTTTATGGTTCATGACCTGAAAACCGTGATTGCCCAGTTGTCACTGCTGGTGAAAAATGCGCCAAAGCATCGCAATAACCCTGCATTCATTGACGATATGATCAATACAACTGAACACGCTGTGAGGAAAATGTCGAATCTGGTAGATCACATTCGCAAACCTCATACAGAAGAAAAGGTCAATCTTGAACCGATCAACCTGACACATTTGGTTCAGCACTTGGTGACGCATTATCAGCATCGGACGCCAGCGCCGCATGTTGTCGGCTCTCCACCAGAAGCGATCATTAAAGCTGATACTGAGCATCTCCGCAGCGTACTGGGCCATCTGATTCAGAACGCACAGGACGCGACACCGCAGACAGGGGAAATCACTCTTACAATCAAGACATCCAAAGGCTCCGTAGTTCTGTTCATTCAAGACACAGGCTCAGGAATGACAGAAGAATTCATCAGTGACCAATTATTCAAACCTTTTGAAAGCACCAAAGGTCTGACGGGCATGGGTATTGGCGCTTATCAGGCTAGGGAATACATACGGAAAATTGGGGGAAGTATCGATGTTACAAGCGAGCCCGGGGTTGGGTCATGTTTCTCTGTGCGAATCCCCCTTGCATTCGAAAAGGCGGTACAACTGACTGAACAAACATATCGACCAGATCATGACGCGGACCACTCAAAGGAGAGCGTCAATTAGTCGGCGTCCACTTCAATAAATTCCATCGAGCATTGCAAAGTGTCAACGTTCGGTTAAGAATCTTTACAAGGGAAACTCCAAAAAAGGATTTGATGCTGTTGTGACTAGACGACTCTTGATCGTAGAAGACGACCCGGGGCTCCAGAGCCAAATGCGCTGGTGCTTCAGCGATGATCTGGAAGTAAGCCTAGCGTCGGATCGTGAATCCGCATTGGCACTCCTGCGACGAGAAGAGCCCAATGTAGTGACCTTGGATCTAGGCCTCCCCCCTGACCCAGGAGGAGCCTCTGAGGGATTCAGTCTTCTGGAAGAAATTCTCAGGCTCGCGCCACTAACAAAAATCATCGTTGTTACCGGTCGCGAAGACAAGGAGAATGCTGTCAAGGCCATTGGAATGGGCGCATCAGACTTTTACCAAAAGCCTCTGGATGCAGACATCCTGACCTTTGTCGTAGACCGAGCTTTTCGGCTTTATGAACTTGAGCGCGAGAATCGCGAACTGGCGAACCAGCAGAACGCCACCAATATCAAAGGTATTGTCGCAGCCAGCCCGCAAATGCTTCAGGTTTGCCGGACGCTAGAGAAAATCGCGCCGACTGACGTTACTACACTCATAAACGGTGAAACCGGAACCGGCAAGGAGCTGCTCGCTCGGGCACTGCATGATCTCAGCCCTCGAGCCTCAAAGCCCTTCGCGGCCATTAATTGCGCAGCAATACCTGAAGCCCTCTTGGAAAGCGAGCTATTCGGCTACGAAAAAGGCGCTTTTACCGGCGCAACACAGAACAAAAAGGGCAAAATAGAGTCTGCCAACGGTGGCACGCTTTTTCTTGACGAGATAGGGGACATGCCTTTCGCGCTGCAGGCAAAATTGCTCAGATTTCTTCAGGAACGGATGATTGATCGCGTTGGTGCGATCGAACCAATTTCAGTTGATGTACGGGTTATATGTGCGACCCACCGGAATCTGAACCAGCTTATTGAAGGCGGCGAATTCCGGGAGGATCTGTACTACCGCATTAGCGAAATCACGCTTGACGTCCCTGCTCTGAGGGATCGTGATGGCGATGCCCTGGTTCTCGCCCAATCACTCCTGAAAAGTATCGGGAAAGAGCTCGACCGCCCCAACCTGTCCTTCGCCGAGGACGCCATAAGCGCCGTCAATAACTATCCTTGGCCCGGGAATGTGCGGGAGATGATCAACAAGGTCAAGCGCGCGATCATAATGGCCGAAGGTAAAAGAGTCACTGCCGAAGACCTGTCCCTTCAAGCTACATCAACGCAAGATGAGAAATGCCTGAACCTTCGCCAGATTCGAGAAACCGCAGAGCGGCGTGCGCTTAACCAAGCACTTCAGGTCAGCGGATTCAATATGGCGAGGGCGGCCCGATTACTTGGCATAACACGCCCCACCATTTATAGCCTTACCGATAAGTACAACATCGAAACCTCCGAAGCTTCACCAGAGAGCTAAAGAGCCAGGCAGGACTACTATGAACAACGTAACTACATTGCCCATGTTCAAGCGACACCGCCACCATGGGCGCGTGATTACCTTTTGCAAGGGTCTGTATATCGGCACCAGCCTTGTGGCAGCGCTGGTTTTAGCCGGATGCGGCGGGGGTTCAACAGAGCCCGAAGGGCTCACTCACATTAATCGAAGTGAGACCTACGCAGAGCAAGGGCAGTACAGATCCGCCATGCTGGAAATAAAAAACGCCATCCAGCAGGAACCGGAAAATCTAGACTACATTCTACGCCTTTCTGATCTCTATCTTCGTGTGGGTGCCTATCCAGAAGTCGAGACACTCCTGGGTCCGCGACTGGATCAACAGCCCGGCGAGATCGCGCTTCCCTTAGCAGAGTCCTACATTGGGCAAGGCAAACACTTATCTGCGCGTGAAACATTGGCACTGGCCGACCTTGAAACCCCAGAGGAAAAAGGTCGAGGCGCCGTTGTTCAAGGCGGCGCGCTGAGACTCGCCGGCGACTATCAGGCAGCCATTGAGCAATTCGAAAAGGCACTTGCTGAGGGGTGGCAAGTGGAAAAGGCGACTGCCGGGATCCTGAAAACCTACCTGCATCTGAACAATCCTCAGAAAGCAGTATCCGAGGCTGACTCCTATCTCGCAGAATACCCTGAAAGCTCCGAGGTCTTGATGTTAAAGGGGCGCGCACTTTACACGCTGAACCGCCTTGAGCCGGCTGTGGAGGCGCTAACGGCAGCTGTGGGCGCTCTCCCCAACTCTGACTTTTTTCTGCCAGTGCGAAGACAAACACTGACATTGCTTTCCCGAGTGCTCACGGAACAGGGCCGTGTTACCGAAGCACAGGTTTATAACCGGGTTCTTGCAGAAAATACCGATTCCGATCTTGAGAATCAGGCAAAGTCAGCGATTTCTGCGATTAAAGAAGGTCGCTTCGACGAGGCCTCTGAGACCCTCCAGGACCTGCTCCAGTTAAACCCGGATAACGAACGCATCGCTCTTACCCTTGGCGCGCTAAATCTGCAACAAGGCAGGCTTCAAGAGGGCCTGGATCTGCTTTCTCAGAATATTGATCCGGAAACGTCTCCCACCCGCTTCATTCGGCTTACAACAATGGCTCGAATCGACAAGGGTGAGCGCCGGGAAGCCTATGCAACGCTGGCTCGAGCAATTGAGGCCCGCCCCGACGACACGGAGCTGCTGGCTATGCATGGCATGGTGGCGCTGAGTCTCGAAGACACGAAGTCCGAGGGCGTTGCCAGTCTGAGCCGGGCCCTAAGCCTCAATCCCGAGAACGTTCGTCTTCGACTGGCCCTAGCCAACTATTACGAAGGCCAAGGGATGCCCGAGCAAGCTCTGGGACAACTTCGGATTGCCTTTGCAAACAAACCGGACGACTGGCCCACCACAGCGGCCTACGTGCGTTTACTTATCCGAGAGGGCCAAACCGGGGAGCTTAGAGAGTTGCAACAGTCTCTGGAGAACGGCTACCCCGAGAACCGCTCTGCGCAGCTTCTTGCAGCGATTTCATTAGCAGGAACTGGTGATACCGAAGAGGCAATCAAGAAGTTGGAAGGCCTCCGTGACACCAACCCTGAGAGCATTGAAGTAAACATCACGCTAGCCCAGCTATACCAGGAGGCGGGTCAACCAGCCAAAGCCGTCAACAGCTTTGTCGCAGCTGCCAAACAAACCGAGCCAAAACTACCGTTGTTGTTCAGGGCTGCCCGGCTTCATGCCGCCAACCATCAGAACGAGTCCGCCGTTGAAGACTGGACCAAGTCTGTCAGTCAGGCTGAACCCGAATTGGCAGATGCTCTGGCCGCAACAGAGATTCTTTGGCTGATATCCGAAGATGAACTGGAGACAGCCCGTTCCCGGCTAGCAGAAGTCGGCAAGGGAATAGAGTCAGCGTCTCTCAAGACCGCTGAAGCCAACCTGCTTGCTGCCGAAGCACAGAAACTAACACTCTCAGAACAATGGGATGATGCGGTCAACAAGGCTCAGCAGGCTTTTGCACTGAACCCTGAAAATCAGGGGTTTGCTCTGTTACCAGCACGAATCCGCACCCAACAGGGTAATATCGAGGCAGCTGAGTCTGCGGTATTGGAAGTCGAGCAGGTTTTCGGAGCAACGGCCCCGGTGACCACTGCACGCGCCGCCATCCTACAGGCTGATAATCGCGCTGAAGAAGCTTTTCAGACCCTCTATAAATTTTGGAGTGAGAGCGGTGATCCTGCCGTCCTTCCCGCGCTCGTTCAGCTGTCCAACCAGGTCGCGCAAGAGAAGACCGACGAACTTACAGCAAAATGGGTTGATCTCGTCCCTGATAGCGTTCCGGCCAACCTTTCCCGCGGGAATCAATTGATGACCGAAGGCAACATCATGGCGGCCGCAAATCACTATCAAAAGGTTTTACAGCGGGATCCGCTCCACACAACGGCTTTGAACAATCTTGCCTGGGCATTAAGGGATACAGACACCCCTCGTGCACTTGAATTCGCAGCTCGCGCTGCCGAGATTGAGCCTGAGAACCCGGCGATTCTCGATACCTATGGCTGGATTCTTCATCTCGATGGCCAACACCGTGCAGCAATGGATCAACTACAACGAGCGCTCGCAATGGCCCCGGATAACGAAGAATTCAAAAAGCACCTCGACGAGATTCGCAGGGCATTATAGCCTTAACTGTCTATGTCGTATCGATAAGAAACCAGACTCGAAAGCGTGTCTGGTTTTTTTACATCTCATGCATAGCCGCTTTACACAACCAATCTGACGGCTTCTTCACTCAACTGTTTTATATATGTTTTTCCGTTCTGGCACGGATGTTGTTTAACAGACGACGTGGGGACATTTCCCCGCCGCCAAACCTCTCGCGAGAGGGGGACGGAAAGCCACGGATCTCTCTGAGATAGCCGGGTTGCACGGAACGCACTACACCTTGACGGAGTATCAGTACAATGAAATTGGCCAGAACGACTTTAGCTGTAGCGTGTCTGAGCGCCATGTCTGCTCAAGCAGCATTCATTAACAACGGTTCTGAGGCGAATCTCAGTGAGATTATCAACGACAATCTCATTGTCTCGGGAAGCAGCGTTAATGTGCTCGGCGATACCAAAAACAATGATGTAAGCACCGAACCATTTTTTACCTCTTCCCCGGACGGAAGCAACAGCACAGCAACCTTTCTGATTGAAATCACGTCTATGCTGTCCAAACAGTCTTTCGGCATCTACAACGGCGACGACTACGTCGAGTTGTTTAACGGTGCGGACGAAGGCAGCTTTACAACCAGTGGCGGCTTTAACGGGCCCGTAACTGACAACGCCAACCGCGCCCAAGTCAGTTTCGACATCTCGGGTGGTAGCTACAGCGTTTACGTCAACAATCAGAAAAAGGGTACCTTTGCCAGCGAGGAATTCGGTTTCTACCTGGGTCGCGGTGGCGCCCCGGTAATCTATTCCGATGCCGAACGTAATGGTGGCGTTGAGCGATTTGTTGCAATTCAGGGCAAGGGGCAGCGGATCAATCTAGGCAGCGAAATAACCTACGGCTGCAGTGAAGATACTCCTGAGAAATGCGTACTTTGGGAAAGTGATGACTACATCCTTGGTTTCGAGGACGGATCAGACATGGACTACAACGACATGCTGGTCTACGTGGAGGACATCGTCCCGGTTCCAGAACCCGGAACGCTTGCGCTTCTTGGGATCGGCCTTTTCGGCCTCGGTGTCGTTCGGCGCCGCAAAGCCTAAGGCCCGCTAGCGTTATCCAGAAACCCCACCGTGCACGCGGTGGGGTTTTTGCTGGCCAGACCTAATGACGAGAAAAGAATAAGGCGATACTCTTTGCAGTAAATCAATAACAGGATTCTCAGGTTACGGATGACTTTGGTTCCCCGGCTTTCTCGTGCTTGGCCTTTTCTCTTGGCCACCCTCGCATCCGTTGTGATTTTCTATCCCTCATGGGCCAGGCTCGCTGAAATCTGGCTTAAGTGGGAACAGACCATGTCACACGGCCTACCCACAGCTATTGCCTATCTGGCCCTCCTTATTGTCCACCCACCTCTGGATAGCAGCTCACGCTGGTCTGAAAAAGGGCTCTGTAGTCGTCTTGTTGGGGGAATACTGCTCATTCTTGTCACTTCCGCGTGGGCAGCACTTGAACTGGTTCGTATCGATACGCTGGCCTATCTCACCTTGCCAGTCAGCCTTTTTGCAATCGCGTGGACCCTACTAGGGCTCGGGGGCGCGCTGAAGCTCATCCCATACCTGCTCCTGCTCAGCCTATCGCTGCCTATATGGGCTGACCTCATTCCGATACTGGTGAACGTGGCCACCGTCGTCGTCGGGGGCGCAGTCAGCGCCATGGGAATAACCGCACTGATTGAAGGCAGCAACATTACGCTCGCCTACGGCAGACTCGTTATTGCAGATGGCTGTTCAGGCATCGGCTTCCTCGCGATTGCAATGGTGCTTGGAGCATTCACGGCAATCCTGAACGACTATCGGTGGCGAGGCTGGGCAATGATAATGTCCTGCTCAATTGTCTTGGCGCTGGTTATTAACTGGGTCCGTATCATTGCATTGGTGCTAATAGCTGACTGGACAAATATGGAAAGTTCCCTGGTTCGTGAACACGAGATGTTCGGCTGGATCGTGTTCGCAGCCTTTATTCTGCCAGCGCTTGCTCTGGCTCCGGTCAGGCGCCGAAAAACTTTACAGTTCGGTAATGATCACGTGATCAGCTACTCCGCTTCTGGTTTTATTTTGTTCGCGCTGGTAGCCGGGTCAGGAGCGGTTTTCATGGTTCAGTCGAGGGAGATAGAGGAATCTCCACTCTCGATCACAGGCGCTGACTTACGCGAGATAAGTGCGCCCGCTCTTCCCTTATCTCTCCAGGTGCCTGATCAACTTGAACAAAGATTCTTCATGGAGGAAGGCACGGAGGTTTACGTATCCCTGGCACAGATCCAACGTCATTCTCCGGAGGAAAAGATCGTCCCTTACTTACCCCCACTCGTGGATCGCGATATGTGGTTCAGGGAAGCGACACCAGCTCCAGGCAAGGAAATATGGAGGCGCATCAGCACACCTCAGAGGGTAGTTGTCTCACATATTTACGCTATTGGCGCCTACCGCACAGATACCTACGTCAAAGCCAAGTTATTACAACTGCCAGCAATCTACAGTGGAAGAACGCGGTTTGCACTGATTTCCCTGCAGGCCGCGTGCAAAACCTCAACCTGTGAAGAGGCTTTGGACCGCATCGCTGCCTTTGAGGCCAAGACTGATATCTGAATCCAATTCTGGCCTGTCGACCCGTTTTACACCTGACCGGCTACTGTCTCACTAAGGAATCTCTTACTTACTGTTTTATATAGCTTTACTCATGTTGGCCTCACCATTGCTTTGTTATCTACTGCAACACGACACTAAACACAGGAAGGTGATGCTATGAACAAATTTATTGGAGGAGTCGCTGCGGGCGTATTCATGACTTTTGCGACCGCGCAGGCAGGCATGATCACTGACACGGTTAACCAGGCAGTGAAATTGAATATGTGGGACAGCCACTCCTACACCCACAATATTAACGATGATGGATTCGTATTGGGCAGCGCAGTAAGTGGCACCCTGGAAATCGACGTCGCAGACGATCGTGACGGCTGGTTCTCCCTGTTCGAAACCATCCTGTTTCAAATCGAAGATTTCGATTTTGACACCGGGACCATCCAGTTTGGCACAGCTGATTTCGGCAGCAACCTCGAAGCGGAAGCTCTGGGTGCACTGAATGCTGATGGCTACCTCGACGTTACGGTTAAGTCTCTTAGCGGTGACTTCTACGTAGGCAAGTCAGTTCTCTCTGTAGTAACCGAAGCTGTTCCCGAGCCTGGCACACTTGCCCTGTTGGGTCTTGGTCTCGCCGGTCTGGGCGCTGCCCGCCGCCGTAAGGCCTGATTACTCCCAGTTTTCAGGCAGAAAAAAGCCAGCTTGCGCTGGCTTTTTTTGTGCCTATAGTAAACGCCAAACCCTCTACCAGATTGAATAACCTTTATGTCCGCCAGCCTGAAAGTCATCAAAAGTGCTGCGTTGCTGCTCGGTATGCAGGTCGTTCAGCGCGGACTGGGCATCATCAGTACGCTGATCCTCGCTCGAATATTGACGCCTGATGATTTCGGGATCATTGCGTTGATCACCATCGTCCTCCAGTTTTTTGAGCTGCTGGCGGAGATTGGGAACCAACAATACATTGTCCAGAAAGAAATACTTCGCGACAGCGATCTTAATACTGCCTGGACAATGGACATTCTGATCAAGTCTTTAGTTGCTCTCGCCGTCATTTGTTCGGCGCCGCTCTTATCTGCTTTTTTCGAAACACCGGAATTGGCCCTTGCCCTGACCATAGCGACCCTTGCCCTTCCCCTCCGAGCTCTTCGCACTCCTGGAATGATGCAAGCCGTCAGAGAGATAGATTACCGCCCTCTGTTTCGACTTACCCTCTGGCAAAAGGGACTATCGTTTATTGCCGTGATCACCATCGCCTGGCTATACCAGAGTTATTGGGCAATCGTTCTGGGAAGCCTGCTTTCTGCAGCCGTGTTTGCCATCGGTTCTTATAGGGTTCATCCATACCGGCCCAAATGGAGCCTTGAGAATGCGCGTGAACAATGGAGTTTTTCACAGTGGCTTTTGCTGCGGGGCATTGTCGGGTTTACACGTTCGCAAGTCGACAACCTGATTGTTTCCAAGCACTTCAGCACCTCTGCGCTCGGAGGATACAATCTGGTCCGTGAAATCAGCTTGTTACCAGCCTTGTCTGCAATCATTCCAATGAGCGAGCCTCTTCTGGCGTCGATTGCCCGGGTAAAGGACGATCCTGACTCACTGGCCTACCGGGTGAGATTCAGCCTGGCAATCATGGTGACCGTCCTCACGCCACTCACAACCTTTCTGATGCTGTACCCCGACCTAATTGTGCTGACTCTTCTCGGCGAACAATGGGCGGCGTACAGCCACCTGTTGCGACCGTTCGCACTCTTTTTCCTGACATTTTGTCTTTTCGCTCTGATCAGCGATGCCATAATTGCGCTTGGGCGGGTGCGGGCACTGTTTACATTCGATCTGATTTCGACAGCCATCATTATCATTATCTTGCTTGTCTTTGCGACAGGCTCTTTGACAAACATGGCTTGGATTCGCGGAGGGCTGGCGATAGCAACCACTATCGCACTACTGGTGCTTCTTAACCACTGGACTGGATTCAGCCAAACGAAGCTCCTATTCCTAATAATACCCGGAGCATTGGGATCGACCGCAGGTACGGGCCTGATGATGGTTATGCATCTCGGAGAGATTCAAGGATTCTGGGAATTGGCTATTCGTGGGTGTTTATTCATTATCACATCGGCACTCGCCGCAATTTGCGCAGCCATACTACTCCTGAAGAAAACCGAAGAGTGGCATCAGGTTCGATACATTCTTAAAGAGTTCAGGCGCTAGTCAGAGGCAACTCCAGTAGCATTGACGCTTTCGTAAACAATCACTTTGTGATGCCCCCAACCAATCGAAACAACGTCTTTATCGCCGTCGTCATCCAAATCCACTACTAATGCGCCATCGTGATGTTCGTCACCCTGGTGTATCAATCTCGGCAACCACGATTCTCCATTGTTCCGATTTTCAAGCCACAGGAGCCTCGCTCGCTCCGGATTCCGGAGGTCATGCTCCCCCACGATCACATCCGGATCGCCATCGTCATCCATATCCGCTACGCCAAGACTCATTGGCCCTGTTAATCGTGCAATCAAGTGTTTTTCCCAGTCGCCCTTCTGAGGCAATTGCTGGTACCAGACCAAATCACCGGTCTCACTTACAGCTTCAAACCCCACGACAATGTCCGGGAGGCCGTCACTGTTCAAATCCGAAACCACATGACGGTCAGGTTTTAGGCCCTTTTCGTCAATCCAGACGGCTTCCCAGTCACCAAGCCCACTTCCATACAATATGGCAGTTCCGAGAATAACATCCGAATTATGATCCGCGTCCAAGTCTGCGACAGAGACGGCCTCATCCAATGAAAGGGGGTTGAACTCGCTCCATACCCATTCCTCGTGTCGCGCCTGTATCGGAACAGCGATCGATTGGATGCCCTCTCCTGCAGCATGCCAGGACAAAAGCACACGTTCTTCCTTGTCACCCATTGCAGGTAATACTGCGCTACCCTGCAGGAGGTCTCCGCTTGCCCTCTGAATGTTCTGAAAAATTTCGAACTCGCCAGCGCCAAGGTTCCTGGCCCAGACGAGTCGCTCTCCGTGGTTACCTTCTTTATCCCGGGAATCAGTAACCCAGTTCGCCAGCTTTTCCCAAAAGGGTGCCTGATAACCATAGGCTCGCCACCCAGTGGCAAGGACATCAGGCCTTCCATCCCGATCGAAATCATGAATTAGAGCAGCGTCAGTCGCCCCGGCCCCCAACTCCGAGCGCTGCCATTGCTCACCCAACGCACCAGGGTTTCGATACCAGAACCCACCGCTTACCAAATCTTTCCGACCATCCCCATCCAAATCCTCGGCGAGAACGGCGGTGGCCTGCCCGGGTCGGTCATCGTCAATGACATGCCGCACCCAACCTTGGCGGGAATTCAGTTGATTTCGCCAGATCCAAACTGGGTAATCCCCCCGGAAATTCTCGATCTGCCAGTTCGTCCCGATCAGATCGACATCAAAATCATTGTCTATATCAACCGCTCTGAGGCTATGCGCTCCCCCTAGAGAAAGGGTTTCCTGTACCCAGCCGTTCGGCTCGTTCAAGTAAACCGAAACCGGGTTCTCACCCTCACCCTGATTCATTTCAGCAGTGAGCACATCCATATCTCCGTCAAGATCGACATCCGCCGCAGCCACAAAGTGGTGGACCGTTTCGACGTCCTCGGCAACTATGTGTTTTATCCAGTATTGGTCAGTTATTGCGCCAGGGTTCTCCAGCCATGCAATTTCATAGAAGGCCCCAGTTGGTTCCGATGGGGAAAGCAAAATGTCCGGCCAACCGTCACCATTGAAATCACCGGTATCGATGTAGACATCATGCCAGTGCCAACCACCTTCACCAGAGCCGGTGTACTGGATCTTTTCCCAAGAATTCAGGGAGTCACCCGGGTTCCGGAGCCACACGTCACTGGCCACAATATCTTTGAACCCGTCCTTGTCGAGATCTGTAATCGAGAGCCCCTCACCATGCGGGACAGAGATGTCCTCATAGGCCCATTGCTCTGGAGTTACCTGCCTGAAAACCCGAATAAAATTTCCATTCTTATAGCCGAACAGAGACTGGTTCCGGACGATCACGTCAAGTGCACCGTCACGATCCAGGTCGGCCACCTCAACATCATGAAACTTGCCTTCACCAATCAAATAGCGACTCCAGTCATCATTTTTTAGCCACACGATGCCGCTGTCGGAAACCAAAACAATGTCGTTGGCGCCGTCGCCGTCGACATCCGAAACTTCAAGATCTGTCCTCGTCGCCAACGATTCGGTAATTGTGTGGCGCTTCCAGGTCGGGTTTTCATACCACACCAGTTCGCCCAAACGATCTGAAAAATCGTTTATGCCGAGTTTGCGCCCGACCCTCTCAAAAAACGTCAAATTTCTCGGCCGATGCCCTCCGATAACAATGTCCAAAAGGCCATCGCCATCAATATCGCCGATCGTTTTGCCCCAGGGAGCATTTGGACCACTCGGGTCGATGGTTTCGCGTTCGAAAAATGAATTCGCGGGTCCTGAATCTGTGGGATGAGATGAGTCGCACCCGGTTAGTGCGACGAAAACTGCCAGTGTCAGAATACGTAAAGGCTGCATAATCCGTAGTCCCAGAAACGTCCGTGTGGTGGCAGGAAGCGGAGCCTAGCAGAGCCGGAAAACTTCGGGGCGCTGGCTACACTTCGTTACAATAATGTACTAATATTAACATTAAGTTGAAGTCATTGGTTCGGCGAGGGATAGCACCATGAATCAGCAGTACGACGAAACCAGTCCGGTGGCTATCGGCCTGCCTGTCTATAATGGCGAGCGGTATCTGGAAGACACCCTGCGCTCCGTACTGAACCAGACTTTCGACAACTTTGACCTCTTCATCGCCGACAACGCCTCCACAGACCGTACCGAAGAAATCTGCCGAGATTACGGCGGTCGAGATTCGCGAATTCAATATATTCGTAATCCCATCAATCTGGGTGCGTCGAAAAACTATACAGTCTGTTTTGAACCGGCCCGGTCCAGATTTTTTCGATGGCAGAACGCCGATGACCCGATCGAACCCACGTTGATTGAAAAGTGTTTTGAGGTTTTAGAGGCAGATCACGATGTAGTTCTTGCCTACGGCAAGACCCACATAATTGATGAATACGGCGCTTTTACAGAAGCCTACGACGATAAGCTGAATCTCACTTCGGAGTCTGCCTCCCAGCGGTTTAAAGACTGCATTCAAAATCTGGGCCTGCAAAACGTAATTTACGGACTTATGCGGCGAGATGCCCTTGCGCGCACGGCGCTACTCGGCAACTACGTGGCAGCAGATATCAATCTGGTTGTCGAGCTGTCTCTTTATGGGAAGTTCAGAGAAGTGCCTGTTCACCTCTTCAATCGCCGCATGCATCCGCAGGCCAGCAGTTGGAAACGTGATGATAGCGAACGCCAGAAGAATTTCTGGGATCCGGCAAAGCGAAAGCTCGTGATGCAGACCTGGCGAAGCATTAAGGAGTACTACAAAGCCGTCTGGAGAGCACCAATACCGCTTGAGGACAAACGGGTGCTGTCTATGTTTCTTCTCAAACGGGCCTATTGGTATAAAGATCCGATGAAGAATGAACTGATGGACGTCATCAAATACGGGCTCATCAAGCGCCCCTGAATCTGCAAGGAGAGATTATGAAGGTATTAGTTACAGGCCACAGAGGTTTTATTGGCACGGTTATGGTGCCGATGCTGCTTGAGGAAGGATTCGATGTCACCGGCCTGGATACCGATCTCTATCGCTACTGCACGTATGGCGACGAGCCCATGGACGTGCCCTCCATCTACAAAGATGTGCGCGACGTTACAGCCAAAGACCTTGAAGGCTTTGACGCCATTGTCCACCTGGCAGCACTTTCAAACGATCCTCTCGGAAATATCAATCCCGATCTGACCTATGACATCAACTATCACGCTTCTGTAAAAATCGCAGAGCTGGCGCGTTCTGTTGGTGTGCAACGTTTCCTGTTCGCGTCCTCATGCAGCATGTACGGAAAAGCGGGACAAGACGTCCTTGATGAAACTGCCCAATTCAACCCAGTTACCCCCTACGCCAAGTCCAAGGTGCTGGTAGAAGAAGACGTTTCCAAACTTGCCAGTGATACTTTCAGCCCGGTGTTTCTTCGCAATGCAACCGCCTACGGAGTTTCGCCGCGGATCCGGTTCGACCTTGTGATCAACAACCTGGTGGCCTGGGCCCACACAACCGGCAAGATTCTGCTGAAGAGCGATGGCACACCGTGGCGCCCTCTTGTTCATATTGAAGATATCACCCAGGCAGTGATTTGCGCCCTCAAGGCTGAACGCGATGTGATACATAACCTGGCAGTAAACGTCGGTAGTAACGAAGAAAACTACCAGATGCGGGATCTGGCGCAGTTCGTCAAGGAAACCGTACCGAACTGCGAGGTCGAATACGCAGAGGATGCCGGTCCAGACCCGCGCTCTTACCGCGTCAATTTTGACAAGATTCATCAGGTGTTTCCGGAATTCAAAACCAGGTGGACGGCGCGCAAGGGTGTTGAACAGTGCTACGAATCCTATCTTCGATTCGGACTCAGTAAAGACGACTACGAAGGGATCCGCTACAAACGTATTGCCCACATCATGAATTTGATTGAGGAAGGCAAACTCGATCGCAACCTGGTCTGGCAGATCTAGGGGTCGAACAGATGATATTTACTGAAACGGAAATTTCGGGCTCCTACCTGATAGACGTCAAGCGCATTGGCGACGATAGAGGTTTCTTCGGCCGTCTGTGGTGCGAGCGAGAAATGGAAGAAATGGGCCTTGTATCGGCAATTAAGCAGTCCAACATCGGCGTAAGCCCTCTGAAAGGCACTCTCAGGGGACTTCACTACCAAACAGCCCCACATCAGGAAGTGAAAATTATTCGTTGTCCGCGCGGCGCCATTTACGATGTCATTGTGGATCTGCGCCCTGACTCACCTACATTCAAAAAGTGGTTCGCAGTTGAACTGACAGCGGAAAACAGCCGGATGCTCTACGTTCCCGAGGGCTGCGCAACGGGTTACCAGACACTCGTAGACGACACCGAGATCTATTACCACACGAGTGAATTCTACCATCCGGAATCTGCAACAGGCGTTCGCCACGATGACCCTACATTTGGCATCGAGTGGCCGCTGCCCATCGCAGCGATCTCGGACAACGACAAGAACTGGAATAATTTCTGACAATAAAATAAATAGAAAGACAGGGAAGCAAAATGATCATAGTCGACACAGAGATTGCAAAGCGGGTAGAGGAAAACCGTCCGATCAGACTGGCCATGGTCGGCGCGGGTTACAGCGCGAAGCATATCGCCGCACAGATTGAGAGTTCATTCCCGGCGATTCAGTTGGCGGTAATTGTCAACCGAACCCCAGAGAACGCCGAAGCAGTTTTTCGCAATGCTGGCGTAGACAACACTCAGTTTGTTTCGACCAGCGCCGAACTGGAACAAGCAATTGAGTCCCGCACTCCCTGTATTGCGGACGACGCCAGAGTCGCGTTTGACGCTGCTACCATCGACGCCGTTCTTGAGACGACTGGCGAAGTGGAGTATGGCGCCTGGGTCGCTCTGGAATCCATCAAGGCAGGCAAGCACACGTTCGTACTGAACTGCGAAATGGACGCAACCGTTGGTCCTCTGATGAAGCACTATGCCAAGCAGAATGGCGTAGTCTATTCAAACTCAGACGGCGACGAACCTGGTGTAGCTTCCAACCTGGCTCGTCACGTTCGCACCATGGGGCTGGAGGTTGTGGGCGCCGGCAATCTCAAAGGCTTCTACGATGTTCACAGAACGCCTGAAACCCAAAAGGCGTTTGCAGAGGCCAACAACCAGAAACCACACATGATGACCTCTTTCGTGGACGGCACCAAATTGTCCATGGAGCTTACGGTCACCGCGAACGCACTTGGCTTTGGTGTGGGCAAGCGTGGCATGTACGGGCCCGCGTGTGACGATGTACGAACCTGCCTTAGCCATTTCCCCGACGATGCCTTCTCTCCCGGCCAAGGTATCGTGGACTTCCTTCTTGGCGCCTCTCCATACACCGGCGCATTTATTGTTGGTTACACCGACAACCCGATGAAGCAGGAATACCTGAAGTACCTGAAGATGGGCGACGGTCCTTTTTACGTGTTCTACACCCCCTTCCACCTTCCGCAGCTGGAAATACCCATCACGGTTTGTCGTGGCGTCCTTTGTAATGACGCTGCCGTTACCCCTCTTGGAAAGCCCTATTGCGAAGCAGTCGCAATCGCGAAAAAGGATCTCAACGAGGGCGACATCCTTGATGGCATAGGAGGCTTTACCAATTACGCCCTGATCGACAATTTCGAGACCAGCCTGCGGGACAACCTGTTGCCAATGGGCGTTGCCCAGAACTGCAAAGTAAAGCGCCACGTGCCTATGGACCAGGCACTTACCTATGATGATGTTGAGTTGCCCGACGGGCGCCTGATTGACCAACTCAGAGAAGAAATGATTGCTACACTTTGCTCATAGAGGCAGTTGAAGGGAGTCAGTGTTATGAAGGTTGTACTCTTTTGTGGCGGACTAGGAATGCGCCTGCGTGAATTCTCAGAAAACATTCCCAAGCCGATGGTGCCCATTGGCCACCGGCCGATTGTCTGGAATTTGATGAAGTTCTACTCCCATTACGGCCACAAGGATTTCGTTATCTGCCTTGGCCACAACGCCCATGTAATCAAACAGTATTTCCTTAAATATGACGAGTGCCTTACTAACGATTTCGTGCTTGAAGCCGGCAAACCGCACCTGACCAAAACCGACATCCACGATTGGAAGATTACCTTCGCCGATACCGGGCTTAAATCAAACATCGGGATGCGCCTGAAGGCAGTTGAGAAGTATCTGGATGATCTCGGCCCCGACGACATGTTCATGGCCAACTATGCGGATGGCCTTTCGGATGTTCCACTAGATGACATGCTGGAGTTTTTCAAGAAAAGCGGGAAAACTGCCTGTTTCCTTTGTGTGCAGCCACAACAGTCATTCCATTACGTGCGGCTTAACGACGACGGTACCGTACACAGCATCCAGGACACGACCAATACTGGCCTGACGGTGAACGGCGGCTTTTTCATTTTCAAGAAACGAATTTATGAGTACATACAGGACGGTGAGGAACTCGTTCACGAGCCGTTCGAGCGACTGATAGCGGAAAATGAGCTGGTGGCTTACCGATACGATGGTTTCTGGAAATGCATGGACACGTTTAAGGACAAGCAGGCCTTTGACGAGCTCAATGCAAGTGGGGAATGCCCCTGGCAGGTCTGGCGAGAGAAGGTGTAGCTGCTATGTTAAACAGTGTGCTTGGTGAAGCACAGAGCCCCCTACACATCTTGTGCTTGGGCGCCCACTGCGATGATATTGAGATCGGCTGCGGTGGTACCCTGCTTCAAATTCTCACAGAGCGAATCGATGTACACCTTACCTGGGTGGTGTTTGCTTCGAACCCTGCACGCCGGCAAGAGGCCGAAACGGGCGCACGGCTGTTTAGCGAAGGCGCGGACTCTTTGGAGCTGAGGATTCATGATTTTCGGGACGGTTTCCTTCCAACGGAGCCCGAGCGTTTAAAGGAGACCTTCGAACACCTGAAACATGACATCCCCCAACCTGACATAATTTTCACTCACTATCGTCATGACCTTCACCAGGATCATCGCGCTGTTTCAGATCTGACCTGGAACACGTTCAGAAACCAATTGATTCTGGAATATGAAATTCCGAAGTGGGACGGAGACATGGGCCAGCCGAACGCTTTTTTCCCCATTTCCAGGGCTACTGGCGAGGCCAAAATCCGATTCTTACACGAAGCCTACACTTCACAGGCGGCAAAAGCATGGTTCAGCCAAGACCTGTTCTGGAGCCTGATGAGAATCCGGGGTATGGAATCCAACGCTGCTGACACCATCGCAGAAGCATTTTACTCTCGCAAAATGGTCCTATCCGTCTGATGTCAACGCGCTCCCCTTCGCCCAGAATCGCTGTCTTTGGTCACTATGGGAACCAGAACCTTGGTGATGAGGCCATTATCGAAGCTGTATTGAAGAATCTTCGTCACCACCTACCCAATGCGGAACTCTCCTGTTTTTCCATTAATCCTTCGGACAGCGCCAGCAGACACGGTGTCGATTCATTCCCGATCCGGTATCGTGCCGATTTTTTTAATCCGCCCCGGACCCAGACGCCTGCACAGGAAGACACCCCTGCACCAGCGGCTGTAAATGAAGTAGCCACGCCATTAGCAAAATCTTGGAAGACCAGACTCAAGTCTTTCCCACTTTTGGGCAGCCTACTCCGCACAGGCCAGAACGTAGTCGAGTTCCGCCATACGTTAAAGCAGGAAGTTGTGTTTCTTCGAGCCGCCAGCATAAGACTGGAAACCGTCGACCTGCTTCTGATCACCGGCTCAAATCAGTTCCTGGACAATTTTGGCGGACCATGGGGGTTCCCATATACTTTGTTGAAGTGGACGTGGCTCGCAAAGCGTTCAGGCACAAAGGTGGCCTTTTTGAGCATTGGTGCCGGCCCACTCACTCACCCGCTCAGTTACTGGATGCTCCGCCGGGCGCTGAAACGAGCCGATTACCTCTCATTACGGGACGAAGGTTCACAAACACTGATTCGTGAAAAGGTAGGTATAGAGGGGCCAGTCTTTCCTGACCTGGCCCACAGTCTTTATGAAAGTGGGGCCAGGCCAAGTCGAGCAGAGCGAAGCGACAGGCTGCGGGTTGCTGTCAACCCGATGCCGGTCTTTGACAGGCGTTACTGGCACCATCCGGACGACACCCTATATAGAGACTATGTCCAGAAACTGGCAAAACTCTGTGAACACATTGTCCAGGAGGGAGCTCATCTCACGTTGTTCAGCACACAATTAAAAGATGAGGACGTTATCGACGATGTGATCGAAGCCATGGGGGTTGCCGCTCCGCCCTCGATTGCCCGCAGCAGAACGGTCGCCGAATTGATGGAGACGCTCAGTCAATCAGACTGCGTAGTTGCCACCCGGTTCCACGCCACCGTATTACCACTACAACTTGGCATTCCCGTGCTGGGTATTTGCTATTACCGAAAAGCCGCAGAGCTTCTTGTGGATGTGGGGCTGGGCGATTACTTCGTCAACATTGATGATTTCGATGATGAGACCCTGCGCCAGAAGTATAAGGCCTTGACCACACGAATTTCTTCCGGCTCTCTCACGCTTTCTGAGGAGCACTCACGATACATCCAGGCGCTTGACGAACAGTATAGAAATATCGCTGCCCTGGCGGTCAAAGGAGACCAGCAGTAAGCATGCCGAGGCCCAGCGTTGTACTCCGAGAAAACCACGGTTTTTCGAGGACCTCTGAACCGATCCAACTTGGAATTCCGCTTGCCAAAGGGTATCTGCAGGATAAGCAACCTCATTTCCTGAAATATTCTGACGGGGAATTGGTTATACCTTTTCAGACCCGCCCGCTCAGCTATTGGCCAGATAACAGCGTGCGTTGGCTTCAGGTTGCCTTTCCGGCCGACCTTGCCCCGAACCAAACTCGCGTCGTCGAGCTTTTCAAGGAAGAACCCTCTCTCAATAATCCAAATTCCCAGGTCGTTCCACCTGTTCAGCCAGCTGATAGCGGCCTTGGCATCAGGATTATGCTGCCAAACGGCGACTATCGCGAGATGGAGTTCGAACTGAAGGATCCGTTGAACACCTCGTGTTCTGTACGATTCGAGAAGAAGTGGGCTGTTGTCGAAGACGGCACCTACTTCTTACGTAGCCGTTCAGAAGGCGTTTTCCTGACGTCAGCAGGAACCGATCTCGTCCGGTTCTTTATTGATATCCAACTCTTTAAAGTAGGCGAACTGATTCGTGTTGACGCAGGTCTTCATAATCCCCGTAGGGCTGTTCACAAGGGCGGCTTGTGGGATCTTGGCGACCCTGGTTCAGTTTATTTCAAATCATTCTCGCTTAGTGTTCGACAAATGGACAGCCGTTCCCAGTGGATCAGGCCCCAGCCTGGTGTCGAGCCGATTTTCAGCGAGAATGAAGCGCTTATTCTCCACCAGGAGTCCAGCGGCGGAGAGAATTGGAACAGCAACAACCATCTCAATCGGGATGGCGTGGTGACAACCAGGTACCGGGGCTTCAGGCTTTTCCGAAAATCTGAAGTAGTAGACGATGGATATCGTGCATCTCCGGTCGCCGGGGTAACGGGAGAAAACTCCGGCACCTGTGCGCAGCTGTCCGAGTTTTGGCAAAACTTCCCGTCTTCAATCAAGGCCGAACGAGGTTGTGTGACTATCGGCTTCTTTCCTGAGACCGAGTTGGATTACGAGCTCCAGGGAGGCGAACAAAAGCGCCAAACCGCCTGGATCCAGCTGACACCCGCTGGAGAAACCTTGTTGAACCTCCAGTCACCCTTAACGCCCGTGATTCCGGCCGAACACTATGCCAACACCAAAGCATTCTCGTGCTTTTCTCCTCCGGAGGAGACCGACGAGATTGATTCGCTTATAGGGCTGGCGCTCTCACCGGAAGAAGGCTTCCTGAAAAAACGGGAGATCATTGACGAATACGGATGGCGAAACTTTGGCGACCTCTATGCTGATCATGAATGCATGTACCTGCCATCCGATCATCCCAGGTTTATTACCCATTACAACAATCAGTATGACGCCATCTACGGCTTCGCACGCCAGTTTGCCTTGACGGGGGATCGACGTTGGTTCGAGTTAATGGATGATCTCGCAAAACACGTGGCAGATATCGACATTTATCATACAGACGATGACCGCACTGAATACAACCGTGGTATGTTCTGGCACACAGATCACTACCTTGATGCCCACACCGCCACGCACCGCACTTATTCACGATTTAATTCAACCAGCTCAATACCAGGCCAAACCGGCGGCGGCCCCGCGGCGGAACATTGTTACAGCACGGGATTGCTCTACCATTTCTGGATGACCGGGTCTGAATCATCGCGTTCGGCCGTTATTGAACTCGCGACCTGGATGAGAAATGCTCATGAGGGATCAAAAGGTCTTCTGGCGCAGGTGCTTGCTGTAAAGAAAACGGACCTCCCACGGTTAAAAAAGGTTTGGGGAGGCAATACGAACGGGGTTTATCGGTATCCGTTCACACGCGGCACGGGAAACTACATTAACACGTTGCTGGATGCCAGTATGCTGGAACCAGATGAAGGTTGGCTTGATCTTGCCGAAAGCGTGATTCGCAGCACTATCGGCCCAATGGATAACATTGAACAGCGTGGGCTACTGGACGCAGAAACGGGCTGGCACTACCTTGTGTTGCTTTCGGCAATGACGCGCTACCTCTGGATGAAACTGGACAACAACACGATAGACGAACCTTATCACTACACCCTGGCGAGCCTACGGCACTACTGGCGTTGGATGGCTAAAAACGAACGTCCGTTTATGGATGATTCTGAAAACCTTGAATTTCCCAACGACACCTGGGTCGCACAAGATTTCAGGAAAGCAGTGTTAATGAAGCAGGCGGCACTATTTGATACCGCGCACCGGAAAATATACGAAGAAAAGGCATCTGAATGGTCTCTCTATGTGACTCAAAAGCTCCAGGCTAGTGAAGAGCGATTCTTTACCAGAATCCTTATTATACTGCTTCAAAATTACGGCCCGCACCGTTTCCAAACAACAATACCAGAGAAGGGTCAACTTCTGTCACCGACAAACACCAACCGGATGGCCTTGACGAAAGCCAAATCTACCCTGAGAGTCCTCATCCAGATAGGCCGTCGAATTGGCCGCGGTTTGCTGCAGTTTCGTCCCTCCAGAGAGAGTTCCTGGTTAAAGATACGTTTGGAGCGTTGACATGAAATCCCAGATCAAGACCCTGGCACGAATCATATTCACACTGTTGGCTTCACCTTTATGGCTGGTCTATCGCGGGTTTTCGATCATAGGCAACCAGGATTCAGTGTTTCAGTCCGTTTCCCAGTTATTGAGCCTGGTTCCAGGAAAACCGGGAATCTATTTGAGAGCCAGTTTTTACAGCCTCGCCTGCCCCGACACATCCAGCGAGATTTCTATTGGTTTTCTAACCGTTTTGTCCCACTGGGACACGACTATCGAACGTGGGGTTTACGTGGGCCCTCAATGCAACATTGGGAAGTGTTTCATTGGAGAGAACACCTTGTTGGGCAGCGGCGTACATGTGCTCAGCGGCAGCAAGCAACACGAATTTAACGATCCCCAACGCCCCATTCAGGAACAGGGTGGCACCTTTACAAAAATCAGGATTGGCCGGGATTGTTGGCTGGGAAACACGTCCGTTGTGATGAGTGATATCGGCGACCACAGTGTTGTGGCGGCCGGCGCTGTTGTGACCAGGGCAATACCGCCTGGATGTATTGTCGCAGGCAATCCGGCAAAAAAGGTACGTTCACGCTTCAGTGAACAGCCATCCGGTTCACAAGGGGAGAATGCAAACTGACATGGGTGGTCGAATCGAAAGCCTCTATTATTCAAGCCCTGTGTGGTTGCAAAACATGCTTGTCAGCGCACTCGGCTATCGCCTCTACCTTAAACGGTACACTGGCCGCTATCATCAGATTCGCGCCCTTCTCTCGGAGGCGCGTCACTGGACTGAGAGCCAACGGCTCGCCTACCAAAATGAAAGACTCTATGAGATGGTTCGTTTCTGTAAACAGAACGTGCCCTACTACCAAAAGCTGTTTGCCGAACACGGACTGCGTGAGCAGGACATCACCCACATTGACGATCTCCACAAAATCCCGGTTCTGGACAAAGATACCCTACGCAAGGACCAAGGGAATTTCAGAGCTGTGGGCTCAAAGCCCTATATCCTACAGAACACCAGTGGAAGTACAGGCACCCCTCTGACCCTGGCAGTTGACGAAACGACATATAAAATGGCCATGGCATTAGTGGTGGATCATGAAGAGTTCCACGGGGTTCCGTTTGGTGCCCGCAGAGCCACCTTTGCCGGCAGAATGGTCCAGAAATCCAATGACCTTTCCCCACCGTTCTGGCGCTTCAATCGCGCCGAAAACCAACGGCTTTACTCCAGTTACCACCTGAACAGGGACACCTTCCCGTTCTATCGAAAGGATCTCGATTCATTTGCTCCGCTCGAGTTAATCGGATACCCCTCCGCCATTTCGGACATTGCCGGATACTTCGAGTTGACTGAAACTAGGCCACAGTTCAGCCCCAAAGCCATTATTACGAACTCCGAAACCCTTCTTTCCTGGCAGCGAGAGAGAATAGAGAATGTTTTCCAGTGCCCGGTACGAGATTATTATGGAACCGCAGAGTACGTTGTTTTTGCGGGACAGGACGCAGAAGGTCTTTATCAAGTAAGTCCAACTTTGGGAATCACCGAAGTGCACACGGATGAAAGAAACAAACTACAGGGCGATATTATTGCAACCTCCCTTACTAACTATTGCATGCCACTCCTACGCTATCGAGTAGGTGATTCTGCGACACTGATCAGTGAGAGTGAAGGAAGCGTTCAGACCACGTTCGCAGGGATAAACGGTCGGCTAGATGACTATATTGAGACGCCGGATGGTCGGAGAATTGGTCGAATTGACCATATTTTTAAGGGGCTAACTGGCATTAAGGAGGCTCAGGTTATTCAGGAGACCGATGAAGATTGCCGAATACTTATTGTAAAAGAATCCGCGGAATCATCATTAAACGAGCACGCTCTCCAGGAAAACTTCCACGCTCGAATAGGTCCGGAGATGAAGCTCTTCATTGAATACACCAGTCAAATCCCAAGGGCTGCAAACGGCAAATTTAAAAGTGTTGTTCGGGCAGTGAAGGCATAGTCGAACATGATCATATTTACCATTGTTATTCCCTGCTTCAACGAGGCAGAGCATATCGGCAAGTGCCTTTCATCACTAAACAATCAGAATTTTCCGAGAAACCAGTTTGAGATTATTGTTGTCGACAATGGGTCCGAAGATGCATCTGTAGAAATAAGCCAGGCTTCGGCTGATAGAACCATTGTGTATCCCGATGGTAAAGTCGGAGCGGTCAGGAACAAAGGAGCATCAGAAGCAAAAGGCCAAAACCTCGTTTTCATAGATGCCGACTGCACAATGGACAATGACTGGCTGAATCGTGCTCTGAAGCTTCTTAGCCTCAATGCAAACACGGCGTTTGGAGGTGGCTGCTTGCTTCCTCCCGACGCGAGCTGGATTGAAAAGTGCTGGCTTTTGGAGGGGCACGAAGGGAATTCTCTACCTAGAGAGCTCATAGGTTGCTCAATCGTCCTAAATCGTGACCTATTTGAAGAAATTGGCGGCTTCAATGAGAGTATGTCATCCGGGGAAGATAGTGAACTATCTCGTAGGCTGAAGATCGCAGGAAACTCGGTTAGCTTGAGCAGGGCCCTAAACGTTGTCCATTGGGGAAACGCCAAGACACAAAGCGCCTTTATAAGGCGCCAGATATGGCATGCAAAGTCTTATGAGTCATACCTCAGAAACAATATGGGTGACCCGGTATTCCTTCTTGCCGGATTGTTCGCTGCATTGTCAACTTTAGGCGGTTTCTCCTTGTTTCTGGCACCAAGAGTGTCCATCTTGGCCTTGATGCTAGCACTAATACTCCCAGCGATACTTACAGCAAAACGATTTAAAAGAGTATCTCGGTTACCGTGTTCACTTTCAGAAGCCGTAAACTCATACTACTTAGACTTACTCTATTTAATTGGCCGATCCATCGGCCTTTCCGCTGTTCTCCTCAGCCGACTGTGACCCTCAATTGATCTCAATAGATGTTGGGGGTGCAGGTGGAGACGCGATCGGCTCTCCCATTAAATCACTGGGAATATCATTTCTTATTACGACATCATCTATCGAGTACCACTCTTCTCGTCGCTCTGAATTGTCATAGGTTTGGAAAAAGTCATTGCCACCGATTGCCACAAGATTCCACTTGGCATTCACGTCTTCAGATGTAGAACCACGAATCCACGGGATGGTTGTAACGTTAAAAATCTGTTCTCCATTGATCCATTGCCGCATTATTCCGTCTTTGGCGCCCGGCGACGAATTCATCTTCACGTAGAAAGCCAATTTAGTCCACGAGCCTCCTCGACCATAGACCTGATCGTGGCCGATGTTTACGTAGGGATCCCGTGAAATAAGGCCACCATTCACTCGATCTTCCAATTCAGGGTCGGAACCATTCGGCCCCATACCCGACAGATCGGCAGTAAAGTTCATATTTAGATCACCAATGCCCACCAACTGCCGCGGCAATCCTGAAATGTCGCCTGATGAGAACCCATAGTTATCTCCATGCGGGCCACCCCTGAAGGCCAAAGCATTTCGCACCCCATAGCTATTGATTGTGTGATCCCACAAAAATATGGGGCCAAGCTCCCCTCCGCCGAATGCTTGATACTCGCTTCCGTCACCGCTCCAGCTAGAAACACGAAAGAGTTTTGAAGCTGCTGCTGGCGTTCCGCTAACGTATTCGCGTGTCCAGTTGTCGCCAAAGCGGATCCAAAACTCAACGTAGAGTGAGTCGTAGCCCTCAGGAAAATACTGCACGAGCATCGACTCCGACCCCCAGTAGTTCCAACCGGCATCGTAAGAATCTCTCCAACTGACGAAGGACTTGCCGTTTCCACCGCGCGCTTTATCCGAGTTCTTCGCCAATATCTCAATTGCTTCATGACGATCAGGATGGCCAGTAGAAGGAGCCCAGACCGGATCCTGCCGTACAGAGAACCATCCTTCCGGAATTTTGTGCGTGGAGGCGCGCTGTTCACGATCCGGTTTTCCAGCAGGATTTGCTGAAGTCGCGTTTACCTCGAGACCGCTGTGCCAATCTGGCTGACCGTCGAAGCTGTCTTGAAACAGAATTTCACCATTGGCTAATCCGCTTGAGGCAACCAAAGCAATCAAACAGAGCTTTCTTGAAAAATTAGGTAACGGGAGCATAGGTAATCCTTTCGCTATCCAAGTTGAACTGGCTCTTGAGAAGATACTCGAAGCCGTGTAGCTAGTATGTGAACAGACTTCATTTCCATGGCAACTGACTGTGTTGATTGGCGACCTTATGTAACGTTATATTTCAGTCTAGCACCTGCCGGGCAAGCATCCATTGGCGGGGATAGACCTAATTTTTCCCAAAAACGGCGCCATATCCTATGTAGTTATTACGTGCAATCTGATAGATTTATCACCAAGGCGATTTGGGACGTTTTCAAGTTAGCGGAGACCAGCATTCCCGTGTAATCACCTGTTTGAAACCATCGCACCAATTACACTTCGTTATTTTTGCACTTTATCGGCCAATGGAACATGACCATCTTGCAACTGAATGGTCCAACCATCCAGATACGGAACGAAGGCAATCGAAAACTTTTTACGGTGAGGATTTCTGACAAAGGAATATGTCGAGCACTAGAGCAGATCTCAAAGATAGACATATTCTGTTTATCGCCTATTTCTATCCACCTACTGATAGCACTGGTGTCCCTGGATGCATGCGGACGATAAAATTCGTGCGTAACCTAGCCAATGGCCGCTGCCACGTCCTCACAACCTCTCCGCAAACGAAATCATCTCCTGACGCGCTTGCCCACCTTCACTTACCGGTTAACAGAGAACAAATACACAGGGTAAAAAGTTTAGACATTTTTAAATTTCTATTGTGGGCCAGAAAGCGGATTCGGCTACTGACCTCTTTTTCAAAGCGGGCTGAACCGACAGATAAGACTGTCCAGTCAGTTCTCAAGACTTCAAACACTAACGGCGAAGTTGCTAGTCGAAGCAAAGTGCAAAAATTTAAGGACTTTATTTATGACGCCTGCTACTTCCCAGACCAAGCCGGGCCCTGGATAATTCCGGCGGTAATAAAAGGCATCAAGGTTGTAAAGCAACACAATATTGACGCTATCTTTGCGACTGGTTCGCCGTGGTCAGGATTGGTCGCAGGATATCTCATCAGTAGATTGAGCTCCCTTCCGCTAATCGTCGATTTTCGTGACCCCTGGATGAATAATCCTTTCCATCAATCGAAAGGGCGATTGTTAGATGATTGGAGCGCAAGGCTCGAACGGCGTGTTGTGAAGCATGCATCGGCCGTATCTCTCAATACAGACCCACTGCACGCTGAATTCGTTCATCGGTATCCAGATGAACCCGCGAACAAATTTTTTGTTATGCCCAATGGGTTCGATTCAGCCGAATTTCAGAACATCGTTGCAGAACCGAGAGTGACAGTTCAAGACTCGCTTTTGCTATGCCACGCAGGTTTCCTTTATGGCGTCCGCGACCCCGCCGTATTACTTGAGGCAATCAGAGCAGCAAATCAGCAACTGGCAGATTCAGGCAAAAGGATCGTTTTCCGACAGATAGGCGATGTAAATCTGGGTTACGACCTCAAAGACCGTTTCTCCGACCTCCTTGAAGATGGCAGTCTGATTCTGGATTCCGCTCGACCCTATAAAGAGTGCCTCTCAGCACTTGCATCAGCCGATATAGTAGTCAACGTCCAACCAGGAACACGCACTCAGATTCCCTCCAAACTCTACGATTACCTCGCCATCAACAAACCGATTATCAATATAACTTCTCCGGACGGGGCCTTGGGCACCTTGGTTATCGATAAAAAACTTGGGGACCTAGTTAGCTTTGAGGAGAAAGAGCAGTTAACTCAGCTCCTGAAAGCATATGCCCTTGACGAAAAACTGGGTTCTTTCTCCGGCTATGAAAACCGAGACGAGTTCGAAATATCGCACATCACTCAGACGTTAGCCCGACGCCTTCACGAGTGCCTGGATGCCCCCTAAACTACTCGGGCGTACCAGATAGGCACGCCCGATCCTTCGCTACTGAATATTGTATTGAACGGTATTCGATGGAGGGCTTAACAAGCCCTCTTGGTCCCTCGTCTGGAGGTTGAAGTACCAGACGCCTGCGCTTAGTCCCTCGAAACTATAGGTAGTTACATCACTGGATACCGTCACGGTTTGATCAAGCGAGGATTGATTCTGCCCATAGTTAATCTGATAAGACTGAATCTCGCTTAGGGAGATTGATGTACCGTCAAGCCGGGTTCCGGGCGCTGTCCAACTGATGGTCACAACGGGGGCTGGCGCCGGATCGGGCTCGGGATCAGGCTCCGGAGCAGACGGCTCACTCGTTGTCGAATCGCCAATCCCGGCGGTACGGCCCTCCCAGATTGCCGCCTCGCTAGGATTGCGTGGGCTTACGCCACTTTCGAATGCACTGAGGACTGTAACCCCCTGAGTGTTCAGTACCTGTCCGGCATCATCCATCCAGGGGTCAGAGCCGTATTCCATTTCCCAAACATCCGGAATTGAGTCCCCGTCCGAATCCAAAGATACCTCAGAGTCAAGCGGAGTTACCCGGAAGATATCGGAACTATTAACAGTTCGGCCATTGCTCATGTCCACAACCTGGAGCACGACGCTAGCTCCCCCGTAGCCTTCATTGAATTCCAGAACTACGGGATATTTTTCCCCAGCCGAGAGGGCCTTTTGCGCGCGGTAGGTCGTGCTGTTGAGACCTGTCCACGCATCTATAATCAGGTCACCACCAACGTAAAGCCTCGCACCGTCATCGCGACTAATACGGAATTCATAATTTCGCTGCCCTGAATCAAATGCTGGAATCAGAGTGCTGTACCAACGAACGCTAAATCGATCATTCGGGAGGTTCCCGCCCGGCGAACCACCACCCCAGCTATTCGTGGGGCTTTCATCCAGGCGTGCGAAATCAAACGTTTCGAAGTTCCTTCCGGAAAAATACTGGCCCACCAGACCCTGGGTATACGGCACATCCACTGGAGCCTCTGGCTCAACAGGCTTGTCGTCAGGGTTGCTCGGATCCGTTCCTTCATTGTATTCCCTAAGGTTGGAATAACCGTCCCCGTCCGCGTCTCTCTCAGCGTCAAGCGGGTCTGCAGGATCTAGCCCGTACGCGAATTCTGCTCCATCGGGGATGGAGTCGCCATCCGTATCTGCAGATGTGGGATCAATCCATAGCTGATATTCATCCGCAGTTGTTAACAGATCATTGTCCGGGTCTGCATTTGCATCCTCCGGATCGGCCGGATTCAGGCCTGCCTGCACCTCCCAGTTGTCATACAGACCGTCCTGATCTTCATCGAGAGGCGGGTATGCATCATTGAAAGGCAGGCTATGCTCACCGTCGAAAAAGCCCACACGGTACCCTGCTGAGAACCCCAGCCTGGCGTCGGCAGTATCGGGATACAACTGGCTTTCTTGCCGAGGAGAGTAAAGGTACTGGGAGTCAATAACGGACCTTCCAAAACCCGGCCCCTCCCAGGCCACGCTGAAATGATCACCTCCGCCGCCTTCTTTGTGTCTTAGTTCAAAATAGTAGCGCTTGCCTGCAGTCAGTTCCTGAACTGCGGACACCTGGGAAGTGTACTTTGAGTAGTCTCCTGCAGATGTCCAGCCGGTAACAGAGGCGATAACCCTTACATCCGAGGCATTCTGACTAGGGCTTAGCAAGAACTGAGTTTCATCATCACCAGAAACATAGAACCTGTATAGCCCACTCGCCGGGGCCTCGATAAAACCACGAACGAGGCTGCCATAGTTGTCAGCGCGATTGGGGCTAACCGACAGGCGCGTTAATTCCAGAACTTGATCCGGATTATCGGGGTACCTGCTTAGACTGGTGAGCTGAGCTATTGAGTTTCCATTCACTCCCTCAAAATACCGAAGTTCAGCCCAACCTGCCTCGCTGGCCTCCGGAAGGGCTGCGGTTGGAGGTAAAGAATCGACACCTCTCATGGTCCAGGATTGGCATCCTGATAGGAAAAGGGCAGTCAAGGTTAACGGAACAAACTTTCCAGTTGCCATGGCAGACTCCAAAACCTGAGAAAGGAGTGTTTAGTCTCGAATAGTCAGTATCGTCACAGGTACTGAATCACGCCACGCAAACGATGTAATGATTGGCAATTAAAAACCCAGACAAAGAGGGTGCGGTTCTAAAAGGCTCCCGATCGAAACTTGTTGATAAACCACACCCACCCGTTAACAACTTCATTTTTAAGAGGGTGCCTTATAAGGAAAATGCTACTTACCCAGATCAGGGGCAAAAGGCAAGCGACGGCCAAAAAGGGAATAGCGGTTCCATCAAACCATTGTTTACCAACCTGATAGATTCCCCAAGCGGAAGACCAACACACTCCCGTGATCAGAGTATTACCTATCCAAGCATGGAAGAACGCAATGATCTCCAGATTAAGGAAAGTTCCCAGCAAAATTGTTGTGAACATAAAATCAAGGAAGCCCACAACCGCAAAGCTTCCTGCGACGTAAACCAAGCCGTGGGGATAAGCTGCTACTATCCCAATACAATACAGAACAAACATCACGCCTTCTTTTTAACACCATCAGCCGTTCCTTTCCACGGGCCACAAGCAGGTCACTCGAAAACCAATGAACCGTTCGGAACATGGCCCAATAGGCCAACATGGTCGCAAACGGAGCTGCTGCGTCCCATTGATCTCCAAAAAAAAGGCGGATGACGGGTAGGCTGACAACGCTCGCTACGGCAAGAACCGGCCAAACGAACCCGCCGAGCAATACAGTAGCACCAATGTAAGCCTGGTTAACGTCCTTGCCGGTCCGCTGTACTTCAGACAAGAAAGGCAAAACCACTGGCTTTACCCCCATGAGGAGTATTTGTGACATGAATTCAATGAACCCAAGGCCCCGTGAAAACAGACCAACTTGAGCCGTTGTGCCGAGCTTGCCAATGATCATATCCGGGGCCGTGACCACGCCCCGCCTGAAAAAGCCGGCAAGTGAGTTGTAGATTCCGAAGCTCGCTATCGGCTTCAGGTTTCTGAACGAGGGCTGCCAACGGATACGGGCCGGCATAAACGTCAAAATTATCAGAAATTCGACGACAACAGAGAGTGTATAACCCCACGCCAATGCGTAATAGGTGTAGCCCATGTGAATGAGCACGACAGTAGAAATCAGATTCGAAAGTGACGTACCCAGGCGAATGAAGAAGAGCTCGCGGAACCGGAATTCTCTCGTTAAGATCGCTGCAGGAATGCTGATGAACGGCGCAAGAAAAAAGCTGACCGACAGAATCGTGAAGATTGTTGCAACTGGCGGTATGTCGTAAAGCTCAGAAACTGGAATTGCGGAAAACCAGATCCCGATACCCATGCCCCAGGAGATCAGCATAGTGAGACCAAGAGCTGCCCTGACCTTTTCCTCGGTCATCTCGGACTCTCTGACCAGATACATCCCCGCGCCCAACAAGCGGAATTCACTTATCACCATTACAATGGCACTGGCAATCGCAAAGGTGCCAATCTGGTCTGGCGTAAGGAGGCGAGCCACAATCATCGTGGACGCCAAGCCTATTAGCATCCCTCCATATCGGGTCAGAAAAGAAAACAGCAGCGCACGGCGAACTTTTGACATGGGTGGCTCAGTTGCCTCTGCACTGGTGGTAAATGGTTGTGTACTGACTTGCCATATGGTTTATCGAATAATTTTCATTGAAGCGCTCTCTGGACAACCTTGAGCAAGCCTGCCAAAGGCCCGGGTTCTCCAGAAGTTTTGACATCGCTGACAGAAATGCCTCTTTGTTGTTGTTCTCGGTGAGAAACCCCGTCTGACCATCTACGACGATTTCAGGATTTCCCCCAACGTGGGTCGCAACTGCAGGAATTCCGAGACTCATGGCTTCTAACAGTGTCATTGATGTTCCTTCCGTGAAAGACGACAACAGGAAGACATTCATCAACCCCAGATACTGGGCGGGTCTGTTGATAAACCCTGTAAACCTGACCGATTCTCCAATATTCAGGTCAGCTACCCTCTTTTCCAATGCCGGCCTTTCCGGGCCATCGCCGACCATAAGAAGAACGGCCGTAGGATGGGCCTCCAACAGTTCTGCGAAAGCATCAATCATCATTCTCTGGTTCTTGACCTGATCTAGTCGGGAAACCGTACCCAGAACTGGTGCTTTTTCTGGAATACCCAGTTCAGAGCGTATCTTTGACACCTGTTCCTCTTTCCGTTCAAGGGGATCGATACCGTTATAGATCACTTTTATTTTCGCTTTAGGGATGAACTCGTATCGGGAAAGCGCCTCTCGGGTCGCTCCTGATATTGCGATGATCGCAGGCGTCATCAGTGCCATCAACGGATTGATCATGAGGGCCTTATACCGGTACCTGTCCGGAAAAAACCGTCCGTGTTCAGTGAAGACTACCTTGGAGCCAGTACCAAACGACGCCAGCCACCCGTAAACATAGGGCGTGTACTGATGGCAGTGAACGATATCGAACCGTCCCTGCTGAATCCGTTTTCTCAAGGATTTGACCAACGCCAGATCAAAGCCTGGTTGTCGACTGAGGCAAAACACCGGCAAACCTTCATTTGCCAGAGACTGGCCGATCTCACCGATAAAACTATCAATACATGCGATCTCATGATTAACCTCGCATGATCTGGAATTCCTAACCAGCTGATTGATCACCTGTTCCGTGCCACCTATGGCCATATTGAAGGTGACATGCAGTACGTTGATTGAGCGCGCTGTCATCTTACGAAGTCTTTGTAGTGCTGATACCAGAGGGCGAAGACCACCATGCTCCAGAGCTCCTGGGTGAAACGGTTATCTCCCGAAAGGTGTGCTTGCCATAGCGCCCTAACCTGCTCCATTCTGAAATAGCGGGACAAACCGCTATCGGGCCCCGTCAAAAGCGGTTCAGCAATAGCCCGAATCTCTGATCTCAACCATTGGGCGAGCGGCACCGAGAACCCCATTTTCTTCCGGTAGAGTATGTCTTCATCAAGCAAATCAGAGAAACATTCCTTTAGAACGTGCTTCTTGCAATTGCCTTTCAGCTTCAGCGCAGAAGGAATGCCAGCGGCATACTCCACTACCCGGTAATCAAGGAGCGGAGCACGGGTTTCGAGGGAATTCGCCATGCTCATTCGATCAACCTTCACCAGGATGTCGCCCGGTAAATAGGTCTTGATATCCGTGTAGAGAATGCGGGAAAGATGATCTTCCGCAGGTGCCTCCTGATAGTGATGCCGGGTAATGTCAGCAGGATCGTAATCATCGGTTAGCGCGGCAAACTCAGGGGAAACAACTCTTTTCCAAACCCTGGGATTGAAAAAGCAGTTGCTCGTAAAGAATCCGAGATCTGGATCGAGTGCTACGGTCCCGAGAAGCGACGACGCCTTTTTGCCCAACGGGCCCGGGATATGGCCTGCCAGTCGGGATAACCCGGGAAAAAGTGAATGCCTCAGTGCCGGCGGGAACAAAGACCGGATTCGGTTTTCAATGGCATCTGTCCGATACTTGGAGTAACCCGCAAAATTCTCATCACCGCCGTCACCTGCAAGCGCAACGGTAACCTGAGTGCGCGCAAGTTGTGAAACGAAAAACGTGGGCACAAAAGAAGGATCGGCAAAGGGTTCATCAAAGAATCGGCTGATACCAACGAGGTTATCCGCTACCGTCTCTTTGACTGTGAATACGTGATGGTCCGTCTTGAATTGCCTGGCGACAAGGTCCGCGTACTTAATTTCATCGAACTTTTCGTCATCAAATCCGATTGTGCAGGTGGTAACGGGCTGAGAAGACCGGCCAGCCATAAGACCGACAACAGCGCTTGAGTCGATACCACCGCTCAAAAAAGCGCCCAGGGGAACATCACTGATCATTCTCAAGCGTACCGCTTCGTCAATGACATCGTAGAGCCCGGCTTTTATATCACTAACCGTCCGACCCTCTACAGGCCTGAAGGAAAGATCCCAGTATTTCCGCACGGAAATACGACCCTCGCAAACTTCCATACAATGCCCAGGCGGTAGTTTGTGTACGTTCGCATAGATCGTCTTGGGGTCAGGGATGTATTGATAGACGAAGAAGTCCTTGATCGCATCCGGCCTCAGCGCGGGGCGCACAACGGGTGTAGCGAATAACGCTTTAATTTCAGAACCAAAGAAGAACTGTCCATCCGTGTCGGTGTAGTATAGAGGCTTTTTACCGAGCCGATCCCGTCCGATGAAAAGTGACTTGGTCTTGGCATCCCAAATGGCGAATGCGAACATTCCGTTCAGCTGCCTCAGGCAGGATTCACCATGCCTGGCGTACAGAGCGAGAAGCACTTCCGTGTCTGTCTGGGTTTTGAACGAAAAACCGTCTTGCTCCAAACCCTCGCGGAGAGAGCGAAAGTTATAGATTTCGCCATTGAAAACGATAATGTACCGCCCGCACGACGATGCCATCGGCTGGTTACCGGCGGATGATAAATCCAGGATGCTCAGGCGCTGATGAACAAGAGCGACGTCCTGATCGATGTGGACACCGTTTGCGTCCGGCCCTCGATGAGCAATGGCTTGGCCCATCCGTTCGGCCCATAGGTGATGTTGTTCTCGATCCGGCAACGTACCGGTGCGCAGAAATCCTGCGATGCCACACATGGTTAGTCGGCCCCCCCGGTTACCGTTGAATTGCGGGGGGACATAAGCTGCTGAAAGAGTTCAAGATACTCATCAGCCATTCGTCGCGCCGAATAGACTTCTTCTACTCGGGTCCTGGCATTCGCAGTCAGTGTGGCCTTGAGTTCAGGGTCAACAAGCAGCTTATTGCAGGCTTCAACTAATGCACAGACATCGCCGTGTGGCACCAATAACCCTGTAACTCCATCCTCAATCAGTTGATCTACCCCAGGAATGTCGTAGGCAACGACCGGAACACCGACAGCCATCGATTCCATCAAGCACCTGGGAATCCCCTCCAAAGAAGAGGTCATCACGAACATCTCAAACTTGGAAAGCAGCTCCAGGCGATCTTCGCGAAAGCCCAGAAACTTGACAGCCTGCCCGGCTTTCATGCGGGCGCACTTTTCCTCCAATTGTGGACGTTGCCGTCCCTCACCTATGAGCTGTAACTCCAGGCCTTGGTGATGCTCGTGCAGCCCCTCAAACGCGCTTAATAGGTCCAGCAGTCCTTTGCGGGGAATAAGCTGGCCGACAAATCCGATTGGTCGGATACCGGCTTCCGACTTTTCCCGGGAACCGGGATTAGCGAGTGTGGCGTCTATGTCCTTGATATCCACACCATTCCGGATAAAGCGAATCTTTGATGACGGCACCCTGAAACGGTGCATGTCCTCTATCAATTCCTCGGACAAGGGGGCGACAGCATCAAAGTACCTGAGGATTGAGGTTCCAAGCCTGATAAACATTTTAAGTTTAAAGCCAACATTGCCGGAGAAGCCGTGGGGTGTGCTCACGCAACGGATGCCTGCAATTCTGCCTGCGATCAGGCCCAGGATGTCGGATTTATAGCCATGGGTCAGAATGACATCGATTTCCCTCTTCCGAATGATGTTAACCAGCGTTTTGACGCTTCTGATATCGAATCGACCAGCCATATCAACGTAATGGACTTGGCCAGCCGAGTCCGGGTGGAAATCTGCTACGCGCAGGTCTTGGTTCGGGCTTTCCCTCGTTACTGCCAGATCGCATCGCATTCGCTGCGGATCAATGTTGTTGGCAAATGCCAGTACCCATCTTTCGGCCCCGTAAAAACCCGAAGGTGAGATAAACTGAAGCACCTTGATCTGACTCACGTGTATACGTCCCTGCTTTTGCGTGTAAATTTGGCTCGTTCGTACGATGCTGCGTCGCCTTCTCCGGCGGCACCAGCATTTGCTTTCTTGGCCTGCAAGTAATAGACCTTGATCGCAACAGCCAGAAAAAGAATCATCCAATAAAGGATTTCGGCCCGGAATCTGTTTATGAAGGTGCCCGCGGCAAGATATCCGATGAACGCACACTCCAGCGCCAATATCTGAAAATACGCTTTGGTGTTATCCATGGACATCACATACTTCTTGGCCTTGCGGGCCAGGCGATAGAGCGACAGCAACATGCAGCAGAAAAAGCCGAAGCCCAGCCAGCCCAGTTCCGACAATCCCTGGAACCACATCGAGTGGACAGAGCGATGCTCCACTCCTCCGCGGGTTTCGTCGTCCATGTATTGTGGGGCGAGTCTGTTATATCCGTTGATCCCCATGCCCATTGGATGATCGTCGAGCATGTCAAACGTTGTCCACCAGAACACCATACGACTTGAGCCACTGGTTTCCTTGTCTTCGATTTCTTTCAGCGTTCCCATACGTTCCCAGAACAAGTCATCGGTGACGTAGATTGCGCCTGAGAGCCCGACAACAACCATGAGCACAGCCGTGAATCGCTGTCCTTTGCGCTGCTGGCTGGAAAAAATCATGAACAGGATGAAAATGCCCAAACTGACAACTCCGGCAAGAAATGCACCACGACTGTTGATGAGAACGAGACCGTTAGCAATGAGCGCACCACATACAACAGAAAGAGCCCGGATTTTTTTGTCACCCATCCAGGCGAAATAAAGTAGCAGGACTGCGGAAGGGACCAGGGCCGCCGCCGTATCATTGGCATCCAGAGAATCCACCATTCCAATACCCTCTACCCTCCCTTGCGCATTCCGACCTGTCACATGGGCGAGATAACCGATGTAAGCGCACCCCATGATGTATACCCACAGGCAAACTTTGAGTGCTTTCTCCGAATAAATAAGCTTGTAAGCAACCAAAACAATAATAATCAGCTTGAGAAATTCGAACGTAAAGCGTTTGTGGTTCGGAAGGTCAAGGGCAAAGATATACGCAACGTAATACATGCAAAGAACCGCAAGCATCCACTTGAACGGGGCCATCTCCCCCCATGGACTCATTTCTGAGTAATGGCGGTATTTTATTGCAAGGGCGTACAACATCAGCAGAGAAGCGATTAGCGAATAGCGCAACCCAGGGATACTGCTGGCCCACCAGCGATTGTCTGGGTTAAAAAAATAAACCATCTGGTAAACCACGAATGCGGCGGTACCACTGTATGCAAGGGCCGCAACAACGCCACCAAAAAACACCAGCAGGAAAAGAAGCGCAAATTTCGACATTTAACGACCTTCCCTCCCCGGCCTTGCGCTGTCCCAGGTCACTTGGGTTTCACCCTGAATAGCCCTGAGAATGCCGCGAACGGCATACCAATTCACAGCGACGAAGTAGTAGGGAAAGGAAATCCAGATTGGAAGGGCGTTCTTGTTGGAAGAAAAATGACCAATGGCAGCCAACCCAAGGGTTAGCGCACCGCCAAGCGCAATCAATTTGAACACGGTCAAACCAAAAAGAGACAGTGCCAGACTCCCGAAACCGCCCAAAGCGAGGAAAAGAGGGATCAACCAACGCAACAGTTTGTGAGAAATCACCATGAAGGAAAAAAGCCCGGTTTTAAAAGGATTCATAACACCCCGAACCCGGAAAAGCCCTCGAATGCTCCGATTTACAATGCGTTCCTTGCGGGCAATTTCCCTATCAAACTCTCCGGCAGTCTCCTCAAAACACTGAGCTTTCGGCTCAAAAACACCGCGGTAGCCCTTAAGCACAATCTGAAGGGGATTCACAAAATCGTTGATGTCTTTTTGATCCAGAGGCTGCCACAAAGCACTTCTGATGGCGTAGATAGCGCCATCACCTCCGACAACCGACGAAAGGCGCGACTCCATTGTTTTAATTGCCAGTTCATATCGCCAATAGAGCCCTTCATTCTGAGCACTCGCTCCGGCCTCTCCATCCGTATATAGGGCCGCACCAACCACATACCCGACATTGCGCTTCTGAAAGTGACGAACCAGCTGACGAACGGCATCGGTCGCATACATCGCATTGGCGTCGCTAAACACCGTAATATCTGAATACACAGAGTCCATGGCGAGGTTCAAGCCCATGGTTTTCCCCAGACGACCCTCCTGCCTGATCAGTTGAACTCCTCGCCCGGCGAATCGCTCTACAATTTCGTCCGTGCCGTCGGTCGAGCCATCGGACACCACCAGCACAGTAAGTCGATCCTCTGGGTAATCGAGCTCTAGCGAGTTGCTCAGTTTCTCTTCAATGACATCGGCCTCATTAAAGCACGAAACAACGAGAGTTACCGATGGGAGACTGTCCTCAGGCTGCGTCGCTACTTCTTCCGGCTTTTTCAATAACGACAATATCCCAAGCAGGAGCGGGAACCCGATATAGACGTAGGCCGGCACCAGGAAACATACAATGGTTGCAATCAGAATCGCGCTCATAGGCTGATATATCGTCTTATCTTCGGACCAAGCCAATTGGCCAAATCAGGGGGCAGGCATTGCCAGCCGGCCACTATCCATTTTCTGATCGTTGATTTCAGGTCGCTGGGAACAACAATTGGGTTGTCAGAACCGGAGGCATCGTCTAAGCGATGCCACCTGAGTGCCTTTGGCTGGCCCCCCCACTGCTTTTTAAAGCGAAAAGTGCCTTCGCCGAAGGAAGAACGGCCAAAATCGAAGGTTTTCGCTCCACGATCGCTTACCCACTCGAGCAGTCGCCAGTAAAGGAGCATATTTGGCGCAAGGTGATTGTATTCCGCCAGCGTGGATGCCCAGGGAATGCAAGCTTCCTCATTGCCCAAGAGAACGATACCAGCCCCAACAGGCAGGCCATCCAGATCGACAACAGCGACCACCATCCGCGGGCCATAGGCTTCCCTCAATGCCTGGAAAAAAGACAAACTGTGAACCGGCGAGCCCAACCGCCTCATATTGTCGCAAAAGACGCTATAGAATCCCCTGAGAAGCTCATCTTCCATTCCGACACAACAAGCAAGTCCGTTCTTTTCAGCCTTGCGAATCTGGCTTCGAAGTTTTGGCTTGAAAGTCGTAAACAAAGCCTGACTGCTTCCCGGCAGAGAAAGAACCATTCGAACCTTCTGGCCAGCATTCCAGGTGTCGGTTTCTACGGCCGGATTTCTAACGCGAATCTCTACGGAGTTCAGTCCTTCTCTGGTTTTCAACTCCTTTGCGGCTGCGAGCAGTCTTTCTCGAATAGAGTCATCGTCAGCGACAGGGCCACCGTAGTCGCAAAAAGGGAGTGAAATTAATCGAGGAGCCATGAAGGGTGGCTTGATTATCACAAGAGGCAAAACCCCACAAACTTCGTCGTTTCGATAGGCAGCGATCACCCTGCTCTGGTGTCGGTAGGCCTTTTCGATTGCCTCCAGCCAAGAAATGGAATGATATGGCCCCGCTTCCCCGGTTTTCCTCAGATAGCGGTCAAGCTCTTCTCTCGGACACCGGGCCAGTCTGAATACGCGAACCTCAACCGGCATTATTGAACTCCACGAGAGAAAAGATTGCGAGCCGACCGGAGCGCGTTCTCGACACACAGGCTAACCCGTGGGCGCTGCAACACCATTTTCACGATACTTCCATGTTCACGCCCGAGACTCTTTTTGTACCGATCTTCACCACCCATAAAGTCATAGAAATCCAAGCCTTTATCGAGATACTCCTGAATCATGATGGAGTGCCCCACCAGCCCCGGCTTGAGGCGGTTATCGTCGGTTTCGCTGGTTACTCCCAGATAGAAGTACACTCGCTTTCCCTGGATGAAGTTATAGAAGCCCGCGAGTAGCTCGTCCCCGGCCTTCACAACGGCAATATCTACCTCACCTTTTTCCCATCCGGATCGAATCAAACCATGATGGAAGCGAACAAACTCACGGTTGGCATACCCACTTTGCCCGGGCAGTCTCCCCCATTTTTTAATATGGTGCCCACCGAATCCATCGAACCAATCGATAGCTTCTGAAACGCTTGGTGGCCGGTGCACCGCCAGATCTCCCAACTCTGAATACAAGCGAATGGACCTCTTTATCTGATAGCGAGCATTGGAAGACAGCGCTTGCAAGTAGCTTGAGGCCGAACGTCGAACTTCATTCAGATCGACACCCACACAGGGCGTTTGCCACCGAATCAGAGCACGCATACCACTAGCCCTCGATAATTTGGAGGCTCGACCAACGTCAATCCCGGTCACAATGAGTTCATCCCATTGGATTTCATTCCGTTTGAGTGCGTCCAGAAAGGCTTTGCTCACTGCCTGTTCCTCGCCCCGTTTTATCAGAAAATCGTTGTACTCTATCCAGATTTGATCTTCATATGGCTCACCGGTTTGGTGAAGCCTCATGCAATTAGAGATCACGAATCCATGCCGACGCTCTTCCGTCATCGAAAGCAACCCAAGGCCAATCAAGTGACCTGATTTCACTGCTTCGAGGACGAGCAGATTTGGTTTGTATGTTGTTAGCCAGTTCCCTATCCACCGCCATGATAGAAAAAAGCAGGCATCTGAATGCGCATATAACCTCTGCCACTTTTCTTCCAGTGACTCGATATTCGCCTGGGAGAAATTGACCATCGTTACTGCAACGGAAATATTCTCAGCTAGCATTCAGCCTGCTCCGCCAGCAAACGCAATTGCTTTGGCGAGATCGCTTTGCCACCCACTTCGTTAAAGAAAAAATCAAAGAAGCGCCGGAAACGCTCCAAAAACTCCTCCAGTTGATCCTCGTTTCGAACATAAGTGGTATTGCCTGGAACGACACTGGGACTGTGGAAGCTCCAGGTGAAAACTCGGGTGCCGCGTTCCAACAAAGATTTGGTGAGCCTTAAATGCTCGTTTGACGAGTACCCCTCCGGAGAAAGCATTAAACGATCAACCGCTCCGAGACGAGCCAGCACCCCTGGCAACCGGAACTGTCGCAACGACCACGCTACGTTATGCAGAGGTCTGCCAAATGAAGCAGCCCACCCCAAAAACGCACCAGTACAGGGAATTTCCAGCAGTGGCTGATCCGGATCTCCAAACCAGAAAGGATTTGGCCCAAAGCGCGAATAGTCAGGGCCACCATCAGCGCTGCCGTCCATCGGGGGGCAGACCGAAAGGTCTATAGTGAATCCCAGTTCAGCAAGAATTTCCTGGGTATTCTCCCCAAAACCATAACGCCCAGCCTTGTAGATAGTGGGCTGAAAGCCGAACGATTCGGCGATCCGATCCCTGAGATTCCTGAGCTTTTCTTTCTCCAGATCTCTGGGCAGATTTCCCGGGTACATATTGGATCGGGTCAGCGCTTCTTTGAAGGGCGGATTCACCCAAGGATGCAACTGAGCCCCAATATCACACTCACCGCGGTCGTAGTATTGTTTGAGAAGGCCGAACCCTTCCTTTTGGCTTGCAACTGGATAATCTATTACATAGCAGGGAGTTATTCCGTATTCTCTGAAGATCGCCTGGGCTCTGCCGATGTACTCCATGGCGGAAACAGAATTCTCTCGAGAATCCGGCGCTGCACTCCAATCGAACTCTTCTTCGGCGTCGACGACCACTACCAGATAAGGTGGAGAATCCGCAGGCAATCTGATTTCCTTGCAGTCTTTGAACATTGAATCCTTTCCTGACAGCAGATATCTGACTAACGGCCCTGGCCAATGAGAGAAAACCCATGAGTTAAAACCAGCCGGAGTTCAAACTCCTCTTCATCAGGTCGCTGGCGCTTACTTCTCAAATAGGCTTGGTTGAATTCCACTGCGAATGTCGTGAATTCGGCGAGCTGGCGAACCCAGCGCGAGTTGAATCGGTGCACCTGTTCCTGCACTTCCGAGGCATTTTCCTCAGTTTCTGCTTGCCACAAATAACGAAACTCCAAGCGTTGTAAATTCGATATTTGAATTCCGAGGTCCAAGCCGGCGCCGAGCTCGTGGGTCGTCTCGCCACTTTCCTTGGACTCTCGGATTTCTCCAGATACCTGAACCGAAAAATCACAAACATCGCACAGAGTTCGACGGGTGTGGCGTAAATCGAACCGATCAGACAAGACCACTTCATTCAGCCGAACGTTCTCTGAAAAGTCATCTGGTGTTTGCGGATTCAACACTAGATCGATGGCGCTATCCGACAGCGTGCGATTATAGGAAAAAGAGGTCGTCCAATCTGTCGTTACCCAATCCTTTGTCAGGAAAGCAGTTACGCCGTCACTCTCTGTGACGAGCCCGGAAGGAAGCTCGGTCTCAGCCTCACTGACACCGCCGCCAATGGAAAAAGTGCCAAAATCATCAGCGGAGCGGTACCCAACCTGGTAGGCATCAATCGTAACCTCTGTGGCACCTTCATCGGACCAACTTCGGCTGCCATTCACAAGCCCAAAGGACCTCTGGGATAGCCTTCTCTCAAGATTGACCTTTGCAGTGTAGGAGTCCGTATCGCCTTCGTCTGAATCGCCATAAGCCCGTGCTCCATCTGCCGACACCCTGACAGTGGTCAAAGCGCCAGGGGTCAACCTCAGACCCGCCCCCGCGTTGACAATGTTCTGGGTATCATAATTCGTCGGGTCGATCAGAAAGCCGGTGTTGTTCCGCACTGTCCGTACGGTGTGGCCTGCATTGAATTCGAATGGGTTGGAGGGGTCGGCGTGGGCAAACCGAGACAACCCGGTTATTGAACTATTGTCTCCGCCACTACCTATATCTGAATTCCGTGATGTCTCCACTCTGGCTGAATAGTCCAGCAATGCACTGTTACCTCCACTGACCCACTCGCCCGCAAGCCCGCCTTCCAATCCGAGCCGACCTTCCGTCTCACTGTCCGTACCCGCAGCCGTATCGACGCGATTTTGAGTCAACGCGGTAAAAACAGACGCATTTCCCTCAAAACGGGCCAGGTCTTCCTCAAAGGCCTGAGCAAAGGCCGGACCAAAAGGCATTATCAGAGCAAGAAACCCCAAAACTCCGGTGAAGCGATCCATGATTCCACCACTGAACGTTGACAGTTTCATTCCTGAAAGACCAAGCCGGAGAATTTGGTGGCATCAAAGGATTCCACCGACTCCAGAATTTCATCTTCTGTTAAACGACCGAAAGGTACTCCTAATATCACCTGATCGGAGAACCTCTCAAGAATCCTGGCCTCAGTACTCTCCTGGAATGGTGGCGAGTTGATAATGATGCAACGATCCGGATAGCGCCCTTCTAGTTCTTCGATGAGGTCTCGCATCCTTATTGAGGAAAAGAGCTCCACAGCTGAAGCTGGGTGGTTCCCTGCCGGAATGACACTGAGCCTGTCGACGCCGCTTGGATAGATAATCTTTTTGATGGGCAACTTGGGGTCGAGAATATAGTCCGTCACCCCTTCATCCATCGGCACGGAAACCAACTCGGATAACCCACTGTTGTGAGGATCACAATCAACCAACAGCGCGGAGGTGCCGGAATCCGAAGCAAACGCAGCCGCCAAGTTAAACGCCGTTCTTACAGGACACTCTGACTTGCCAATGCAGGAATAAAGAACTGTAAAACTGGGCCTGTTGTTGGCGTTGTTGCGCAATTGAATGCGAATCTCGCGGTAAGCATCCAGAACCGCTTTATCAGCCATGCCAGGAAATACGATCTTGCGAGCCCGCAACTCTGCCTTCGTCCAGGGCCGGGGATTTGATATCAGCCCCAATGATACAGACGAATCGTAGACAGAGGGTGGATATCCATCGGTTTCCGTCTCGACACGTGTCCAGTTCGGCGGTTGCAGGCGCTCTCCCGCAAATGGGCGTTCCTTCCTGAACTGATCATCCGGATTAGCCTCGCCGTCGCCGTACTTGCCTTCTTTGCGCTGTTGCTGACTTTTAAGAAGTGCGTTGTAGAGTTTATTATCGTCCATTCCCTACTCCCGCCCCAAATATCTCTGCCAATTTAGACATTATCCGTTCCGGGCTGATACCCATCACGCTGAAAACCAGAACGGCGAGATATGCTGTAATAAAAACACCCAGGATACTCAGCAGTAGTAGGACGTCTTTTCGCAAAAGCCTATCTTTCCAGGTACTCCGATAGTGGGGAATCGTGCCAATAACCGGAATCGACTCGGGAAGTGCTAGATGGAGTTCCCGAGGCGAACGAATTCGTTGGTCAAACATAACGAGTGCTGTTATCAGGCCAAGCACCAGAGCACTACCCAGGAATGGTCCGGCCAGCCCAATCTGATAGAGCTGAAGCCCGTCCCACTGGGTTGGGAATGTTGCAGGTTCCTGAATCTTATAGCTCACGCCTTCACCCTGAACATCCAGAGTCATGGAAAGCCTGGCGCGCTCGCGCCGCTGCAGCATGTCCTCATATACATCACGCGTTACGTCGTAATCGCGAGTCAGTTCAGACAACTGGGCCTGATTCTCCGCGACACGCTCAGCCCGGGCGAAGGCTTCCTCCAGCAAACGTTCCAAAGAGGCTAGACGATTTCTTTGAACCTCAAGGTCGGTGCGGCCTTCAGACAAACGCATCTTGAGGTTTTCATAGACGGGATTCTCGAGCACTTCGGTTACACTGCCTTCGCGGGAATCATCGCTCTGAGTCGAAACCTGTTGTTCAAGATCTCCGATTTGCCCTTTGATACTCACCACATCCGGATGGCGCTCATGGTAACGCAAGAGCAACTCATCCAGCTCCTGCCTCAATGCCACCAGCCGTCTTTCAGCAGCAGATCGTCCCGGATCAACTGTAACCCGCCGAACTGGTTCCTCCTGAGATAACTGCTGCTGAGTAAGCCGAACTTCTGATTCAGTCTGCTGGATCTGAAGCTTGAGATTCTCTATCTCAGCTCGGAGGTTTTCAATGCGGCCACGGACATTTCCTTCCGTACCATCTTGATTATTCGATTTAAAGACTTTTAGTTTCTGTTCAGCCTCTTCGAGCTGTCGCTGGTAAGACTTGACCTGTGAATCAATAAATTCGAAGGCCGCCTGGCTTTCGCCCTGCTTTTTGTTAATTGTGCGCTCAATAAACCTGTCGAGTACCGAACTCAGAACGGTAAAAGACTGATTTGGATCCTTACTCGAGTAGGAAAGCTCAAGAAAATTTCGATTGGACACCCTGAGAGAGATCTGCTTACGGAGACCCGATATAGCAACATTTTTATCCTGATCAGACTCTGCCCCGGTCAGAAGCTCACTATCAAGCGCTATCTGCTCGAGGAATGAGCGACTCTCAACTAACTCACGCGCTTCGTTAATACGATCAATCTGCGTGACTTCGGCCTGCCCGCGAAGAAGTGGCTCAAGGATGTTTGATTGATCGGCGTAAAGCAGCGCCTCTGATGTATAAGTCTTTGGAGTTACATATCCCCAACCCAAAACACCGGCAGTTGCAAGCATAAATACGATAGCGGCCGACACCCGATATCGGTACAACTCTCGCTTTATTGCTCGAAGGGTATCGAGGATAAACTGCAGATCCATTTATAGCTCACCTCTGAAGATCTGTTTTCTGGGAACACTGATCACGTCTCCTGGCTGGAGGACATGATTGAAGTCCATATTCCCTTCGGAAATCAGCTCGCCGAGATCAAGGCCAAAGGTTTTATATTCGCCATCTACTTGGCGGTTCAGCGTCGCCCGACCGTCAGCGGCGAAGTCTGTCAATCCGCCTGCCAAAAGAACCAAATCCAGAACCGTCATGCCCGGCTGAAACGCAACCGACTGGGGCGCTTCCACCTGGCCGGTAATCCTGACCCGGTTGCGATACTCTTTGCTGGCAGGATTAACCACCATGACTGTAACCTCGGGGCTGCGCACCAATTCGCTCAACGCTACTCGTATCTCTGAGGCCAGCTCCTCGGGCCGTTTACCCTCCGCAATGACATCGCCAGTCAATGGCATCGAAATATTCCCGTCAGGACGGACGACGATGGTTTGTGAAAGCTCGGGGTTGCGCCAAACATGAACCGAAACAGTATCTCCTACACCTATTTCATAGGGCTCTGATTGGGCGTCGGTGGCGGTAGGCATTGACTTCGTGGACGGAAGCCCCGAGCAGGCCGCTAAAAACGAAACCAAAGCGACAAGAAGGACTCCCTTAAACAACTGCGCGTTTCCCATGAGCTTTCTCCAGATTCAGTTTATTCTTAGCAGCTTCTAGCGAACACCCTTACCAAGCAACACGACCTCAACGGTCTGTATCATGATCAAGATGTCCATCATCAGGCTATGATTCTTAGAATAGTATAAGTCGTACTCAAGTTTGCCTTTTGCGTCCTCAATAGATGCACCGTAGGGGTATTTAAGTTGCGCCCAGCCCATTAATCCAGGCTTGACGTAATGCCTCGTGTCGTAAAACGGGATTTTCTCTTTTAATTCAGAAACAAATTCCGGGCGCTCAGGGCGGGGACCAACTATGCTCATTTCCCCTTTGAGAACATTGTAGATTTGAGGAAGTTCATCAAGACGAGTATTTCGAATAAAAGCGCCAACTTTGGTCACTCGGCTATCGTTAGCAGATGCCCACTGAGCTTTGCCGTCTTTTTCAGCATCTTGCCGCATACTACGGAATTTGTAGATCCTGAACTCGCGGCCAAGCATGCCGACACGTTTCTGGCTATAGAGAATCGGCCTTCCTGTTTCCAGAAAGACCGCCAGTGCAGTTAAGACAATGAACGGCAACATAACTACCAGCAAGGTCAGGCTGATAGCGAGATCCAGGAAACGCTTGGCAAAGGCTCTACTCTTGGACGCTTTGAAGCCTTCCGAAAAAACAATCCAGGATGGGTGCACCATAGCGAGCTTCGCTTTCTTTAGCTCCCGTTCATAAAAGTCCAGAGCGCTTGTAACTTCAACCCCGCGCAGTTTACATTCCATTAGATCTGGCACAGGCAGCCAACCACCCTCAGCTTTGCGACGTTCTTGCTGAGCGACAACTATTTCCGAGATTCGGTTTTTACGGCAAAACTCATAGAAGTCGTAGGGCGTACAAAGAAGCTTCTCTTGTTCCACGGTCGGGTCGGTGCTATCGGAAATGCACCCTAAAATGCGGACTCCCAGCGCACGCATATTCTGTTCGGACTCCGCCAGCAAACCTCCAGCGAAATCACCAGCACCTAGAATCACAACCCGGCGCACCAGTTGCTCCGAGTCCACAATCCTGAGGAAGATCAATCTCATGAGAACAACGACTAACGAAGCCAGCATTACGGCCCAAAAAAGGTTGGAACTTCCAGGGTCTGCAGCAGGCACCATGACATAAAGGATGGTCAGCCCGATGCCCCCAACAAAACAGTAAGCAACCAAGGTTCTGAAAAAGAGAGAAGAGATACTTTCCTGCACCATAACCAGATATCCACCCATGGCCAGCGTTCCGCAGCTTAAGACGAGTGCAAACAGAAAAGCGGAAAGGATGTCGGTATGGACAGGCGCATAGTCGACCCCGACAAATGAAAGAATTAGGGTCAACAAATAGAAAACGGCAAAAAGGACCACGAACTCCAGAATGCCGAGCACCAAATGCGGTATGTGTATGTAATGCTTGCGAAACCGTATGTACGACACGCTGAACTTCCTTGTCGTCTGTTCGACAATCAGCGACAGACTAACATCAAATTACCCTGGCAGCTTTCTACCCTTTGCTGCCAGCCATGACCTCTCAAGAGGCATTCTGCGCTGAACACAACGCAATCTCAACAGATTGTATCTTTATGTAACATACTTTTACATTGTTTTATGTTGCTCAAAACTTCCGGGTTAAGACTGATTGTAATCGGCAACTATCTAGGAGAAAATCAAATTATTGGTGTTAGTTGGGAAGGAGTACCCATGCCACGCCCGGACGCAAGATCACCGCTCCATGCAATGAGTATTGATGTGGAAGATTACTTCCATGTTGCTGCTCTCTCGCACGTAATAAAACCTAGCCAGTGGGACAGCCTGCCGAGTCGAGTGGTTCAAAATACGGAAAGGCTGCTAGAACTGTTCAAACAGTATGACGTCAAGTCAACATTTTTTGTTCTCGGCTGGGTTGCAGAACGCTTTCCGGACCTCATCAGAAAACTCTCTGACGACGGTCATGAGATTGCTTCCCACGGATATAGCCACCAACTCATCTATAATCAATCTCGGGAAATTTTCCGGGAAGAAACCATCCGGTCCAAAAAACTTCTCGAAGACATTACCGGTAATCCCGTTCACGGCTATCGAGCGGCCAGCTACTCGATCACAAGGGAGTCACTTTGGGCCCTCGACATTCTTTGTGAGGCCGGCTTCAATTGGGACTCAAGCATCTTTCCGATCCGACATGATCGTTATGGAATTCCAGATTCGCCAAAAGCGCCCTATTCGATTCAAACGGAGAGTGGCAACGTTATCAGGGAGTTCCCACTGACCACGGCCAAAGTATTTGGCCTCTCAGTTCCCGCTGCAGGCGGAGGTTACTTCAGGCAATTTCCCTATCCATTGTTCCGGTACCTGTTCCGTAACGCATCCGGCTTCGGAACGCACCCGCAGATGTTTTACCTGCATCCTTGGGAGATAGATCCCGACCAACCTAGATACAACAATGCCAGTTGGCTCTCAAGGTTCAGGCACTACACGAACCTTGACCAGTGTTATGGTCGCCTAGAAACGCTCCTACAGGACTTCCGATTTGGCACGGTCAGTGAAAGTTACAATGCCTACGATCCTGACGAATCTCTGACTCGAAACTCCCAAATGGTGCGCCTGGCTTAGCCGGGCAAAGGACGTCGTTAGCCATGTATCTTGAATTTTTTGGACTGCACAGGCACCCCTTTCGGATTACACCGGAAGACGATTTCATTTACATGAGTCAGCAGCACTCCCGTGCATATGTCTATATGTCTTCGGCTATCTGGAGCTCAGAAGGTTTCGTCGTAATTAGTGGTGAGATAGGCTCCGGAAAAACTACCTTACTCAAGAAAACTATCAGAAACCTTGAGGGCGACCTGAAGCTACTCAATATTTCCTACACCAATCTTGAGTCGAAAGATCTGTTTGGATTAATCCTTCGCAAGGCGGGTTTGAAAGTCGAGGATGACAGCAAGGTCGCCATGCTCTTTCAGATCACGGAGTACCTGGAGCGAATGGCGGCCGCAGGAACGCCCGTAGTTTTGACGATTGATGAAGCTCAGAATCTGACCCGAGAAAACCTTGAAGACATTCGAATGCTGACCGGCATGGAAAGTATGGGCGGGCCTTCAATGCGGGTAATACTTCTTGGACAGCCAGAGCTAAAGGCTGCAGTGTCTGCGATACCGCAGCTCTCTCAGCGTGTAAAACTTTTCTTCCACCTGGAGGGGCTGACAGCTGCAGAAACAGCAGAATACATTGATTACAGGCTTCTTGTTTCTGGGCACGGCGGTAACAAGTTATTTGATGACGACACAGTTAGTGAGATTCACAAGCTCAGCCATGGCATACCCAGACTGATTAATAAGCTCTGTGACGGAATGATGATGTGCGCTTACTCGGAAGATCGGCCATTCATAGATCCTTTCGACCTGAAAGGTATTCGGAAGGACCTACTTGGTGAGGACGATACCGACGAGTCAGTTGACCAAAAGCCAGGTCGTCAGCGACCTAAGAAAGACATGGTGGAGACTAAGCAGCGTAAGCGGCATCAAAGCGAGGCAGAAGCTGACTCGTCTCAGGTACTTTTGAGAATCGCTGAAGCTCTGGAGAGTATAGACAGAAGGCTTTCGCAGATGACGTCAAACCCAAAGGAAAATGAGGACCGCTATAGCACCTCAAGCAATGTGAAGCCGCTGGCGCCAGGGCGAAAATAGAGGTTTTCCTAATCCGCCCCGCAGACCGTTAAATCAACAGTAAATTCATGAACTCATGAACAGGTGTGTTTTCCAGTTTCTCCGGATCCTGGCACATCTTTAGGACAGTATCGCAGCGTTTTGACGGAAGTCGCGTCTTGAGATTGGAAAGGAACTTTTCTTCCAGAAGCGGCATACCTTCCTTCCGACGACGACGATGACCTATCGGATACTCGACCGCAATCTTGTCCGTGTTCGAACCATCATTGAAAAACACCTGAATCGCATTGGCGATGGAGCGCTTTTCCGGTTCCAGATATTCCCGGGTATACCGCTCGTCCTCCACAACTTCCATTTTATCCCTAAGTTCATCAATTATCGGGTTAGCCCGGTGGAAACTGTCTTCATAATGCTCCGCGGTGAGGCTACCAAAGGCAAGCGGAACGGCAGCCATATATTGCAGGCAATGATCGCGATCTGCGGCGTTTGCCAGCTTCCCGACCTTGGAAATGATCCGGATCGCAGATTCATGAGTGGTGATCACGATCTTATTTATCTCGTTCAGTCGGTCTTTAACTTCCGGATACAAGATAACAGCCGCTTCTGCCGCAGTTTGAGCATGGAATTCGGCAGGGAAGGAGATTTTGAAAAGGATGTTTTCCATTACGTAGGAACCGAATTCCTGAGGAAGCGAGAATTGGCGTTTATCCTCGGGTTTGAGCTTCTGATCTTTATTGGTTTTACTAAACAGAACGTCATAAAAGCCCCATTGGGGCGCTGTCAGCACTCCCGGAACGCCCATTTCACCTCGCATTGCAATATCCGCCAACCGGACCGCCCGTGACGTGGCGTCACCCGCTGCCCATGACTTCCGGGAGCCGGCGTTGGGAGCATGACGGTACGTCCTGAGGGATTGCCCGTCTACCCAGGCATGGGACAGCGCCGAAAGCAGCTGCTCACGATCCGCGCCCATCAATCGGGAAGCCACCGCCGTTGAAGCCACTTTAACAAGCACCACATGGTCCAACCCAACGCGATTAAAAGAGTTTTCGAGGGCCAGGACGCCCTGAATTTCATGAGCCATGATCATGGCTTCCAGAACGGTTCGCATCGTTAGCGGCTCTTTGCCTTCAGCAACCCGTTTCTGCGAAAGGTGGTCTGCAACAGCCAATATGGCACCCAGATTGTCCGATGGATGCCCCCATTCGGCCGCCAGCCATGTGTCGTTGTAGTCCAACCAGCGAACATTGCAACCAATGTCCCACGCAGCCTTTACGGGGTCCAGTCGGTAGGGCGTTCCGGGCACACGGGCACCGTGCGGAACCATGGTGCCTTCGACGATTGGACCAAGATGTTTGGTGCATTCTGGAAAGCGCAGAGCCAGAAGAGCACAACCGAGAGTATCCATCAGACAATATCGGGCGGTATTCCAGGCTTCTTCGCTGGTTATTTCATAGGTAAGAACGTAATCCGCGATTTTCTGCAGGACTTCGTCATAATCGGGACGTTCGTTGAGATCAAATGTTGCAGACATAGTGGAGCCTCCTTGCCCCCACTATAGATTCCGTCAGATGCTATCGCCAGGCACCCTCACCCAACCTTCCATCAAAACCCGCGCACTGCGGCTCATAATGGCTTTGGTTGCGGTCCACTGACCATCCACTTCCTTCGCTTCTGCCCCTACACGCAAAGTGCCTGATGGGTGACCAAAGGTCACATGGGTACGGTCGCCACCGCCAGCAGCGAGGTTTACGAGGGTTCCGGGAACGGCCGACGCCGTGGCAATGGCCACCGCCGCGGTGCCCATCATGGCGTGGTGGAGCTTGCCCATGGACAGAGCGCGAACCAGTACATCGACGTCCTCTGCCCCGATGCTCTTCCCGCTTGACGATACGTAATCAGACGGTTTCGCCACGAAGGCCACTTTCGGGGTGTGCTGGCGATTGGCCGCTTCTTCGATGTTCTGAATCAGCCCCATTTTCACCGCACCATGGGCACGAATGGTTTCGAACCTCGCCAGGGCCGCGGGATCGGAGTTGATGTCGTCCTGCAGCTCGGTGCCTTTGTATCCGATGTCCCCGGCGTTCACGAAGATGGTGGGGATGCCGGCATTGATCATGGTAGCTTTCAAGGTGCCTTCGCCAGGCACTTCCAGGTCGTCCACCAGGTTGCCGGTGGGGAACATGGAGCCTTCGCCATCAGCCGGGTCCATGAATTCCACCTGCACTTCAGCGGCCGGGAAGGTCACGCCGTCGAGCTCAAAATCGCCGGTTTCCTGCACTTCACCGTTGGTGATGGGCACGTGGGCAACGATTGTTTTCTTGATGTTGGCCTGCCAGATACGCACCGTGCAGGTGCCATTTTCCGGAATACGGTCTTTGGCCACAAAGCCGCTGTTGATGGCGAAAGCGCCTACGGCGGCGGTGAGGTTGCCGCAGTTACCGCTCCAGTCCACAAAGGGCTTGTCGATGGAGACCTGGCCGAACAGGTAGTCGACGTCGTGATCCGGCTGGGTGGGTTCTGCCAGGATCACAGTCTTGCTGGTGCTGGAGGTAGCGCCGCCCATGCCGTCGATTTGCTTCTGGTAGGGGTCGGGGCTGCCGATCACCCGCAACAACAATTTGTCCCGGGCTTCGCCCGGGCTCTGGCAGGCTTCCGGCAAATCCTTCAGCCGGAAGAACACGCCTTTGCTGGTGCCGCCACGCATGTACGTGGCGGGGATTTTTATTTGTGGCTTGTGTGTCATGCCGCACCTTCCGATTGCAGGAAATCCTCGGCAAACCGCTGCAACACCCCACCGGCGCTGTAGATAGATACTTCTTCAGCGGTGTCCAGGCGGCAGACGACCGGAATTCGCTCGGTGCTGCCGTTCTTCCGATGGATGACCAGCGTGAGCTCGGCACGGGGCGCCGGTGTGCCCTCCACGTCGTAGGTTTCGGTGCCGTCGATGCCAAGGGTCTTGCGGGTTGTGCCTTCCTCGAACTGCAGGGGCATCACGCCCATGCCGATCAGGTTGGTGCGGTGAATCCGCTCGAAGCCTTCGGCCACAATCGCCTCTACACCGGCCAGAGCTACACCCTTGGCGGCCCAGTCACGGGAGGAGCCCTGGCCGTAGTCGGCACCGGCGATGATGATCAGCGGCTGCTTGCGCTCCATGTAGGTTTCGATGGCTTCCCACATGCGGACCACTTTGCCCTCCGGCTCGATGCGGGCCAGGGAGCCCTGCTTCACGTTGCCGTTTTCATCCCGGACCATTTCGTTGAACAGTTTGGGGTTGGCAAACGTAGCGCGCTGGGCTGTCAGGTGATCACCACGGTGGGTGGCGTAGGAGTTAAAGTCTTCCTCCGGCACGCCCATCTTGTGCAGGTACTCACCAGCGGCACTGTTCATCATGATCGCGTTTGAGGGCGACAGGTGGTCGGTGGTGATGTTGTCCGGCAACACCGCCAGCGGACGCATGCCCTTGAGGGTTTTCTCACCTACCATGCCACCTTCCCAGTAAGGGGGGCGACGGATGTAGGTGCTCTGGGGGCGCCACTTATACAGCGGGTTGGTGTTGGCCTGGGCATCCCGAGTGATGTCGAACATCGGGATGTAGGTGCTGCGGAACTGCTCCGGCTTCACGCTGGATTTCACGATGGCATCGATTTCAGCATCGTCCGGCCAGATGTCCTTCAGGGTGACGGGGTTGCCGTCTTGATCGTAGCCCAGGGCATCTTTTTCGATGTCAAAACGGATGGTGCCTGCAATCGCATAGGCAACCACCAGCGGCGGCGACGCCAGGAATGCCTGCTTGGCGTATGGGTGAATCCGGCCGTCGAAATTCCGGTTACCGGAGAGCACGGCAGTGGAGAACAGGTCGCGATCCATGATTTCCTGCGCGATCTTCGGATCCAGGGCGCCACTCATGCCGTTACAGGTGGTGCAGGCAAAAGCCACCACGCCAAAACCGAGCTGCTCCAGCTCAGGCAGGAGTTTGGCCTCTTCCAGGTACATCTTGACGGTTTTGGAGCCCGGCGCCAGGGAAGTTTTCACCCAGGGCTTCCGGGTCAGGCCCAGCTTGTTGGCGTTGCGGGCAATCAGGCCTGCAGCCACCATGTTGCGGGGGTTACTGGTATTCGTACAGCTGGTGATGGCGGCGATGATGCAGGCGCCATCCGGCATCTTGCCTTCTTCCTGTTCCCATTCACCGGCAATGCCACGCGCTGCCAGCTCGGAGGTGGGCAGGTGTGCGTGAGGGTTGGAGGGGCCAGCCAGCGTGCGAGTGACTTTGGACAGGTCGAACTTCAGCACGCGCTCGTATTCCGCGTTTTTCATGCTGTCGGCCCAGAGACCCGTTTCCTTGGCGAATTTCTCGACCAGGGCCACCTGATCGTCCTCGCGGCCGGTCAGCTTCAGGTAGTCGATGGTCTGACCGTCGATGTAGAACATCGCTGCGGTGGCGCCATACTCCGGAGTCATGTTGGAGATGGTGGCACGGTCGCCCACGCTGAGGCTGTCTGCGCCTTCACCATAGAACTCCAGGTATGCGCCGACCACTTTCTCCTTGCGCAGGAACTCGGTGATGGCCAGTACCATGTCGGTACTGGTGATGCCGGGCTGCAGTTTGCCAGTCAGCTCTACACCCACGATATCCGGCAGGCGCATCATGGAGGCACGCCCCAGCATAACGCTCTCGGCTTCCAGACCACCCACACCCACGGAGATAACACCGAGGGCATCAACCATCGGGGTGTGACTGTCGGTACCGACACAGGTATCCGGGAAGGCTACGCCATCGCGGTTCTGTACCACCGGAGACATCTTCTCCAGGTTGATCTGGTGCATGATGCCGTTGCCGGGAGGGATCACGTCCACGTTTTTGAACGCGGTCTTGGTCCAGTTGATGAAGTGGAAACGGTCATCGTTTCGACGGTCTTCAATCTCTCGGTTCTTCTCGAACGCGTCCTTCTCGAAACCGGCGTGCTCCACGGCCAGCGAGTGATCCACGATCAGCTGCGTCGGAACCACAGGATTGACCTTGGCGGGGTCACCGCCCTTCTCGGCAATGGCGTCACGCAAACCTGCGAGATCCACCAGAGCGGTCTGGCCAAGAATGTCGTGGCATACCACGCGGGCCGGATACCAGGGGAAATCCAGGTCGCGCTTGCGTTCGATCAGCTGTTTCAGGGAATCCGTCAGCACCTCGGGATCGCACCGGCGAACCAGTTGCTCAGCCAGGATCTTGGAGGTGTACGGGAGCTTGTCGTACGCGCCGGCCTGGATGTCTTCCACGGCCTGGCGAGTATCGAAATAGTCCAGGTCGGTACCTGGCAGACTCTTGCGGTATTCAGTGTTCATGGCCGCTCCTCAATCGGAACCCACTTGGCATCCGCCGGGCCGGTGTAATCGGCGCTTGGGCGAATGATGCGGTTGTTCTCACGCTGTTCTTTCACGTGGGCGGTCCAGCCGGATACCCGGGACATCACGAAGATTGGGGTGAACAATTCGGTTGGAATGCCCATGAAGTGGTAGGCGGATGCGTGGAAGAAGTCCGCGTTACAGAACAGCTTCTTCTCGCGCCACATAACCGCTTCACAGCGCTCGGATACCGGATACAGCACGGTATCGCCCACTTCTTCCGCCAGCTTCTTGGACCACTGCTTGATGATGGCGTTCCGCGGGTCGGACTCTTTGTAGATCGCGTGACCGAAGCCCATGATCTTTTCTTTCCGCTCAAGCATGCCCATCAGGCCTTCTTCGGCCTCTTCCGGGGTCTTGAACTTCTGGATCAGCGCCATGGCGGCCTCGTTGGCACCGCCGTGCAGAGGACCGCGCAGTGAGCCGATCGCACCGGTCACGCAGCTGTGAATGTCAGACAGGGTGGAGGCACATACGCGGGCGGTGAACGTGGAGGCGTTGAATTCGTGCTCTGCGTACAGGATCAGAGAGACGTTCATCACGCGCTCGTGCAGCTCGCTGGGCTTCTTGCCGTGAAGCAGCTCCAGGAAATGGCCGCCGATGGAGTCCACGTCGCTCTCGGTTTCGATCCGAACGCCTTCGTGGGCGAAGCGGTACCAGTAAGTGATAATGGACGGGAATACCGCCAGCATGCGGTCGATCTTGTCGTCCTGCTCGCTGAAATCTTCTTCGGTTTCCAGGTTGCCCAGCATGGAGCAGCCGGTACGCATCACGTCCATCGGATGCGCGTCTTTGGGAATCTGCTCAAGCACGGTTTTCAGGGCGGCCGGAAGGCCGCGCAGGCTCTGGAGCTTTTTCTTGTAGGCATCCAGTTCCTGACGGTTTGGCAGTTTGCCCCGCAGTAGAAGGTAGGCGATTTCTTCAAACTGGGCTTTCTCTGCCAGATCGGCAATGTCGTAACCGCGGTAAGTCAGGCCAGCGCCGCTCTTGCCGACGGTGCACAGGGCGGTTTCGCCAGCTACCTGGCCACGGAGGCCTGCGCCACTCAGTTGTTTTGCTTCAGCCATTGTTGTCTCCCATCTTTATCTTGTTTGGACATCGGGGTCAGATAAAACCGTCATCTGGCCCCAATCGCAGTCGTTAGCCTTTGCTCTGCTGGAACAGCTGGTCCAGCTTCTGCTCGAAATCGTGGTAGTTCAGGAAATCGTACAGCTCCATACGGGTCTGCATCATATCGACCACGTCTTTCTGGTCGCCCTTCTCCAGGATGTTCTGGTAAACAGTCAGAGCGGCCTTGTTCATGGCGCGGAAGGCGCTGAGCGGGTACAGAACCATGTCGGCGCCGGCTTCGGCCAGTTCCTTGCGGTTGTATAGCGGTGTGGCACCAAATTCGGTGATGTTGGCCAGGATAGGCACGTCCAGGGCTTCGGAGAAGGCCTTGTAGTGCTCAAGTTCCGTAACCGCTTCGGCAAAGATGCCGTCGGCGCCGGCTTCAATGCAGGCCTTGGCGCGTTCGATAGCGGCTTCGAGGCCCTCTTTCTGGAACGCGTCGGTACGGGCCATGATAAAGAAGTCTTTGTCTTCCCGGGCATCCACGGCGGCCTTGATGCGGTCGACCATCTCCTCCTGGGACACGATCTCCTTGTTCGGGCGGTGACCACAGCGTTTCTGGGCAACCTGGTCTTCGATGTGGACAGCGGCTGCACCGGCACGCTCCATCTCGCGGATGGTGCGGGCGATGTTGAAAGCACCACCCCAGCCGGTATCAATATCAACCAGCAAAGGTACGTCGGTAGCTGCGGTAATTCGGCGAACGTCCTCGACCACTTCGTTCATGGAGGTCATGCCCAGATCCGGCAAACCGTAGGAGGCGTTAGCGACGCCGCCACCGGAAAGATAAATGGCCTGATGACCCACTTTCTCGGCCATCATAGCGGCGTAGGCGTTGATGGTTCCGACAATCTGAAGGGGCTGGTTGTCTTTGAGCGCTTTGCGGAAGCGGGCGCCGGGGCTGAGTTTGTTGGACATGGTGTTGGCCTCTCTTGGTTATTCGTAAATTTGTGCGTGAAATCGGGGTCTGCCCCCCTTGTTCAAATTGTGAGCTCGCCTTCCTCGATCTTTCTCTCGATGTTCTGTCTTGCTGCGTTGATATGGCGTTTCATCAGAAATTCGGCGAGTTCCCCATCGCGCTGGGCGATGGCCTCGACGATACGGCGGTGTTCACCCAGTGCCCGCTGGGGGCGCCCGGTGGAGGTGCTGAGACGGTAACGGTACATCCGTACCATGTAATAAAGATCACCCAGCAGCATCTGGGCAAGTTTGGTATTGCGGCTACCGGTGGCGATTCTGTGGTGGAAGTCGTAATCCCCTTCGGCCTGGTAATAGGCCTGGCCCTGGGCTTCATCGATCATGCGTTCGTGGGTGTCGAGGGTGGCCTGAAGGTCGGCAATTTCCTGGTCGGTCATGCGCTCGGCGGCCTGTCGAGCGGCCAGCCCCTCCATGACTTCGCGTATGCGGTAGAGCTCCATTAACTCGGATGCGCTGACTGAAACCACCTTGACGCCGGCGTGGGGACGGCGCACCAGAAGGCCGCGGGATTCAAGACGGCCCAGCGCTTCCCGGAGCGGGCCGCGCGTGAGGTTAAAACGGGAACAAAGCTCCAGTTCGCCGATCTTCTCGCCCGGCGCCAGTTCCCCTTTGACGATTGCCGTTTGCAGACAATCAAACGCCTCATCGGCGCGGGTGTAGGTGGTAGACAGTAACTCAGCCATAGTTTGTCAACAAAACCGGGTTGATTTTGAGCAAAGCTACGCTTGAGCGATCATATTGTCAACAATATTGGCTAAATTGAGCTGCAGATTGTTTACAATAGGTAGAGCCAATCAGTAGAACTGGCGCTCGGCGACCGGTGGCGGAGTGTACTGATATAGCCAGGTCTCCGTCAGCGGCTCGCCGCCCAGCCTGAGGTACAGGCGGATATTGACAGGTTCAGTGGAATCATCTGGCACGAGGTCAAACATGGCCCGGTAGCCGTCGATTGCAGACAATGGTCTTGCGGAAGTGATTTCGACGTCTCCGCGGCTCACGGTTATGACCGTCTCTACCTCTGCATCCTTGGCGAGCATTTCAAGCGCGCCGCCGGCGAAATCAACTGCAAAGCGCCAAGAGAAATAGGTGCGCTCCTGACCCACGACACCGCCCAGTCCGGTCCTGGTTGCTTGCACCGTGGCTAATTCATATGGTTGCAACGGAGCTTGCTCGCCCCAGTGCAGGCGGTAGCTGTAGAGGTATTCCCGGCCTGGCAACAGAGGTTCCTGCGGGTGCCAGAAGGCGACGATGTTGTCGAAGGTTTCATCCACGGTGGGGATTTCCACCAGATCAACACTGCCCCGCCCCCAGTCTCCCTGGGGCTCCACCCAGAGGCTGGGCCGGCGATCGTAAAACACGCCATCATCCTGGTAGTGGTCGAAATCCCTGTCCCGCTGCAGCAGGCCAAAGCCAACGGGATTGTTATCCTGAAAAGTGTTGAACCGGAGATTGACGGGATTCACCAGTGGCCGCCACAACCACTCGCCGTTGCCGTTGCGAATGGCGAGGCCGTCAGAATCATGTATTTCCGGACGCCAGTCGTAGCCCATGCGATCATCATTTTCGCCCACCTGGTACATGCTGGTCAGCGGCGCAATCCCTGCCCTCGTGATTTCCGTTCTCGGGTAAAGCGCTACATCAACATCCACGACCATGTTGCGCCCCGGGTCGAGCACAAACGCGTAGGCGCCGGTGGTACTGGGGGAGTCCAGCAGAGCCCATACCCTGAGTAGCTGGCTCCCAGGGGCCGGCTTCTCCAGCCAGAACTCGGAAAACCGGGGAAACTCTTCTTTGCGATCCATGCCGGTATCAATGGCCAGCCCTCTGGCCGACAGGCCGTACTGCATCTCAGAGCCCACCGCCCGAAAGTAACTGGCGCCCAGGAAGGCGGCCAGGTCCAGGGCGAAATTGTTGTGGTAGTGAATCCGAAAACCGGCGTAGCCCAGGTCTTCTGGCAAATCGCCCAGGGGCTGATCGCCGTTGTACCGGAACAGATCCTGTCGATAGGCCAGTTCCGTTGCCCCGCCATCAATGACTTCATGGATTTTTACGGGTTGTTGGAAATACAGCCCAAGGTGGAAGAGCTGAATCTGGAAAGCAGTGTCGTCGCCGCGCCAGAGCGCCCGGTCGGGCCTGAAGGCGATGGCCTGGTAGTCATCCCAGGAAATGGTTTTCAGTGATTGGGGCAATTCGTTTTTATGGGAGACATACGCCTCAGCTGCCAATGCCCGGGCCCGACCTTTGAGCCAGGCGTAGCTGAAGGCACGGGGACTGCTTCCAGATACTGGTTGGAGGCCGGTACCCATCGCAAGGGGCGACAGTGGTAACGCGCCAGCACTTACCAGTGCTCCCAGCCCCTTGATCAGCGTTCGTCTGTCCATTGGTCTCGCCCCTCCTGTACCGGGCTATAGATTGCCATAGAGAAGATCACGTGGACTATGTACGAACAATAAAAGGTAGAGAGCCTATTCGGGTAAGGAACCCACGCTGCCGAAAGCGCACCAAATGAGTGCAATCAGGCAAGGAGGATCGCACCAAGAGACCTCTGATCAGAGAAATTTTTGGTAATGGTAAACCTGAAGAACCCTCCTCTAAGGGGCCATAGCTCTTTGCTAGAACGTACAATTTCCAAAACCGCCCTGCATTTGTCGTTACAACTTGGGTAAACTCGGCACACTTTGTGATAGAACAATTGTTGATAGGCTTACGCAAAGGCGTTAAGCGGCCCACAGGGCGTGAAACCGACCATCAAAGGACGAACTATATGATCAAAAAATGCCTGTTTCCCGTCGCCGGCTACGGCACCCGCTTTCTTCCGGCCACCAAGGCGATGCCCAAGGAGATCCTGCCGGTAGTAAACAAACCCCTGGTTCAGTACGGCGTTGAGGAAGCCGCCGAAGCAGGTATTCACGAATTCGGCTTCGTGACCGGTCGCGGCAAGCGGGCCATCGAGGATCATTTCGACATCAGCTACGAACTCGAACAACAGATTGCCGGCTCGGGTAAGGAAGAGCTGCTGACCTCCATCCGCGAGCTGATCGACCACAACAGTTTTGCCTTCACCCGGCAGAATGAGATGAAGGGCCTCGGCCACGCCATACTGACTGGTCGCAACCTGGTGGGTGACAACCCGTTTGCGGTCGTGCTGGCGGATGACTTCTGCATTGGCCCCGACGGTGAAGATGGCGTCCTGGCGCAGATGGTGAAGCTCTACAACCAGTTCCGCTGCTCTATTGTAGCCATCGAAGAAGTGCCGGCTGATGAAACCCACAAGTACGGGGTGATCGCAGGTGAATCCATGAAAGATGGCCTCTACCGGATCACAGACATGGTAGAAAAGCCGGCTCCGGAAGATGCGCCCAGCAACCTCGCCATTATCGGCCGCTATATTCTCACGCCGGATATCTTCGAAATTATTGAGAAGACCCCGGCGGGCAAGAACGGTGAAGTCCAGATCACCGATGCCCTTCTCGAGCAGGCGAAAAATGGTTGCGTGCTGGCTTATCAGTTCAAAGGTCGCCGGTTCGATTGCGGCAGCATTGATGGCTTTGTGGAAGCCACCAACTACGTCTACGAGAATATCTACAAGAAAGACAAGTAAGAAACCCGGGGCGGGATCAGTTGCCCAGGATTTGCAGAATCATTCGCCGGTTTTCCGCACTTGTCCTTCGGAACCGGCGAAGAAGCTCCGCTTCTTCCGTGGTCAACTGGACCTTCTCGAGGACTTGTTCCAGCTCGTCCAGCGACTCGAGAAGTTCGTCGCTCTTATCCAAGGCAATACCGGGCAGCTCAAGTTGCCCATGGTCCTCAGGCTTTTCTGGCTCCCAGTGCTGAATGGGTTGCGCATGCTGCATGGCCACTTACCTCGTCATCCAAGCCGGGATACTTGTCCCGATAATGCCCTGCGAAGTGAATCAATCCGGAAATGTAACGTACATATAGCTTTGCACACAATCTGCCTATACTGAAGATGGCAACAACCAAACAGGCTATTTATGGCGGCAAGAACTCTGGATATCGACTCGGCATGGGAGTTGGTGCTTAGCGCAGTTAACCGCAGCAATGTGACACTGCCATTGCCGGGAACCGACAAAGAAGCGGTAAAACTGAACGGCCACGGGGCCTGGCATCTGATGCAGCCGGCCACGGGTGAGGCGAAGGATCTGCTCTCGGTATTCCTACCCCTTTGTCGGCCCGTGCCAGATAACGGTAGCCCCAAAGTTATTGGTCAGTTGGGCCAGAGCCTGGACGGACGCATTGCCACGGTTACCGGTCGCTCCCGATTCATCAACGGCGACGATGGAATTACCCATCTGCACCGGATTCGCGCAGTGTCGGATGCGGTTGTTGTCGGGGCCGGAACCGCCACTACAGACAATCCCCGTTTGACCGTTCGCCGCACCAGTGGCCGCAACCCTGTGCGCGTGGTCATTGACCGTCACCATCGCGTACCAGACAGCCATCACCTGTTCACCGATGGCGAAGCTCCCACCCTGCGGTTGGTGGCAGGTACTTACGAGAAAGCGAAGAATCCATCGATCGGTTCCGGGGTTACTGAGATTCCCTGTCTCGGGGATGCCGAATCCGAAGATGCCGTCGATCCGAGAGTGATCCTCGAGGTTCTCGCAGACCTGGGGCTGAAAAAAGTTTTTGTGGAAGGGGGCGGTGTTACCGTTTCGTGCTTCCTGAACGCTGGCTTGCTGGACCGCCTTCACGTGATGGTCGCACCCATGATCATCGGCAGCGGCAGACCAGCCTTCTCGCTTCCCGAGATCGACTTTCTGGATGATGCCTTGCGGCCGCGCGCCCAGCTTATAAACCTCGGCAGCGACATGCTGTTCGACCTCGACTTTACCCGTGATGTGTAGGTCGAAAAAAAGCAGCCCCTGGTAAACTGGACACCAAAACCAACGCTCCGTACCCGACGCTCAGCGCCACGCCCTGCTCCGCGGGCAATCCCGCCATCGGCCACAGCAAGGCTGCCGCGCCCTCGCGGATGCCCCAACCGGCAACTGTCAGTGGTACCACCATGCTCAGCAACAGGATACTGCCCAGACTGACAATGATGGCCGCCGACTCTGTACTTTCGATATAACCTGCGCCCCAGGCCAGGCAGAGAAACACCCCGAGATAGCTTGCCAACACCAGTAAAGATGAGCCAATCTGAACCGGCAACACCGTTCGGTTAAGCAAAGACTCGTAAAGATCCCGCCTGAGCCGCTGAAGATAAGCCGCCAGCCCGGTTTTGAGGGCCAGCCAGAGTGCAAGAAACACCCCAATAACGCCGGCGCCCAGCAAGAGCCCGCCATTCCATTGACCAGCCGCTACCCGTCCGGATCCAAGCAACCAGATACCCGATATGACGACTACGAGCGCCAAAACCAATTGGCCCGAAAGTCGCTCGATTGCCACCCCGTGCACAGCGGAGAGGCGCTCTCCGGCGCCGCTGCCATGTCGCCAGGCCCGGTTTACGTCGCCGAGCACACCTCCCGGCAACACCTGGTTCAGAAACGTCGCCAGATAGTACTCCCGCACCGCTACTCCATAGGCCAGGGGCAGCCCGAGCCGTTCGACGGTGTAACGCCATCGCCAGGCAGACAATGCCACCTGAAAGACCGTAAGTGCCAGTGCGGGAACCAGGACATAGGGAGAAAAGCGGGCAAGCTCCTGCCAGAGCTCACCCGAATCAATCGAGCGGATCACGAATCCGATAACCAGAACCGTGAATAACCAACGGGCCGCCAGCCTCACCTGCCGTTGACGCAGTTCGGTCAAGGCAATGCCTCGGGTGGCAGTGCCAGCAGATCCAGATGTCTCACAACAATCTTAAGATCCCCTTTGGATAACTGCTGATTGCGTGTCTCCAGCCAGCGTGACAATCGGTCCGCCTCGTGAGGTGACTGCTCAATGGCCGCGTCGATCCAGCCCTGCATCAGCATTTTGGCCAAGGCGTGATCCGCGCCATCCAGTATCCAGGGGGATTCCGCCAGTTCAACCCGGTAACCTTCGGCAACCAGCAGGCCTTGCAAGACAGTGCTGGCCTCCGGCCCGAGCGCGGCACCAATTCCCTTGTCGCCGTGCTGGTGCCGATTTACCAATGTCTTCACCAGCTCATCATCAGGATGCTCGGGAGACAGCTCAAAGTGACCGGCATAGCTCAACACAATGAGCATCGCGGACTTCCTTCCTGCGGCTGCGAGGGCTAACGCATCCAGCCATGGCTCGGAAACCAGATCAATCAGTGCTGACGCTGTTATCAGGTCCGCCTCCCGGGGCAGTTGTTGCTCCATGTTTTCCGACGTCAGCTGAACCGGGCGGGTTTCAAACGGCACATCCAGGCAGTCCACACGCTGTCCGGCCTCCCGCAATAGTGCAGAATCCTGATCCAGTGCCAGCCAGGTTTGAGGCACCTGCAGCGCAGGCACCAGGAAAAGCGCGTTCGAGCCACGGCCTGTGCCAATGTCGACAATTCGCATCGGGTAGTGGCTCTCCGGTGACAAGCCATCATAACGATTCAGCAACCACTGATTGAGCTGATCGGTCAGCCCTTGTGAGCGAGCCCGGTGATCCGCTGCTTCCCGGGCTGCCAGCCATGTGCTCTCGAATTCCGAATGCTGGTGCAGATGCGTGGAAAGGCCACTGAAGTAGTGCAGCGCTTCTAGGACATCTTTGCCGGTATCCCCCCATGAGCGGATTCGGCGGGATTCCCTTGCGGCAAGTTTACGGGCGTGCTCAAGCTGTTCCGGATGTTCCAGCCAGTTCCTGAGGCGCGCCTCAAGGGCCCTGACATCGCCCGCACAATACTGAACCACACCAGGCCTGGCGGAGTTGTTGGCAAGGGCGCCGCCATCGGAGGAAATAACGGGTAGCCCTTCCGCCAGCGCCTCATCAATCACCATGCCATAGCCCTCGTACAGGGAGGGTAGTACAAAGAGATCCGCCTTGCGGTAGAGCTCGGCCAGCCCGGCTTCTTCGACTTCCCCTGCCAGCGCAATCCTGTCTTCAAGGCCCGCTTCTGCAATCGCCCGGCGAACCTGCTGGCTATATTCCGGATCACGACTGTCAGATCCTGCCAACGTGCATTGCCACGACACGCCCTTCAGGTTTTCCAGCGCCTCCACCAATTGATGCTGGGCCTTTCGGGGTGAAAGATGAGCAACGCACAGAATGTGCGGGGTACCGGTTTGCGACGACTGATCACAGCCTATGGGGTTCGCGGCTCGGGTGACGCCCGGCTCGGCAACCCTGATCATCTCAGCCGGCACCTCATAATCCGCCAGGCGAGCGGCGGTGTGTTGGCTGGTGGTGATCACCCCGTTTACAAATCCAAGCGCCCGCGTTTCTGAATCAAAAAACCACTGTCTATTAGCTTCACTGATCCCCGTTTCATCAGCCAGGGGGTGGTGTACCAGCGCGATCAGATTGAGGCGTGGGGAATGCTTTTCAACAATCTCCGGCAGCCCCCCCATGGCAAGACCATCAAGTACCACAGAGGCGCCATCAGGCAGACTCGCGAGCTTCTTATCCATCCCATTACGGGCAACCCTGTCCGGGCGTGGAAACTGCCCGGGCAACCCACTGACCCGGGCTCTGCAACCGGCGTCGCCCAGGGCTTCCACGAGCTTGCGGACATACCGGTAGCCGCCCGTGTTCTGTTCCGGATCACCCGGAACAATAAACTCCAGGAAGCCCGGTTTGTCAGATTCCGGCATGGTAGCTTGCCCAGGCAATGTGGGATTCCGAGAGGGTGACTTTCAGGCTGACAATCCCTTCTCCTGTCTCGCCGAGACGGCCACCGTGAATGGCTGCCGCCATACGATCGAAAACCAGTTTGGCCATGAATTCGGTGGTGGTATTCCTGCCACGCAGTTCCGGCAGCTCGTCCAGGTTCTGCATATTGAATTCGGAGAGAATGCTTTTGAGGATCTCGGAAGCCAGGCCTATGTCGACGACCAGGTCGTCCTTATCCAGTTGGTGACGCTCAAAGGTCACGTCGACCACATAGGTGGCACCATGAACCTTCTGTGCAGGACCAAAGATCTCTCCGTTGAAGCTGTGGGCAATCATCATGTGGTCCCGGACCGTCAAACCGAACATAGTCTCTCCTTAGCAGGCAATTTTGGATTTTCAGTAAACAACGCGATGGCACAGAGTATCCCGGCCATCAATCAGAATTCGCGCCATGGATTTTGGTAGATCATCAAACTTGCACTCGCCGGTTATCAGCACATCCAGCGCATCGTCCTGGAGCAATTCCAATGCAAGCGCCAGGCGTTTGCGATAGTCCCACCGTGGGACTCGAGATGGCACTATCTGGCCCACCTGGCTGGATTTCAGGGTCAGACGCCGCGGATGGAAGGCGGCCCCCAACGGTGCAGATACCAGCTGATCCCCGTACCAGCTCATTTCCACAATGGTCGCCTCCTGCCCTGCCAGCCCAAGAGCGGTCTCCAGGCCCGAGGGGTGGCCACTGGCATGGATAACAAGGTCGTGATCATCAGGGGCCGACTCACTGCTGAAGGTCAAACCGAGCTGTTCGGCAACGGCCTGTCTCTCTGGATTCGTATCGATCGCGGTGACACGGGCTCCCGGGATACGACTCGCCAGCCAGGCGACGAGCAGGCCAACAACGCCAAGACCAACCACCGCAATGCGGTCACCGACTGCTGGCGCTCCATCCCAGAGGCCGTTTACAGCGGTCTCCATGTTGGCGGCAAGTATTGCTCGCTCGGCGGGCAAGTCTTTGGGCAAAGGCGTCAACGCCGACGCCGGCACCCGGTAGCAATTCTGATGCGGATAAAGGCAGAACACCGTTTGGCCCACTAACTCTGCAGGCCCTTCCACTACTTTGCCGACGCTGGCGTAGCCGTACTTTACTGGCCAGGGAAAATCTCCCTCCTGAAACGGCGCCCGCATGGCTGCGTATTCGCTCTTTGGTACCCGGCCATGGAAAACCAGTGATTCCGTGCCCCGACTGATACCCGAATACAGCGCCTGAACCGTAACCGATTCGTCCTTCTGCTCGTCATCAGAGGTAACCAGTGGCGTTTCCAGAATCTCGCCCTTGCCGGCGCCGGTTACCCACCAGGCTCGTGCCATCGATTCGGTGTTCGGCTCATCAGGGTCGCGATGCAAAAGGATCTCCTTTTTAGCAGTTTTTCAAACGTGCTGGTCGTCGCCCTGCACGGGCTGAACCTTCAGGTCTGAACACGGTCTATGCTCGTAAGCATGTTCAGTTATACCAACTATAGTCAGTGTACAGCGCATCCGAGGTCTTTGATGCCTGCAATCCTATACGCTGGAGTTCATTGATGGATTCTAACGGCCATTCAGCTTCGCAAAGGATGCCACTTGCCCTGGATCTCGTCTGGGGCTTTGGGCTTGTCGCCCTGTTCTGCGCAGCCACCGGCTGGTTAACCCAGCCCCCCGTCCTTTTCTACTTCTTGGCAGCGGCGCTTTACCTGGCCGCTTGTGCCCTGATCATCCGGTTCTGGCCCGAAACCCGGGATTTCGGATGGGCAAACCGGGCGACGCTGCTGAGAGGCAGTCTGGTGATAGTCCTGGTGGCTCTGGCCCCCTTTGCCGACCACCTCACTGACAGCCTCTGGCTCTACGGCTGGATGGCATTGCTGGCGCTGATTCTGGATGGCGTAGACGGAAAAGTCGCCAGGGCCACCGGCTCCCAGAGCGAATTTGGCGCCCGCTTCGACATGGAACTGGATGCCCTGTTTATTCTCGGCCTCAGCGTGGCTGTCCTGGCATTGGGCAAGGCTGGTCCCTGGGTTTTGGCCCTGGGCCTCATTCGCTATGCCTTCGTTGTCGCGACTCACTTCCTGGACTGGCTGAATGCCCAACTGCCGGAGAGCTTCAGACGCAAGACGGTTTGCGTTTGGCAGATCGTTACCCTGCTGGTGGCCGTTTTGCCGCCGGTCAATGCGCTATTCGCCAGTATCACGCTTGCAACTGCCCTCGCACTGCTTGTGTGGTCGTTTTTCCTGGATATTCACTGGCTTTATCAGAGGAGACATCACCATGATGTTCATTAAACGGAAAACCCTTACCCGTTCTGCCATTGCCCTGCCTGCTGCTCTCGCACTGAGCCCGGCAGCCATGGCCGAGCCGAGTAACTTTGTTGTCGACGACGAACACTTTTCAATGTTCTTCGAAATCATGCACATCGGCTACGCCCCGGTAATGGGGATGTTCCGCGAAGTAGAGGGACAATTCGTTTACGACGAGGAAGCCAGGGAGCTCGAATCTGGTCAGCTGGTGTTCCAGAGCGACAGTGTGTACACCAACCACAAGAAGCGTGACGAACACGTTCGCAACGAGGATTTCCTCGACGCCGACGAGTATCCTGAGATTACCTTTACTATTACCGACTTCGAAACGACTGGCGAGAACACGGGCAAAGTAACCGGCGATCTGGAGTTACTCGGCCAGACACGGCCCGTGGTGCTGGATGTGACCCTCAACAAAGCAGACGTTTACCCCTTTGGTCATGAGGAATACACACTGGGCATCAGCGCTTCCACCACCCTGAAACGCAGTGAATGGGGCATGACATACGGCCTTGATGGCGCGATGGTCGGTGATGAAGTGAAATTGCACTTTGGCTTCGAGGCCATTCGGGAATCCGGCATGTTCTGATCACCGGCTGATCGGAATGTGAACCGCCGCACAACGCGGACACATTCTGTTACACATAGAGTCCGGATTTTGGGGTGCGGCGGAAATCCCGTTATCTTTAGAGTTACAACAATAATCAAGGGAACTGCCGCATGCCGGGCAAGGTCGCTCTTCTTCTGACACTGGTAACGGCTGGCGTGGTTGGCGCGGGGTATCTGCTCTCCGCTGACAACCACACAGATTTCAGCTGGTTTTCGAAGGTGGTCGACTCGGCCGAGACGGCGCCTGTCCAAAGCGCAGGCCTGGCAAGGCAGTCTTCTACCGATCCCTCGGCTGAGCCGGAACCACCCTCGGATAACGCCCTCGGGTTCATGCTGGCCAGCGTTGCCGATCAATACGCTGAAACTACCCGATACCCTCCCTGGTCCATACCTCTCTCCCCGGAACAGGCGAACGCCTACCGTGGCAATCACTACGAGCCGGTCAGTCTGCCCCTCGAAGGTGACGGGCAGTTCACCGTAACGCTGGAGAAATACCGGTTTACTGCAGGGGAACAAATTCTTGTTGCAGCGGCTATCCGGGGCTCTCAGGTGGTCGGTCGCTCGCTGTCTGCAACGCTGGAGAGGCCGGAAAGCCGGGATGCCATCGCTGGCACCACCTTGGAAGAGGCGGGTTCCCCGGGTTACTTCGAGGGCGTTCTGTCCGCCGACGAATCACCGGGTGAATATCGGCTGATCGTTGAGACCCGGCTTGATGGCAAACCAGTCCGCCATGTCTCAACACTGGCCATTGAACCTTACCTGGGCGAATTCGAGGGGCTTGGCGATGCCCGTATCCAGGGTAACAATCTGATAATTCCCGTTCGTTTCTCGCCGGAAGACCCCGGCTACTACGCACTTTCGGCCCAGCTGTTTGTTGGCCAACGCCCGGTTGCTCAACTGCAGATGGAGAAAAGGCTGGACAGCACGTCGAACACGATCAATCTCAAGGCACACGGCACGGTAGTTGGCCAATCAGACGATGGACGGCCAGCTACAGCTGAAAACCTGCAGATTCGGCAGCTTCCCGCCCGGCCAGGTGACCGGACTAATTACGCTTTCGGCCCCGACGAGGGCTACGCTTTCACACCACCGGATCTCGGCAGTCTTACCGATACACCGGCGGTGAATCCCGAATCAGAACAACGCGCGGCTCTGCTACGGCAGCTTGCCGACAAGTTCTGATGGCAGGGCGCAGGCTCTGCACCGGCTAACGCCGGGCTGTACCGCTACAAGTGGCGGATAAACGTCTTGTGACAACAATAAAGCAGCAAAGACGGAGCAACTATGAAAACAACAAAGATCGGAAATGCCTGTAAGGCCGCCCTGGCGGTCGCTATCACCGGCAGCTTGTTTGCCGGCACCGCCCAGGCCCAACTGGCCGGGCACAACGTGATCCTGGTTCACGGATTCCAGCAGCAAGACCTGGCCAACCCTCCTGCCAATCTGCAGGAGGTGAAGAACGCCGGCGAGGACTATTGGCGTACTTTCTGGCTCTCCCGGGCCGAGGCCCGTATCGACTGGGGCAGTGACGGGCGCGTTGAGGGTGGTATTGCCCAGCAAGCCTATGAACAGATGCGTCAGATCAGTCAGCAAGGTCTGTGCAATGACTTTTGCATCGTTGTTTCTCACTCTACCGGGGATCTCGTTACCCGGTATCTGCTGGAAAACCAGGCACGCTGGCTTCAATCCGAGGGCCTTCAGCCGTTGAAAATCCTGGCAACCCTGGATTACTCCGGCGCCGGCGGTGGCACTGAACTGGCCAACCTGGCACTCAGCCTTGCCTACAACGACAGCTGGTACAACTGGCCCCTCCGGGCAGCAGTAGAAGCCTTCACCGGCATTGAGCCGGAACCCGGCAAGCTGGGCGTGGTAAACGACCTGCAAACCAACGCAGCGCGTAACCTCGCGGTGAGCCCGAATGGAATCCCAAGGCTGCGTTTCGTGGCTGGTGGGTCATCCTATGGCGGTATCACCAAGCCATTCATCGCCGGCACGGACGATGGCGTGGTACCCACCCATTCGGCCTGTGGTGCCACCTCCGCCGCCGGGATCGATTCCTGCTCTTCCAGCATCAGCCTGGCGGGCAAGGTAACGAGCCAGGATGGCCCGGCCGCTCTTTACTTCAACCACTATCCGGTACTGATGAACGAGGGAGTCACCCACAGCGGCGTGCTCGGCTCCGAGACGGGCAACATCTCCGTTCCGGTGGTCAACAACACCACTCTCGGCGGTTTGCAGGTGGATTTCGCCAGCCGCACCTACAACAAGCGCGCCTGGTGGCAATGGTGGGGTTCCGGTGACCGGTACATTGAAGTGCCCGGCTCAGATCAGACCGATATGTCGAATCTGGTTTACACAACCCTGAATAACTGACCTGACACGGACCAATACTGTAAAGGGCTCAGGGAAGAGCCGCTTCTCACCTCGGTAGTTTTACCCATCTTTCCTTTTTAGTTCGCAAACTATACATTGGTTCGCTTTCGCCGTTCGATTCAAGCACTGCCGCCAAGCGATATCCGATGTCTGACACTCACAAATCCGATCTTCTACTGGTTGTTGTCACCCTGTTTGCAGCCATCAGCTGGATGTTTTCCAAGGAAGCAGTACTGCTGATGCCGCCTCTCATGTTCATGGCGGCCAGGTTTTTGATCGCCGGGACCGTGCTCGCCTTTTTCGCCCGTCGCTCGCTGATGAAACTGAGCGTCGATCAGCTCCGCCGAAGTGTGGGTGTCGGGCTGGTGTTTGGCACGGCCATGACCTGCTGGGTGATGGGACTGGTTCATATAACCAGTCTGGGTGAAGGCGCCTTTTTGACCAGCCTGGGTGTCGTAATAGTGCCGATTATCGCACGCCTGGTATTCAAGGAAGCCCAACCGCCGAGCACATGGCTGGCGATTCCGATTGCCGTTGCCGGGCTCGCGCTGCTCTCCCTTGAAAACGGATTTCGCCCTGAAGCAGGCCAGATCTTCTTTGTCATGGCAGCGACAATTTTCGCCCTGTATTTCAATCTCAATACCCGGGCGGCCAATCAGAGAACCGTGATAAACCGGCTCGGCAGAACGGTGGAAAAACACCGCGTACCCGCCCTGCCCCTCACAGCCATTGCGCTGCTGACGGTCGGCCTGCTTACCCTGGTTGAATCCATGATTATGGAGCCCTGGCGGCCTACCCTGAATAATCTCTCGCCAATGCTGGCCTGGTGGGTGGTGGCCAGTGCCGTGATTGGCACGGCCGGTCGTTTCCTGCTTCAGACGTTCGCCCAGAGCCTGTCTGCGAACAGCCATGGCGTGGTGATTCTGGTACTTGAGCCGGTGTGGGTTGCTCTGTTCGCGGCAGGATGGTTTGGCGAGTCTATGACCGGCATTCAACTGGCCGGCTGTGGCCTCATCTTTGCCGCCCTGATCGTCAACCGCTGGGCCGTGCTGAGCAAAGCCATCAAGGAAAAACTCCGCAAGCGGAAAACCGCATAAAAGTGGTTGACCAGCATCGGCTGAATCAGTATATTTCGTCCCCGTTGCAGGACACAGGACCATAGCTCAGTTGGTTAGAGCGCTACCTTGACATGGTAGAGGTCCCCAGTTCGAATCTGGGTGGTCCTACCAATTCTGCAAAGAAAGTCAGTTACTTACACGCCCCGTAAGAACTGGCTTTTTTTCTTTCCCGATATTTTCCCAATATTTTCCCGAAACGAATCGCTTATACAGTGGTCGCTCTCCCCTGCTTTTCACGTATCCTCCAGCACCTCAATCAGGCGGAGTGAACACCGTTGAGAATCACCACAGAAATGCTCCAGGAACTGGAGCGATCGATAGCTCCAGATGCCCAGGCAGAGATCCGAATCTATGCCGGCGGATGCGATATCCGCGTGCGCTGGAACAAAGGATTGAGAGAAGCCAATCAGAACTTGGGCGCGGAGCAGCTGGCCCAGATCGAAGAGTTTCGGGAAGAGAAGATGCGGCTGGCCTGGGACAAGCTGATTGCCAAGTTCCAGGGGTTGCGGGATATGAAGCCCCGTTACTGAGGCTCACTGAAAGGTGCGAGATATCGCACGCCAGATGGCGCACATGGCCGACATTACTTGCTCGCGAACCAGGTAGACTGGCCACCGGTCTGAAGGAACAGGCCGTCTCGGACCAAAGCCGGCAGGGATGCCAGGCGAACGCGACACCTGCCCAGTGGTGTGACTACAGCGAGAGTGCTGCCTGAGACTATTAAGGGAGGGGCCGGAAGCCCCTCCCCTTTTTCACTCCTCGAAAGCACCAAGGATCTGGTGCAACACCTGAAGCACAAGCTCCTTTTCCTGTGCGAAGATCACCCTGAAAAACTCATTAATAAGAATTAGGGCATTCTTATCGTTCAGGTGTACTGCCTGCTCAATTGCAAAAATGAGCGTTTCGAGTAGTGCCTTTGCGGCTTTAAGATCCATACTTCTCTCCTTATTTTGGATCAGTTGCACACAAACAGGCACACGGGAGTACTGGAAATACACCTTGCATGGTGTATCCTAGAAAGTGCGGTAACGAAGTCGGCAAACTCAAACCGCTAGCTCCAGGCAGGCCTCCCGAGGCCTGCTTTTTAGTTTCTGTATTCGCTATTCTGTTCGTCTCATCACCTCCTTTCTTTTGTCGGGCCTAAATTACGGTCGCAGTGAAATTAGGAAAGTAATCTTTACCCCTCTAATTTCTACTCCTCGCTCTGGATTCTAGTTAGATTTTCCAAAATCGGTAACTAATCTGCTACAAAATGCGACACTCTTTGGTGTTATTGAATAAGCCACCGGTCCCAGCTAACGGATCAACTACTATTCAATCACAGATTTTCAAACTGCAACCCCGGGAATCCAGATACTCGCATATTAATAGTGCGCTTCCAGGAACTGTCAGTAGCAAATCCATTAAAACACAGATCCGGATTCTTCCAAGCGGCCATACCCAAGTCACTTGAAATCCCAGATTACCCGTTAAGAGAGTTTCCACAATCCCCGAAAAAGGGGTTACTAAGAAAGAATTTTCAAGAAAGGTCGACGTGCGAGGAGCCTTAGCGTGTGGGCAGCGAGACTACTGAATGGAAAGGCGATCGAGAACGAAACCTTCTGCAAAATCTTGCTCGAGGAGATTTGAAATCACATCCGGATAGCCATCCATTTGGCTATACCAAACTGGAGATCGGTCGTTGGCCAGTTCTGGCTCATAGTAAACGAGGGAGAGCGCCTTTTGCCCGTTAGCTTTCACTCCGGCGCCCCATAGCAGCCCCCTGGCTCCATACTCCGTGTTCACGGTATCACCCAGGCTGTTGGTGCTGGTAAAGCTATCAACGCCGAAACCCTGCGGGATGGACAATGAGGCAGTCTGGGTATAGGTGTTGTTCCCCGAGAACGAATCGCCCTGCACCTGCAGAGTTTTCTGTTTCACGCCATCCATGAAAATGTTCACTTCTTCCGAATCGCTATTGGATCCGGAAAAGCTAACCACCCACTCGTTGAATCCATCCTGCGTGTCATAGGGATCGTCCGCGCTGGTGGTGTACTCCGATGTGAAATAGTGGCACCAAATGGCGCAGAAGTTGAACCTGGCATCAATGGAGACAATCTTCAGTTCATTGTCGGTGGATGAGAACGCCTCGTTGATCGACTCGGAAAGCGTGCCGCTAGGCGTTGCCTGTCCATCGTCGGAAAACTGCAGCTGCGTTGTTGAATCGGAACTGGCGCTCCAGGTGAACGGCGCTTCAGCAAGAACCTTTCCTTCGCTCGTGACGATCTGGGTGGGGCCCCCGCTGGTCACAGTCTCGGAGAACGATGAGACACCTTCACTGAGTCGTGGGAAGTTGGTGTTGAGCCTGCCGACCAGGTGATTATCCCGATACAGCGAATAAGCCGGTATCTTCTGGCTTACCTCAACAACTTCTTCACCAATGTATTCGTAATAGATTGGGCGCTTATTCTCTGAAATGCTTCGATTGGTGACCACCCTCCGCTCGATAACCTCTGGAACAATGTCATCCGAAAGGATGTTGGTGTAGTCGAGAGTTGTCGTACCAATTGTGTCGTTTTTATCCCACATCTTTAGATAGCTGACGCCGGTTGAGAGATTCAGCCGCATCCGGTAGATCTGTTCTGGCAGGAGGTTGCCCCTGTTCCGAGCAGTGCAAACCGCCTCTTTGCCATCGCGGCTGAAATACCAGTCAGTGGTGGAGGCCAACTGGGTGGAATTGTAGAACGTGAATAGCTCTTCTTCCTGAGCCTCAGGGATGGGCCTCAACTGCTCATCAAGGGCAACACGAACAACAGAGCCAGATTCCGCAAGATATTTTTCTGCGTTAACCACAGCAACCAGATATCGCTGGTCACCCTCAGTGTAAACGGCAGCGCCGTGCACGTTGTCACTGAATACCCAGAGCACTTCCCCGCGCATGAACACTTCGGGGCCAGCCATCCAGTCCTTGCGCCAGTGCGCGAAATCGCCGGGCTGATTGGGATAGTCTTTTGTATCAGGCTCGCCCACCCCGTGAACGTCGTACATCCTGGTTGGAGGCCCAGCCCAGGAAAGAACAACGCCCTTATCACCAATCCAGTTTCGATACCCGTAGCGCTGCGGCAGGCCCTTCTCAATGTTGTAGGAGCCGGCCTTGTAGTTCAGCTTCCACACACCGTCATAACCATCTTCGGCGCCGATGGGCGGATTAATCTCCCCCAGTTCCGTTTCATACGGTTGGCCATGCACGATCGCGAACGATACTTTGTCTGGCATCACCACCTGGTACCGGGAAACCCAGAACACAAAGCTGATATCCGAACAGGGAACAGGCTCTTTCTCAAACCCAATCACCAAAGGGCCCGACTCGGTAAAACGCACCAACACGCGATCGCCGTCTTCAAAGGCAGCCCCGTTGCAATCCATGTACTGAATTGGCACCGACTGATAAACAGCCTGCTGATTGATGTTCAGCTGCTGGGCAGAAGAAAAGGCGTCATCCAGCGTCACTGTGCACGCATCACCGGTCAAATCGCTGATCGTGCCAAGCCGGTAACCGGGCCGCCATTTCTGAACACCAGGGAGGATGGCCAGATTAAAGTACAACTGAGGAGCTGACTGGGCGATGTCAGGGAAAAGCGATCCATCACGCGAAGCGTCATAACCGGCTTCACCGCTAAAGCCTGGCTGGATGATGACACCGCGACCTCCCTCGTCATTGAGATCGGCAAGGCCCACGTCTCCACTCAGCTCTTCAGTAAAGTCCGCGCACCAGGCGTCCAGGGTCTTTGATTCCGGTACCGCTTCCAGGAGATTGCGACGCTTTAGAAGCGAGAGGTTTTCAGCAATCAGAACGTCCCGCTGGTACCGCAGCCGGCCGATCGCCGCCGTCTGTTTGGCCAGCTCCACCTGAAGATCGCCAATCTGCCCAGCGAACTGGTCAGGCGCCTGGCGATAGTCATCGATCAGCAGATCAATATCACGGCGCAAGTCATCGGCCTTCCCTTCCGTTTGCAGCACCTCCAGTTTCTTTTCTGGAATCAACACGGCCAACTCGGCAATGCGTTTGTTGACGCGCTCCAGCTCTGCCTTCACACGCTCCACCGCATACTTCAGCCGAACCCGATAAAGCCCCGCACCTTCACTCGCAACAATCTCACCGCGCGACATCAGCTCTGCCCCACTTCACAGAACTTGTCAGCCCGGCTCACGTAGTAATTGATGAAATCCACAGTGAATTCCGCGTTGCGGGCCTGAACCGTCATACCAGGCCGGAGAAAAAGGTCAATGGAGCAGCGCGCTCGAAACTTGCCATCGGAGAAGTTCAGAGATCTCAGACCCTTCAGCGGCCTGGTATTCTGGGAGGAAACGAAACCGGGCCCATACCCGGAAACCGTAGCGGTCAGCTGACGGGGGCCCTCGTCATATCGGAAAGAAGAAAAATCGGAGCGCATGATCTCTTCAGAGCGCTCCGAACCATCTGAGAATCGATACCCTTTGGACACGATCAACTCACCGCCGGAACGCTCCTGAATCTCTTCCAGCCGTCCAGAGGCGCCAGGTATGACAGCCTGAAGATAGTTGCTGTTCTCGCCACTACGCGCTGTCGCTTGCCAGCTCGAAATCCGGAACACGAGATCCGGGTTACCTGTGATGGTGAGCGTGTAGAACTCCCTCAGCTGCCGTGGATCCAGACCTTCAGTCCAATCCTGGAACCCCTGGAACTGTGCGGTAAGTCCGAGTTCCGCTTGGATGGCACCAAAGGTGGATGCGGCCTCACCCTGAAGTGAGGCACTGAAATCAAGGCTGGCGCCAATTGTTCCTTGAACTCCCTGAATTCCTTGAAGCGCAGCAGAAAAGCCGAGCGCAGCAGCCAAACTGCCGACGTGGTGGCCACCCTCAAAAACAGGAACAAAACCAAGCTCCGCCTGAATCGTGCCGTTCGTGCTCGCGTTACCAATGAACTCCGCCGAAAAAGTCAGCTCTGCAACAATCGATGATTCGGTGGTTCCACCAGCCCCGGAGAGATCGATATTGTTCATCGCAGGCGGAGAATATCCTGCCTGAGCGCCCGATAGATCAATATTGGAAACGCTGGGAGGTGTGTAGCTCACGCCTATGCCGCTCCAAAATTGGTAACATCGTAAGGGCCATGGACCTGGGGCTGGTAGCCGCCACCATAGAGATAGAACACGAAGTAAACCTCAACCCCGTCGTAATCATCGAATGTGAAGTTTATCGATGTAGAGCTGAAAAGAACGTCGTATACCTTGTTCACCTCCTGCTGGAGGCCAGACACCACCACAAGCGCATCGATTTTCACTCCCGTGGCATCCTGCGGAAACGTCAGTTCCATGCTAACGTTGCGCGTTGTCATCACGCACCCCCGATCGTAATCGTCCCCGAAGTGATCGCAACCGGCCCATTCTCTGTGATAGTGCTGGTGTTTAGAGTGAGTTCAGCGCCGTCACCCGGACCTCCTGCAGTAAGGTAAAGCACTTCTGCACCATCCCGGTCCAGAATCCTCGCCCATTTTTGATCGCCTCCGGCATTCGCCGAATTGTCATTGCTGATAGGCTCAAAGGTGATTTCGCCGTCCGTTTCGTTCGCTGCAGTGTTGGTCAATGCTAGCTCTGCCAATAAAGTGTCGGTGATGGTCTGCCCCATCGAAGCCGGTTCCGCACCGTCGTATACCTCTATAATCGGCGAGCTTATTGACCCGTTGGCGATCTTAGAGATGATGAGTTGCGCAATTTCTGAGCGGATTGCAGTAGTTAGTTTCATTGATCGATTCGCCTCTCAACAAGAACCACCAGCCGGATGGATTCAGTGGTTTCGGAATAGTTTTCCGGGGCGCCAATAAAGCACCCCTCCTCAAACGCAACAATCAAACGGCCATAGGCCTTAACCATGCGGATAACGTTGTCCACCTGGTCTTTACTTGAAGGTGTCCATTCAATGCTGAGCACCCGGTCAGCATCCGAGTAACCGAAATCATTGATCTCGGCTTCACCATCCAGCGTTGCCGTGCGCGAAACCCTCCGCGAGAAGTCAGCGAGCCCACGAGGATCCACATTGTTCACGGTCACCAGGCCATTCAGATCGAACTCTGGAGCAGTAATAAACAGCATCATCCGTTAAGCCTCAGTAGCAGCTCTTCGCCCTGCGCATTCATGCGCACCTGGATTCCCTCGAGCAACGCAAACATAAGCGCCTCAAGGTGCGGCTGAAGACCATCACCGGAAACCTTGATCAATGCGTCACCATTCTGGAGCTGACGGGTTTTCTGGCGGATGTATTCAATTTGCGCTTCAGTCAGCTTGCTTTGGTCATTGAGGGATTGTTCGCGGTATTCGTTTTCTTTGCGGAGCTGTTCATTGATGCTGATCTGAGTGAGTCGACTCGCATCATCGAAACCACTGAAGAGATCAGTAATTGTCTTGCCTGTGCTTTCGAAGGTGTCGCTGATCGTGTTGGCTATGGCCTCAACCTGATCTGCGTTCGCCTGAACCTCAGAAATGTCCAGGGAGATCTTCGCCTCGACATTCTTGATCCGCTCATTGCTGGCAATCTTCTCCATCTCGATGAAGAACTCTTCGGACTTCTCAACCGCTTTTTCGGTTTTCTTAGCCGTGTCCTCCATGGCATTGCCGGATTTGACGATAGTGCCGGAGAAGGAGTTGATCTTGCCGGTGGCTTCGTCATATCCGAGCTGAAGAGCTTTGTTGTTCTCCGCGAGCACTGCAGTGGTTTTGGACACTTCTCCCAGTGCACCACCGCTTGCTGACACCTGACGGTTCAGCTCTTCGACGGCATCAGTAATGCCGCGCTGTGAACCGCTGAACTCCTCAGTTTTGTTGGCGTTGTCGACCAACTGCTGGGCGTAACGGTTGAACTCCTGGCGTTGATCTTCCGTGATTTCAGTGGTGTAACCCATGGTCTGGCCAAGGGTTTTGTTCATCTCGTCGTAGCGCTGACTGATCTTCCGAAGTTCTTCGGTTTCGTCCTGCAGCTTCTTGATCTCACCGGTGGCAGGCGCGAAACTGTCGGCTAGAGATTTGATCTCATCCGCATTGAAGTACTGATAAAGCTTGGAGCCAATGGAACCGAACTCTTCCTCAATGTAATCATTGATGAATGTTCCGAAGGCATAGCCGCCAGTCAGAGCCAGCCCAAGCAGGCCACCCTTTCCAGCTGTAGTTGAAGCGATACCCTTAATGCTGTTCAGGTTGCCGATAATCGCTTTGAAACCCTGAGCGCCAGCCAAGGCAGTCAGGCCAGTGCCAACGCTACTCAGCCCTCCGGCGAGGCCACCGATGGCTGGCAGAACCGTATCGATCGCTTTCCCGACACCCAGAATCTCACCAACCGTTTTCTTGGTGGTGCCATCAAGCTGTTCGAATTCCTCAATCCCTTTGCCAATGGCCTGGAACAGAGGCTCAAGCCCTTCGGCAATCCCGCTGGATACCTGCACCAATGCCGTGAACGCATCCACCACCCGCTGCATAGCAGACTGCAGCCCTTCCACCGTGGACAGATCCACGTTGCCAAACAGGCCTACGAACAAATCATCGAGTTCACCGCCCAGATCACCAAAGGATTCGAGCAGGTCTGAGAAGTCCAGCCCGGAGAGCGCTTCGGGGAAGTTTGCAGCAATAACCTGGAGCTTCTGGTCAATGTCCTGAGCAAGCCCTTCCAGACCGTCCAGAATGGGCGCAAAGGCACCATCACCCAACTTGATCTCATTACCCAGGGAATTGAAGATGCTGGTAACACTTTTAACCGCAGAGCGGGTTTCGTCGGTGAGGCGGCCACCCAGGCCAATCAGAGCGGATTCAACGTTGTTGCGAAGGGTCTGGCCAAGGTTTGCCAGGGTGTCGGATAGTTCCTTTGCTGCTGTTTCAGAAGCTCCGGCATTGTTTTTGAAGGCTTCCAGGTTCTGCGCAAACTTTTCAGAGGCGTTGCCCGTAAGGGCCAGCACCGGTGCCAACGCCTCGACAGAACCGAACAGCTTGGCAATGACCTCAGTGTTTCCGCCCGTGGCCTTCTCCACATCCTCAAGAACACCAGCAAAGCCCTTGCTTTCAAGGGCAGCTGCGTTGAACTCGAGGCCAAGCTCTTTGGCCAGGTCGCTGGCTTCTTTCGAGGGCTTCAGAATGGCATTGATAGCCGCCCGGATACCGGTGATCGCTTCCGCTGTTCCGGTACCGGTCTCCGCCGTAATGGTTGCGATCGCACCCGCCATCTCATCGAACGACAGGCCCGCCGCTGCAGCAATGGGAGCCAGCCGACCAATGGCAGCTGACAGTTCCGGAATGGTGGTTTGGCCCAGCTGAACAGCGGTGAAGAACGAATCTGCGTAGTCCCCGGCTTCATCAGCTGAAGCACCGAAGGCGTTCATCACGCTGACCAAGGCTGTTGTTGTGTCGCCAAGGTCCGCCTTGCCAGCGATCGCCAGCTGTTCAGCAGCCGCGATCAGCTCCAGGGAATCCTTGTAATCAACGCCCGCCGAGATTGCTCCATAGGTAGCGCTGGTGATCTGGTCAAGGGATGCGGTGGAGCGCTCCGAATACTCCAGAATCTGAGCCTGAAAATCCCGGAGATTATCCGCCGGCTGCCCGATCAGGGTGGCGATCTCACCGAACGCGGTATCGAAGTCATCCGACAGCTTCACCGCGAAGGCCGTGATACCCACACCAGCAGCAGCCAGAGCAAGATCCAGCTTCACGATGCTGTCTGTGATATCGGCCAGAACGCCGGTCACATTCCCTGTTTTGTCCACCAGGCCATCCAGCCCACGGCCAACTGAGTTGATGGCACCGCCAGTGTTATCAACCCCACCGAAGATCAGCTCTACCGTTTTCTTGAGGTCTGCCATGTTTTCTCCGGGCATAAAAAAACCCTGCCGAGGCAGGGTTCATTGGTTCAGAGTTTGCTCTAGCTGCAGTAATAAGCGACTTCGCTTTCCCAGCGAGTCACGCGGTCTTCCGCATCTCTCCGCTCGCTTTGTTTGTAACCGCGCCGGAGAAGCTGATCGAGCTCATTCTCATACCTTTGAAGGATAATCTTTGCCTTCCGGCATGAACTGGATTCTGTGCGGGGTTTCTGAGAAGTTGAAGCAATATCGCTGTCGGCTCTGCGCTCGGCGCGTTCCTGGTCTATGCGATCCAGCATTTCTCGCTGGCGATCCGTAACCATGGAGCCGGTCTTGCTCTCCCGTATCTGAACTTCTTCCTGCTGACCAGGTGGAGGCTGGTTCCCAAAGTGAACGTTGCCGTTCTCATCAGTCCACTTATAAACCTGGGCAAAGGCAGAGAATGAAAGGGTGGCCAGAAACAGTAGTAAGAAGCGCATGTATTACCTCCGTGTAACAGTTTGTAAAACCTTAGCACATTACTTTTTGCTCTGCGCTTCGAACCATAGTGCCCACAAGGCCACTTCCGTTTCCGTTAGGTAGCCCTCTGGAAACACATCGGGCCGGATCTCAAACAGAAACCGGCCCTTACGATCCGCCAGGGCTAAGCTTGCCTGGATGTCTGGGTCTTTCCAGAGGGCTTTCGCTTTACCTGGGCAACCTTGCCCTGGCCAGTCAGGTCGTAGATCTGATTGGACAACTCCAGGAAGTCCGTAGGAAATGCCTCTGCAATCCGCACGACATCGCTGCGTTTGAGTTTTGGAGCAATTACCGCCATTTCAACGTGAGCTAGTTTCTTGGCGAGAGCCGGAGGAGAATCCTCACTGATTCCCAAGGCTTCAAGCATGCCCTGAATCTTTTCGGCTTCACTTCCCGCAAGTTTCTCCAACGCTTTTACCAGCAGCTTACTTTTATCGGCTTCCTGATCAGCTCTCGCCAGCTCTTCAGCAGTCAAACCCCGAACACGAAACACCACCGGGACCGGCTTGGCATCATCCCCCTCACCCTCATAGCCAGCAAAGCCAGCAGCGGTGAGACCAGAGAGCGGGACATCCTGTGCCCGCTCCTGGAACTTCGCCTTGCGGAAAGCGGCAAGGTCGAAATTACTCACAGCGATACCTCTTTGCCCTTCTCATCCACGTTGATGGTACAGGCAGCAACGATATCGCCACCGGCTGGGAAGGTCCGGGCAATGGACAGAACGCCCTGTTCAATGAAGTGCTGGGGCCGGTTCTTGTCTGGGTAGAACCGGAAGTACAGGTTCTGGCCCTGAACAGCCGCGATGGTATCGCTGATACCATCCGTGAGATCCACACTGAACGTCGCGTTGTTCAGGCTCTGGGAGCGGGAGTTCTTCACCCGGGTATAGGTCTGTTTACTGGATGAGGAATAGCCCACTTCAGAAGGCACGAAGTCATACGCATCGAACGCTTCAATGAACTCCGGAGTGGCAAAGCTGGCATAAACACCCTTTGGAACACTGCCGGTGTGGATCTTCTTCAGTGCAGAGCTGAAACTCACCTCACCATTCACGTAGTCAATGGTGGCGATCGGGAACACAGCGCTTTCCATGTGCACGTTCACCAGCTGGAAGATCTCGCCTTCGGTTACAGCGGCAGCAGAAGCGCTGGTCATGCGGACCTGAGCCAGTTCAATGGAGCCGACAGCAATGAGAGGCGGGCCACCGGCATCACCACGAACTTCCGAAAACGCGGTGCCTTCAGTACCGGCAACCGCTGTCACATCCCCAGCACCATCACACACGATGCTGTTGATCATGTGGGTTTCAGTGGACGCACGAGTTACTGCAATGTTGGACTGAGCCGCCACTGCCAGTTCCACGCCCGACACAAAAGCGGTGAAGGCGGCGATCGCTACCGCATCATTTCCAGTGGCTGGGGAGCAAGCACCACCGGTCACCACTCCATCAGCCCGAACCACGGGCGCAAAGCCCGCAGCCTGGGACCAAAGCTCTTCGCCAGATTCAAAGGTTTGTGCATCGCCGGAATCCGACAGTGCGGTCATGGGAAAGGCGTTCTGCCCGCCTTCAAATTCGAGCAGCGCGTTGTCTGTAGACATAGGGTTTCTCCTGGTTTTCAAGCGCCACCGGGCGCGGGGTTTGTCTGTCTGGAGGTGTTACTCGTAAGGGCTGGTGTTGCTGGTTTCGTAGACGACCTGGAAGGTCACCAGAATGATCATTTCGTTCTGGCCTCCATCAGGGGAGTCCAGAACCGAATCCGTGTAACTGATGTGCTTGCAGAGCCCGCCAAGGGTCTGATCGCTGGCCAGGGCGTTATCCAGCAGAGCCGCAAGCATCTGGTTGCCCTGGACACTAGAATTGATCGTGAGGTCTCGTTTGGCCATCTCCCCAACGTTGAGCGTCAGGGTCATTTCATACTTCCGGTACTTGAGCTTTTCGGCCGTTTCGGAGGGGTCCCAGATAACGCGTGCAGGGAGCTCCTGTTCGCTGTCCAGTTGTTCACCCCGTTTGGCGTTTAAGCGGTCAGCAAATGCCTGCACAACCTGTTCTCGAATACTGTCTGGCATCAGAAGCCCCTCAGAATCGCGTCGATTTCTTTCTCGAATTGCTGCATCTGATACAGCGCCAGCGGCTCAGCAATGTCTTCTTTCACGTCGGTGAACACCTGTGAAAGCGAGGGTCCGTAGAAGACTTTGATCCTTCCGCCCTCAGAACCGATCTTTGAACGCCGACCAGCGATCGCAACACGGCCACTAGTGCCAGGCAGAACGATGTAGAACGGCTTGCCTTCAATCTCACTGTCACCGTCAAACACCTTGGCGCCGCCCGCTGGCTTCACCTTGACTCGGATTCCACGCTTCGGAATCGCAGGAGGCTTGAGCCAGCTGGTTTTGTCACCGGAAATACTGGTGTCCGTTGAGAAGCGAGAAAGCAGAAGGCCTCGGGAGGGTGTCGAGATCTTTGCCTGAAGCTTTTTCTGTGAGGCCTTGGTGATCGTCATCAGGCTCTTCACATAAGCGGCATTCAGACGAACCTGTTTCCGGATTTCCTTGCTGGATTCGGTGCGGCTTTTCGTCACCGTTTTGTTCAGGGATCTGGCGTGAGCTCGGCTTGCACCATCTGAGAACTTAGCCAGCAGGGCCCGCACTTCCTGCAGGCTGGAGCGATCAACCTCAACTTGCATTTGCGTAGTGCCTCGTCACCTGCCCGTCATCCGTGATCAGCCCGTCCAGTATCCAATCGATTCCGTCGATGGTTACCTTATCTCCGCGCCGGGGCCGATCAACATAGCTCTTCCGGATCTCAATCTGATTCCGGAACGAAGGCATATTCGTCTCATACACCTGGCGCTGCTCAACAGCCCTATCCAAAATGCAGCGGATCTGAAAGCTGGCGCCCTGGCCATCGGTGTACACCGCATCCACGGCGAACTGTTCATCAATGGCGGACTCAAGCCGGCCCGCCACTGAATCGAACTTGCTGGCCATCAGCTGCCGCTTTGCTCGTCGCCGGCTTCGTCATCGTCCGATGCGTCACCGCTGGCATCTGGTGCAGCGCCAGATGCCAGCACAGGACGCTCACCTACTTCGCCATCGTCCTTGATCACGCGAACGCAGCTTTCATACTTCTTTAGCTCAGCAGCGGTCATTTCAGTTTTGGTACCCGCTTTGATAATGGTTTTTTCGCCGGTGGATTTATCCCGGTCTTCCACCCGCTTGATAAACACCACTTTGGTTTTCTTCGCAGCCATGTCATTCACCTTTCAGGATTCGATTCAGATATGAAAAAGCCGGCCCATCTCATCGAAACAGGCCGGCTTAATTCAGGGTTTCTGTGTTCCGGTTACGGAGTCGGCAGCACCTTCGCACACAGGGTGGCGTCGATCCGACGAAGAACCGGCAGCGGGCCGGACTGAGTCATGATGTACTCAACGCCAGGATCATTGTCCGGCCAGTTCTTTGGCCACATTTCCGCTTCCTGGTACTGCGCGTTGGCATCCAGGATCGCGCCATAGGTGCGCACCCCACTGGCACCAGCGACACCGGCAATTACGATGTGACCATATGGAATGAAGTACTGCTTGTTACCTTGCGCATCCTTGTACCAGCCTTTGTACTCCCAGAGTTCCGCACCATTTTCACGGAAGCGGCCAGCGTACGATGCATCCAGTTCGGCAGGTGCCATTTCAAAGCGGGACTCGGAGCCGCGGCGAGTCTCAGCCAGGTCTTTGAACTCTTCATCTCTAAACGCCGCACGGAGGGTTCCCGGGCCAAAGAACACGTGCGTTGCCGGAGATTCCAACAGTTCAAACCAGTCCTGAAAATCCTCAACTGGCTTGGCCGTGGTCTGATTCCAGGCACCCGCGCCACCTGAGATATCGATGGTTAGGTTAGGATCGCGCCGAAAGTCCAGCAGCTTTTCCGGATACCGGGGGCCCGAAACAACCACCTGCCCTGTAAGCAGCACCTGGGACAGTATCCACTCTTCACGGCGGCGGATCTTCTTACGGTGAGTGGCCAACAGGTCCATTCGGATCGCGTCTGCCCTTTCCTCTGGCGTCAGCGGTCCGCTGAACCCTTCACCAGGACGGCGCTCCAAAACACGATCAGGGCTCACAACATCCTTCGGTTTCAGATAGGGCGGAATGAACTTCCGAAGTTCTCCACCAGGCTGCTGGCTCACCTGGCCAGGAACATAGGGACTCACAAACGGAGCCAGTTTGAAATCTTCATCCCAGGCATCAAAGGCAATTTCTTTGGTGCCAAAAGTCACGAACCCCGGGCAAAAGAGGTTCAGCAGGAACGGCATGAACGGATCCAGACGGCGGGTACCGTCCAGCAACTCAGTGGTGCTGTAGGTCATGGGGTGATCTCCTCAGATCTGGTTAATCAGGTGATGCTGGTAACGCAGGGCTACCGGGCGATCACTCCGGGGTTACAAGTGAAATGGGCGTGCCGTCGAACGCGGCCAGCTGCTCCGTGGCGCTCCAGCTGGTGTGGAACTTCACCTGGGTTTTGTCCAGGTCGCCACCCTTGGCAAAGACCACATTCATGGCACCACCAGAAGCGTCCGCATCGTGGTTCAGAACACCTACAGGCACCTGTGAACCATTGGTTGCGTCCTGCTGGGATTCCACCAGTTCGCCACTGGCAGAAACGCGGCCAATCACGGTACCGCGCTCCAGGTTCTGGCCACTGGACAGTGTGCCGCTGTCGAATGCCACCAGGCCGCCCAAGATGAACGGCGCCGGCTGGTAAGGCACGTATGAAGAGCCTGCGTAGATATCAGACATGGTTGTTTCCTCTCGGTTAAAAACAGGTTCTCAAACCGCCCGCCAGTGGCGAGCCGTTCCGGGTTAGTGGACTTTCTTGCTGCAGCCGGTGGCCTTGGCATGAGCAGCGGCCAGCTTGGCACCGCCCTTGAGCTCTCCGCCCTCTTCGCCGGCTGCGGCATCCGCCGCGATTTCCGGCTGCTTGGTATTGCCCATGGCTGCATCCAACAGGCCTTGAGGGCCAGCCGCTACGGTGACGTGCTTATCTGCAGCGGCCAACATCTCCTTGGCATCCTCCACAGACATCGTGGTTTTGAACGCCAGGTGCTGGGCCAGCTTGGTGCGGCCTTCGGCTTCGTCACACTGCAGGATGCCGGCAATGCGGGCCTGCTCAGTGGCGGCTGCATCAGCGGCCAGCTTGGTGGTGTCTACGGTATCCGGTTGCTCAGTGCTGGCTTCCGGGGCGGATGCCGGTGCTGTGGCCGCCGGCTTGGTCTTTGATTCAACCGTCATAGTGCTAACTCCGATTGTCGTGGTGGTTTGGATGTAGTCAGAGAAGGCGGCCAGCATGTCGTGGCCATTGATGAGCTCGTCCGCAAATCCTGCTTCGATTGCGTCCTGCCCGGTATAGATGGCCGCCTCAGTGGCAAGCACATCCGATGCAGAGAGGCCGATGTGTGTCGCCACCATGTCCGCAAACTCATTGCGGAGGCGGTCGGATTCGGCCTGGAATCTGGCAAGCACCTGCTCCGGCAGGTTCTCGTAAGGGTTGCCATCCACTTTGAAGGCGCCGGAGTGGATCAACGTCACATCAATGCCGTTGGCCTTCAGCTGCTCTTCAAAGCTGGCGTGCATCATCACCACGCCCACGGAACCGGTCCGGGCGCTGGTGGTGGTGTATCGGTAATCGGTAGCGCTGTGCAGGGCCATGCCGGCGCTGCAGGCCATGTCGTAGGAGATGGAGGCGATCGGCTTTTGGCCACGCAGCTCGTTCAGCCGGCGAGCGGTATCAAAGCAACCAGCAACCTCACCGCCGGGAGTATCCATATCCAGCAGGATGCCGTTCACGGTCGGATCCGCCAGGGCTTCCTCCACCCGGGCAATGATGCCGTCGTAACCAGTCATCCCAGAATACGGCTGCAGGTGCCCGAACTTGTGAACCAGGGTGCCGGCAACAGGAATCAGGGCAATGCCGTTAAGCACTTCATAAGGGCGGTTACGGGGCCGATCAGAGCCGAACGAATCCGCCCGCATCCGCAGCTTCTCCTGCGATTCGATCAGGCCAAACTCATCCTGCAGGCTGGCAACCCCAAGCCGGGGCGCCAAGGCGCCAAGAAATACCCGGGCATAGCCAGGCTCCAGCAACAGCGGCTGATTCAGCACACGGGCTGCAATGTTCTGGTTTCGCATAGTTTTCTCCGGGCATTAAAAAACCCCGCCGGGGCGGGGTTTAGGATCAGACGTCTATTGTTAGGCAGGACTTAGAAACCGGTATACACCATCGTCTCCGCATACCCATTCACGGCGCTTCATTCTCGCCATCGCTTTACGGGCAACGTTGGGCGGTAGTCGTCCTCGGCTCGGGTTTTGAAGATGTCGTTGAAACCATGCTTCTTCCGCCGTGAGTGGCATATTCATGTCGTAAGGACCTGGCCCACCAAATCCCGTCCGACTGGCGACGCCTGGATATACACTCTTCAATGCTGAAGTCATTCCAACACTCGCTGATTTCCGGATGTGTAGAATCATCGTATCACCTTAATCATGAAACGCCGCCCACTGCCTCCGGCTCCTCCTGGTCAGGAGCAAGGGCCAGCGCTTTCACCCAGCTGGGTGGTGGCAGGCCGGCTTTTTTCCGCTCCTCCATCTCCCGGACTTGCTGGGCAAACACTTCCTGGTAATCCTCGCCCATCTTCGCCAGCTCTTTCTCATAGGTGGAAAGGCCGGATTCGATCAGCAGGATGGATTCCTTCACTTCCTTCAGCCCATCGATGGCGATGCGGCCGGAGCCGATCCATTCGCAGTTGCACCAGGAAGCCTTCGCTTCGTAGAAGCCACGGGTGGCGGATCTCGGCAGGCGGATGCGCCCGCTGTCGATCGCTTCCTCCAGCCACAGCGCGAACACCATGGACGCGAAACGGCTGGGGATGATCTTCCGGCGGCCCATGAAATAACGCCAGCTTTCCATCATGCTGGCCCGCGCGGTGCTGTAGCTCAGTTCCCGGTAATCCTTTGTCAGCGACTCCTTCGAGGTGTTGGTGCCAGCGGCAATCCAGCGGGTGATGGAAGATTCCAACTCGCTGAAGCCGTTGTCAGCATTGCCGCTGGTCAGCAGATTGAGGTTCTCACCCGGCATCAAGTGCGGGATTTTTACGCCGTTGAGGCGGATATCCGCGCCCTCGTGGTAGTCGGCCAGGGTGCTCATGTATTGAGTGAGCTTGTCGGTGCTCAGGTCACCACCGATGATTTCCATCGCGGCTTCACTGCCCAGCTCACTCTCAATCACCGCCGCGTACATGGCGTTCACAATGGCGTTCTGTAGCTTGGTCTGCTGCAGCTTGCTCAGCTGGGGCAACTGCTCCATAACGCTGAGAAACTGATTCTCCCCCCGGGTCTGGCCATCGCCACGGGGCTCGAACACGTGCAGGAACTGCTGCCGGCCCCAGCGGGTTTCCCTGGGCACAAAGGTCCAGGCGTTGCCCATGCCATCAGACAAGCCGTAACCGGTGATGTCATGGTTACGCACCCAGTAGCCCACGGCCGCGCCAAAACGGTCGACCTTCACCCCAGCCCGCAGGCTGTTGCTGTCCGGCGCATGGTTCGGGTTGCACACCCGGTGGTGGTTCACCAGCTTGATGGCCGTGTTGAACAGTGCACCGGGCCGGCCCGTGATCCACTCAGCGGAGGCCATGCCCTCGCCGGCGCTGGTGTGGTTGGCCGTGATTTCCCGGCACATCATGGTGAGGGTGCGCTTGCGCTCCGCATCCACGTAGCAATTGATCGGGTCTTCCGCATACTCGGTGAAGGCGTCCTCCACCTCTTTCGCAAAGGCCCGGGCATCCTCTTCGCTCATGCCTAACGCCCGCCATTTGGGCTTGTAGCTGAGCCGGAACATGTGGCCAACGATGTTGTCGACGTGCAGCTGCACACCGTTTTTAGCCAGTGCATGGTTGCGCACCAGGTCTTCCGCACGGGCATTGCCACGCTTCAGGTCTGGCAGAAGGGCCGCGTCCGCCGTTTTGGCGCGCGGGTTCCAGCGTTGGAGCTGGCCACCAAAGCCGGTACCAGTGCCGGTGTAGCTCTCAGCCTTCTGGATCGGCCGGCCCGAGCTGTCTAGAAAGCTGATATCTGGCATCTTCACAGAATGAACCTCGCAGGACGACGGCGACGGCCGGCGCCACCAAGCTGGCTTTCCAGGCTGGCAATGTAGGCCGCCAGGTCTTTCTTGCTGGCCTGGGAGAACTCAACGGTTTTGCCATCGCGCTGAATGCGCACCACAGCCTGCCCGGTCAGCAGGTTGTGGTAGGCTTCGCGCGCCTCCAGCAGCTGGGTTTCAAGACTCATCGCATTCTCCGGGCAATATCAGCCAGGCTTGCGCCTTCTGGCTTTGAATTCTGGGGTTTGGTTTCGCTTCGCTGTTTGGGCTTATCCGGCACGGGCGCCGCGACTGAGGGCGCCAGCAGGTCTCCCTGCATCAGCTGCGCTTCCAGGGCATCCCACTGGTCCGGCTTGCGAACGTGAACCTTCACAGTTCTGGCGGCATGGAGTGCGTACACTTCGCAGTCCAGCCCTTCGTTGCGAACACCGGCTTTCGGCTGCCAGGTCTTCCGGCCGCCTCGCCTGCGATCCGGCGCTTTGATCTCAGCCGTGATCTGGTTGTAGTAGTCATCCCGAACACCCTGGTACCAGTGCATCCGGCCAGGGCCGTTGCCGGTGAGCTTCAACCGGGCGTCGATCAGGTCCTTGCCCTTCTCGGTACCCACCATGAACACCGGCAAGCCGTAGCGGCTGGCCTTGGTGGTCTTCGCGTTTACATCGATCTTCTTGGCTGGGGTAACGATCTCGCGGTTCAGGTTGTTGCTTTCACCCTTGATCGCCATCACTTTCACGCCCCGGCCGCGCCGGCTGCGCACGTAGTGATACACGGCATCGTTGGTCTGGCCATCGGAGGAGTCGATACTCGCTGCAGACACCTGAAGGTTGAAGCCGAGCTCATGCCGGTAGGCGCCAAACAGGAATTTATCCAGCTCATCCCATACCGGGTCTGCCTTATCGCTGCAGCTGCCGGCGGCATAGATTTCGCCCCAGAACACCAGCCAGCTTTCCTCTCCCCGCCCCCAGGCGCGAACGATGATCGCCAGGCGATCGTGCTGAACGTCGACACCAACCGTGAGTACCAGCCCGCCGGCGGGTACCGTCAGTTCCTGATACTCTTCTGCCCGCTCGCGCAGCGTGTCGGTATCCGGCGCATCTGTTCGGTACTCGTAGGACAATCCCAGGGTGTTGTTGACGAAGCCGATCATGTAGCTATCATCACCCAGATTCAGGTGGTGCTGGGCCTTGAGATATTTCTCAACCAGCAGTGGCAGCTTCGAGCCCGGGAACGGGCTGTACAGTTCGTTGATGTAGAAACCGGCGGTACCGCGGAACGGCTTGTGGGCTTTCCAATAGCCCTTCTTCACGTTCCGGTTTTTGTCGATATCCCGCCACAACACGCCGCAGTGCGGGCAGGCATAGCGGGCGGTTTCAGGCTGGGATTTGCCCAACACCTCATCCGCAACCGGCGCGTCTTCATTCCAGATCACGTTGTCCCAGCTGAGCACATGCTCTTCATTGCACTCATGGCATGGCACCATGAACATGCGCTGATCACTGGAGGCGAAGGCCTCATCAACGCGGGACAGGCCCTTAACCGTCGGCGTTCCGCCGAAGATCACCTTCCGATATTCGTAGGTCTTCGCTCGTTCCTCAAGGAGGTTGATGGAATCGCCCTGCCCGCTGACGCTGGTGTTACAGTCGTCTGGTTCCTCAACGCAGACCACCGGCGCGGAAAGCGACTTCACGTTGTCGGCTGCGTTCGAGGCCACCAGGGCAAGGAAACCTCCCGGGAACTTCTTGAAGTCGTTCCGGTTGCCGGAACTGCGAGAAGTAGAGACATCCACCAGCGCCCGCAGAACCGGTGTCACCTCAATCATCGGGTTGAACTTCTGGTCCAAATACTTCCGAATCGTCTTTTCTTTCGGAAACAGAAGCACGATCGGGCACGGATCGTTGTGAATCCGCCGGCCCAAGTAGTTGTTCCAGGCACCATCTGTCCAGGCCACCTGTGAGGACTTCCGACACACCAGCTTCTTCACCGCCGGATTATCCAACGCATCCAGAATGCCAGGCACCCACGGCGTCAGGTCCGTGGAGTACTTACCCGACCAGGCACTACTCTCCTGGGCAATGTACCGGTGCTTGTTGGCCCAATCAGTTGAGCTGATCTTCTCCGGTGGCCGGAACTTCGCCATGGCCTGGGCCATCACCCGGTCCAGGTTCGCGGCCAAGCGCTGCCAGCTGTCGGAGGACGGATCGAGAATGCTCATTCAGTAGCTCGATATCGAGATCGATGTCGTACAACGTATCGATCTCAGTCTTGAGTTTCGGGTTGCCCGTCAGCAGCTCAGTGCGGATAGACAACGCCACGGATTCCAATCGAGCCCCCACCAGTACCGCTGGTACCAGTTCTTCAAGATCCTTCGCCAGGGCCAGCTCCTCGCGGTCCCCTTTGATGCGCTCCAGGCGCTCACGGGCGGACTCATGGCGGGCGCCACTAACCGCGCGCTCCATCAGCCACTCGTGAACATCCTGAGTGTCGTACTCATTCGCCTGGCCCCGGCCACCAGCTCTGGCGATCGGGAACGAAGCGTCTTTCTGGTAAGCCGTAAAAGACCTTTCGGAAATACCGAAGATCTCAGCGAGCTCTCGCTTGTTTACTCGCTTACCCATTGCTAACTCTCTGATTCAAAACCAAGGAAGGAAGGCCAAGGTTGCGCCAAGTCTGCGAAAAAACCGCGAGTCTGCGCCCCCTCAGTGGACCTACTCGCCAGAAGGACCCGTGCCCATCAGGCTGTGACCTTGAACTCTGTGGATCCACCTGAAGCAACGCACCGGATTGCCGTGACAGCGTTCACCATCAGCAAATCCGTGTAGCTGTTCACGTCTCCCACGGACCAAGGCTTACCTTCTGCCGAACCATCTTTGACTGCAGCCAAATCATCCTGAGTGTATTCAACTCGGGCACTTCCAGCAGCTGGTGCGATACTTACCAGGACATCGCCAACACCAGCGGGGAGGATGAGCCACTCACCCGTCGCATCATTCACTGATTCACTGTGGTTGAAGCGCTGCCGAGGAACTGTCCGATTTTGCAGATACTGGAGGTCTTCCCGATCTGGAGAGAGGGTATTGGGCATCGTAGTCACCTGAAGAGTGTTTGGTTAACGGATCCAGTCAGTGAACGGAACAGCGGCTGGAACAGACCCCTCGGGGAGGTGGCGATCTGTTCGACCACTTTAAGTGTGGCCGACACCACAGTTTCATTCCCGGCATCATCAACGCCTGTTGCTGTCATCGTGTAGGTACCGATGGCCAGCTCGTTTAACTGTTGGATCCAGCTGCCGCTTGAGATGATTGGGCTGTAGGTTGAGCTGTGCGTAACGTCCACGCCTTCAACGTCAAGGGTCAGGCTTGTTGCATCCCCTGCGCTACCAGAAGCCACGGGCGTAGTGTCCAGAGTCGTCAGCGGGTTAACCGTGACAGCCGGTGCGATGTCATCAACCACCGTTACATCGAATGAGTCCTGAATGCTTCCATCCGCGCTATAGGCGGTTGCCACAAGCGTGAACGGTGAGGCCTCAATATCATCAACATTAGTGGTACCGGAAAGCACAGAACCATCAAACTCAAGGCCAGAGTTCGCAGGCAGCCCGCTAAGGCCGTAGGAGCTGGCACCACTGAAGTAGTTGTCAAGATCGACACTTACGGCATCGCCCTGCCCCAGATTCAGATCAGGCAAGGCCGAATCGAGTGTTGGAAGCACTGCAGCGCGGGTAGTAGCTGACAGGCCGGAAGACTGACTACCGATTGCGATTGAGCCTGTTCTCTCTACCTCAAAGCCATTGGCAGTTCGGATACGTGGTTTTACCAGGTAGCCCAATTGCACGTTGGTTGTGGCTGCAGTGAAGCCTGCAAACCCGGCGCCTGCGTCCACCGCGTACTGAACATCCGTTCCAGTCACTGATACGGCAATCTCTTCGCCCGCATCAATACCAGTGACCTCAATGGCCGGGAACTCTACCCACTGATCAAGGGCCTGGTTGGTCAGCGGATCTACCGTGAAGGCATCGGGATCGATGTCGACCTGAGCCTCAACGGTGATCGTTGCCGTGATGGTGTCCGTGGTGCCGTCATCAAACAGCACTTCGATTGCAACGGTGTCTTCACCAGTGAAGCCAGAATCCGGAGTATAGATATCAGCGACATCGTTGCCCCAGAGATCGTCAGCTTCCGCTGTGGCAGCATCCAGCGTCCCATTACTCGGGCCTGACACAATGCGGTGATACGTGCCGGCAGTGATCAGCACAGGGCTGGAAAACAGGCTGTTGCTGTCCACTGAGCCCACCGGGGAGGTGTAAGGATGCGTCTGGGTATAGCTGATTCCTGTGATGGTCGCAGTCTCAGTTGCTCCTGAAACCACCATGGAATAAGTGCCTGTCGCCAGTGTTCCAGGAATGCGCACCTGGATCTGATCATCTGTTGGATCATTCTCAGCAACCGCACAAGCAACGCTGTTCAGAGTCACGCTGGAGATTGACTCGCTGAATCCGGAGACATCCACCAGGACGAGCTGATACTGATTCACCGCGTTGTCAGAATCGACGGAAACCACAGCCGGAGCGCCAACGAACGGGCCGATGTAGCCCGTTTGCAGGTATGCCCCGCTGATGCCGCCGGTGATCAATTCCATTACGCGATGTCCTCAACGGTCAGATCGACGTTCAAGCCTTCATTCAAGGCCGGATTGAAATAGGAGAAGTGAACGGTGTCACCAACGGTTACGCCGGCCGATTCCAGGTTGATGGCTGAAGTCTGAGAGCTTCCGTTCAAGCTTCCATTGGTGGTGCTGAAGTGAACCGTTGATTCCGGATCAGAAGATTCACGAACCGCAATCTTGAGATTGGTGGCATTGGGCGTAAGGTCGCCTGCCTTATTTCGAATGGTCTGGGCAGAAATACCTTCAACAACCGCTGCAGCGGTTGTGTCATCAATGACTGTCGGGGTTGCTTGGACGTTCGGCGTAGGCTCATCGTCAACGGCGACTATCGCATACCGGTAACCGGTCGAAGCGGAGGCCGTAACAAAGTCCAGATCAGCAGAGATTCCTGCTGAAGCCAACACAGAATCAGCCTCAAGCGCCGGTGAGCCAGAGGCGTCCTGACCGTCAATAACCTGTTGAGAGGTCGGAACAGTGGCACCGGCGGGCAGTCGAACACCGTAGAACACGCTGTCCTCATCAGCGGTACCACTGATTGTGTGGCCGTTCTCGCGGGTTTCGGTTACAGCCGGGGCGACTTCATAGATTGGGGGTGTGGTGTCTGATGCAGCACCCGGCGTAATCATAATCGCGTTAGCATAGCCCGTGCTGCTTGACCCTGCGCCTTCTCGATACTCAAGCAGCGCATCACCGTTAGCGTCCGTGGTGCCTGTAAACTCTACAACCGAATCATTGGTGCCTTCTTCGATGTTCTGAGAAGCACCTCCGTTCAAGCGCCATTCAACAAAGCGCCCAGAGGCCCCGTTGGAGTAGCCTTTTAGGGTAAAGGAGGTATTTGCCGGGCCGGTGATCTCCATTTGCACCCAGGTAGGTGACGCGGGAACGCGGTGTCCTGAAGTTGCGGTCGTCTCGTCGTTAACCCAGGCTGCAGCGCCTGCTGTTGGCCAGTTGCCCAACGAAGCCGCATCGCTGGCCGGTTGGGCGCCTGAGACATAGTTCAATGACCACCCACCACCAATGGCGACTGGTGCAATGTCGGAAGCGACAATGTTTGTCCAGGCGGGATCTGATGATCCAGGGCCTGAACGAAGGTTTGCTTTGTGATCAGCCATTACGCGAGCCCATCCGGAAGACTGTCTGAAACAGTCGGCATTGATATTTCGTAGAATTCTTCGCGGTTGTCTTCATCCGTCCATGAACCACCAGCCCAGTTGTCGTTGCCACCAAGTGCAAAGGCGTTCCATCCGGGCATCGGGCCGCTGGCAGAATCCACCCAGCGCACCGCCTCACTGTCAACGACCAACACATCGTCGATGTACTGCTTAAAGACGCCGTCAGCAACGCCCGGGGCTGAGTTCATTTCGAGGTAGAACCCCATTTTTGTTCTTGTGCCCGCTGCGCCAAACAACTGTTGATGTCTAACCACTCCAGAGGTCGGCAAAAAACCTCCGTTGAGCTTGTCTGGAATCTGCGGACTTAGCCCTCCGGTCAACTTGCCTTGAATATGATCGGAGAAGTTCATATCGACATCACCCAGGCTTCCGCCAACGATGTCTCGGCCAATACCAAGTAGATCGGTATTACCCATGCTATAGTTGGTTTCGGGTGGCCCTCCACGAAACGAAAGCCGGTTCCGAATGCCATAACTCGTGGACGACGACCAATCCCACAAAAATAAAGGCCCCTGAGTACCGCCGCTGAAAGCAGACCAAAATTCATCGGTTGCCCCGGTAGAATGGAAGACCCGAAAGACCTTGGATGTACCCGTTTCGTCGCCAGTCCAGTCCACTTGAAACGAGATATAAAACTCGAGGTAGATTCTTTGGTAGAGCTGCGAAAGCAACTTGCCAAGCACGCCATTGGAGTTCCAGCCGGTTCCTCCAGATCGATTAAGCCGTCGACAACGGAGAACCCGCCCATGCCCTGGGAACATGGAGTCGGCAATTTCAAGGTTGTGGATGGCGCCGTCCGCTTCGGAGTTCCATACCGCATCCCAATTTGCAGGAAGGACGGATTCATCTCCTGTCCACCGGAAGGTGGTGTAATCGTTGCCCACAGCCGGACGCGGAGTCCAATCTGGCTGTTGGTCAAAACCATCCTGAAAAATCACACCCGCAGGCATAGACCCAGTCACAGGCAACCGCGTCAACCCAACTGACCCAACATTACGCTCTCCGGCATTGGCCGCCTGGTTGTTGTACGCGCCGTTATTGGGCATTGCTGGTCGCCTCACGCTCATTCCACGCCCGAGCATCGGCTTTATCGGCATTGCACTCGCCAATCGTGCTTTTCAGCACTTCAACGTACTCCGGGCAATAACCAATCACGTTAACCTCCGGCCCTGGAATCACTGTGGCTTCCAGGTACTCCGCTGGCACCCTCTCCCGCACGATCTCCGTTCGGGTCAAGTACTGTGTCTCGGCGCATGATGTCAAAAACAGCATCAGGCCAAGGCTGATCAACACATTCCGGAGCATCTTCAAGGGCCTTTGTGAGTTCTTCACGGGTTTGGGCCAGCTCCTGGTCACGGAACCGGTCCCGGCGCTGGCGTTCAATGGCTTTCTGCTCACGCCAGGCAATGTCCTTTTCGAGGTACTTAATCGAGGCGACGTTCTCGCGGTTCTCCTGGGCCGCATTGCTGATGATCACTGCCTGAGAGGCATTCTTCTCCAGCAGCTGGTCGCGATCGCTCCAAAGCCACCAGAAAGCTCCGACCACCACAACCACCAGCGTGCCGATGATCGGCACCAGATATGGGGCCAGCTTCGCCTTGGCCGCTTCCAGGATCACTGCTTAACCTTCCCTGCCCAAGCCTCAGCAATGTTGTTGCCGAAGTAGCTCACGATCAGCGTCACGCTGATGCCGTAGGACCAACCGATCACAGCGCCCATCGCAGGCAACGTGTTCGGCTGGGCCAGCTCCACAGCAGCCCATATCGGAGTCTGCAGAAACGCCCACCACATGCCCGCGTAATAGCCCCGGCGCCGGTGTTTCCACCAGCGGTTGGGATCTGGGTGGCTATCCTCTGGCATTACCGCTGTTCCTCGCTTGTCATCCGGCGCTTTAGAATCTCTAGCTCAGCCTTAAGTGCCGCCATCTTGGCGTTGCACTCTTCCCTTTCCCGGCGGAGCTCTGTGGCGTGCTGGTTGGCCTGGGCCTTAAGGGCTATGTCCAGATCTCCCACTAGCGCATTCAGGCGGCTTACTTCATCCACCAGGTGTTGGATCAATGCATTCTCGCGCTGAGCCAAATTCTCATCCCGTGCGATCTTACTTTTGCTTTTGATGCCGAACAGGCCAACGACCACATAGCACAGGGTCATGAACAGGCCACCGATGAAGGCCCAAACGCCGCCACCCTGGCTAAAACTGTCAACTATGGCGCTGAAAGGCATCCGATCATTCCGGGTCATTGGATTCAACGGTTAATGCTGCTGAGCGAGAATGATTGGAGTCGGGTCTATGAAATCATCCCTGGAATTCATCACTTCAAAATGCACATGTTCAGTGATGCCGGCATAACGGCCACCAAGGGCCTGAGCCTTGCCGATCACGGTGTCCCGCGTTACTTCGTCACCAACTGAGACACACGGCTCCACGTAGAACATTCGGTACCGATAACCGTGGGTGCTGACCTCAACATAACGGAAACTGAGATCATCGCCGTAGGGATAGCCCAGCTTGGTGACCTTTCCAGATACCGGAGAGCAAACGTCGGATCCTGGCCGGCAAGCCATATCAACGCCGTTATGCTTCCGAGATCCGCGAGAGTCTCCAAAGCCACCGCAACCATGACCATCGCAACGGCGGAAAGACATCTCGTGCAGGTGCATTGGAAACCTCCAGAATTTAAAACAGCCCGAGACATCAACCTTCGGGCAAAGGGTCCCGGCATGTTGGACCGTAGAGACACTTCCGATGATCAGAACCGCCGCAGGCCAAACACCGCAAAAACCCTCGCCACAAAAGAAAACCCCGGCTATCGCTAACCGGGGTTCTCAGGGCTCTTTTGGTGTTCAGCCATACTTCTGCGACTGTACGTGATTAAGGCTATATCCGTGCATGCACGAAGTCAATCTACTTTAGTATTTTTTAATCTGATTACTGAAACAGCCTTCCATCCACCCAGGCTTCTGCACTGCGCAACAGCACCCGCACCTTCTCCCGGCTCATTTTCACTTCCAGGCCAATCATCGAATAATCCCAGCGCCGCACATAGTAGGCCAGCACCACCTTGCCCAGATCCGGCTCCCGCTTCTTCAGGCTGGCCACCGCCTGGTCCACCGCCAGGGCTTCATCATCCGGCACCGTGCACCCACCCACGCCAGCCGTCAGCTGGACCGCTGCGTAACCTGAATTAACCCCACCACTGCGAACCCACACACCCCAGTCCTGCAGTCTCCGCCTTGTTTCATCCAGCATAGCTATCTCCATTCTCCGGTTTTTAGTTCTGTGCAGGGTATGTGCAGGGTTGTTTTCAAACCCTGCACGCTTTCAGCCTTACTGCCCCAACGTTTGTGCATAGTGTGCAGGGTGTGCATGGTTATAAGCCTCGCGCGGGGAATAAAAATTAAAGAGCACTTTTTAATACCGGCCCAAGCGCCCACACATATACGCACGTACGCGCGCGCGAAATAACCCTGCACACCCTGCACACCCTGCACATCCCTTCTGCCCCATGGGCTGAACACGTGCAGGGTTGATTTTGAACCCTGCACATACCCTGCACACAGCAAGGCAAACCCTGCCCATAGCCATCAATCAGGCTCCACATTGCCCGCTCGCTTGCGAAATTCAGCCACACATCCACCCAGATGCTCCGCCTTCGTGCGGTTCTCCGGGGGATCCTCCATCACAAACATCATCGCCTGGTGCTCAACACCGGCCAGCTTGAAGCGCTCTCTGGCCTTCACCAGCCGGCTTGAGAAGATCGTGATCAGCTTGGTTTCAGTGAGTGCGCGGTTACCGGTCTCCGTGCACCATCGGCGGTAGAAGAGGTAAACGTCACGGGTAGTGCAGCTGTGGAAGGGAATGTCCAGGTCTCCGGCTTTCCAGTCCCGGAAGAACACCTCAAAGTTCGGAAGGCTGAATTCAATCACCCGTTGCCTGGCAACGGTATCCAGCGGTTTCGTGTGCTTGGTGAAGTCAGCCAGGGGATAATCCAGCAGCAGCTGATAGAATGCGGCCGGCCCGCCGTTGTCCAGCTCATACGACACCTTGTCCTGCAGTTCCTTGCTCAAGGTGCCCTTGGGCCACACCACCAGGAACCGCCGGTCACTGGGCTCCAGCGGGAACGGCTGTATCTCGTTACTCAGGAACACACCGTTCATGTGGTTGGCCTCCTCCCAGCCAGTAACGAACTTCCGTTCAATGCGCTGGGTCTGGCCGGTGATCATGTGCTTGATGGTGCCCATCTGGTTGTGCTTCTCCGATCGGGATAGCACCTCCTCGAACACCGCATACAGCAGCCGGCTTCGCCAATCGGTGTACTGGGATTCCAGCTGGTGCTGGCCAAGGATCGCCGCGTAACGGCCGTAGATCATCCTCATCACTTCGCCAAAGAACAGCGACTTGCCACTGCCATGCACATCCGAATGGAACAGCAATGCGGTATCCAGCTTTGCACCAACGTTCTGCAGCGGATAGGCCAGCCATCTCACCACCCAATCGATCGTATCCTGATCCTGGTTGCACAGATGGCACAGCAGATCAAAGATGCCCTTACACTTCCGGTACTTTTCAGCCTTCGCCTTTTCATCCGGTACCAGGGGAATGCCCGTGAAGGTATTGATGGTGGTCTCTGTGTCGGATTGCTGGGTAGGGTCGAATACAATGTTGTCCTGATCGATCACCTGGCGCCGCGGGTGCTCCATCCAGCGCGTGTAGTCATTCGGCATGTACGCCTTCAGCGCCTCCAGAGGCACCACATCCTGCCGGCGCCTGTCCCAGGCATTCTTCGTAGGGTAGATGTAAACGAAACGCTCAATAATCTGCATCAGAGGATCATTCGAAGCATCCTTTTGCTGCTGCCCGTTCACCTCTATCCAGGTCATCGTTCGCCGGTTCGGGTGCTTCATCCAGGCATTGAACAGTTCATTTCCCATGGTGGCCTTCATGCCCGCCTGCTTGTACACCTTCTGCTGGTGCGAGTCGTAGACCTTCGTTTCACCATGGATCAATGCATAGCGCTGCAGGGCCTTCTTAAGAGCATCGCCCTCCCCCGTACCCCCTGAATCAGAGGGGGCCAGGGGAGATTCATCCGCGGAGGAATCATTGCTGGCAGGGCCAGCCTCAATAGCGGCCATCACCTGGACACGAACGGCCTCGAGGCCTTGCGCCATATGAAGATCGTTAAAGTCAGTCAACGCCATCGGCAGCCTCCGCAAAATCCGGAACCACCCACACGCCATTCACGGCGTTGGCCGCCTCTTCTGCCTTCAACCGGCCCGGGTTCTTGCCGATCCGCTCCTCTGTCTCTTTGTCTTCATCACCGGCTATGCAGATCCGAGCTGTAGGGAAGAACTGGCGGAGCACTTTCGCCACGGGCACCAGATTGCCTGAATCAAAGGCCACCGCAACCGGCAGGCCCGTGGCCATGTGAACGCTGGCACCCGTGGCGTAGCCCTCCACGATCACAACCGGGCACTCAGCCTCTGGGATATCGGTAAGCCAGTGAAAGGAACCCTCTTTGGGCGTGCCGGTAAGGAACGTCTTTTCGCCCTCCGGCGAGATCCATTGCAGGCTCACCAGGTCCAGAGCGAATAGCTGAGGGCCATCGCAGGCAACCGGCTTGTAAACGGGCACAACCACACTGCCCCGGCTGAAACGCAGCCCGAATGGTGCCACACCTTTGGCCGCCAGGTACTTGCTGGGCCCATCGACTGGCAGCTTGCTCCAGATGCGCTGGGCTTTTTCCCTGCACTCTTTCGCTGCAGCCTCCTGCTCTTTACGGGCCTTTTCCTGAGCCTGCTTCCGCCGGCGCTGATACTCCTTACGGTCTTCCTCAGTGAGCGAACCGGCAGGCATACCCACCTTACGCCTTTCATCGATCTTGTAATTGCCAAACGAACCGGCCAATCCAATGCCGCCAGAGTTCAACCGGAACTCATGAACCACATACCAGCCTGATTTCTTCTTGCCTTTGTCGGCACGGGGAAAAGTGACAGGAACCCGGACCAGCTTGCCCGAGGTATCAATGGAATCGACCAGGAGGCCGAGATCGCGCATCTGAGTGAGCACCGCATCAATATCCATTGCGGCCTCCGCAATCGTAAAAAGGTGACATGGAAAGAGCCCTCGATCCAGTATCTTGTTGGTTACTTATGCAACTGAGTGTTCTTTGGAATGATCAGGGGCAACACCGAACACATCAGGCCTCATTTCATAACGCGTAACAGCGCCGTCTGAAGCCCGCTCAAGTTCAATGCAGTGTTCGGAAGGGACCCGCTTCCAATAGTTCAACGCAGGCGGAGAAATGCCACAGATTTCAGCAACTTTGCGCTTGGTTTTTATGTTGGGATGAGCTTTGAGTTTTTCGAAGATCGTGTCGAGGTGCATCGCTCCGGTCTCGCAGAACTTAATTTAATTAAGTCGAGCTTAACCCCGTTGCTGTGCATTGACAAGGTAAGAATTTACTTTTGCGCCATGAGCACACATGAAGATTTTCTTAATCGGCTTAACGAAGCCATCAAAGACGGCGACGCAAAACAGGTACGCATAGCTGAATTTTGCGATGTCTCCGAGCAGGCCGTAGCCCGTTGGAAACGAACCGGGCAGATCAGCAAAGAAAACCTGATAGCCCTCAGCGAAATCAGCGGTTACCGTTATCTCTGGATCAAGGACGGGCAAGAGCCAAAACGTATCTCTTCAGTCAGCCAGAACCGCAGCGATTATATGAAGGCGGAGAATACCAAGGTCTACTACGCGAGAGACACGGAACATTCAGACGACGTTGAGCAGCTGGTTGAAGCCATCCGAAAAGCCCACGCCAACAAAGTCCTAAGCGATCAGGCCATCACTCACCTGACCAGCTTTATAAAGGCGCTGAACAACCGGCGCTGATCAATCGCAACGAACCGGAGCAGAAAATGGACCTTCTCACCGCGTTTATCATACTTACAGTCCTCGTAGCGGTGTTTGGATCCGCAAAGGGAAAGGAAAAAACGATCCCGAGCCAATACGAAACGACGCAATACCAGGGCTCCAGCCAAAAGAATCGCTGATCGGGAACCAAAGCCAGACCCCTACTCCATGCTCTACGAACACTGGAAAAGGGTTGAAGCCAAAGAGGTAGCGGTGCCTCCCTGGTATCACGATCCCATAACCGAGCACCAACTCAACCGCCTGAAAGAGGATGGCACTAAATTACCAGGCCGCCCTCTCTCTAAAGGCCAGGCTTCTGATTTGATCGGACTGGGTGAAGAGGTAGATCCCGGCCAATTTGAAATACTGAAATTCTTCAAAGTAACAGGGCTTCCGCTCAAACACGGCTCACTTGCCGCGATTGAGATCGATCGCCTTTTAAGCGATCCAGAAAAAGCCAGCAAGTGGATCAATAGGCCGGCCACACCTCTCCAGAAAGAATACTACCGCTATTTCAACATCCCTGTTCCCAAGGGACTTACCGCGTCTGAGGCAGAAGAGAAGATGGGCTCAGACGATCTTACCGATGACCAAAGTGACGAATGGTTTGCCTACTCTGAATTGATTGAAGAGCTTCAAGATAAGGATTTCCGCGAAGACTATGACCTGAAGAAACCCTCCCTGCCCATAATTCGCCAGGCAATTAAACAGCACCTGGATCAAGGTACAAAGCTGGATGCCCTCAGCGCGGACGATCTTGTAGACACTATTCTCTCCATAAAACCCGACCTCGAAAAAGCTTAACCAAACCGGATTAAGTTTTTCTAAATCTACTTGACTAACCCCTAAATCGGGGTTAAGTTTGCCTTAATCTTAATCTAATTAAGGTGAACTAAATGGACACTTTTACCGCCACCGAATTCACAGCCTGCAACAAGAACAACCTCTTCACGAAGAGCCAGTTGGAAACGCTTGCCTGGATGGCGGAAGGGAAAGAGAACTTTGCCATCGGCATGCTGCGCGGCCATGGCGAACCCGGTGCCAAGAAGCTCACCTGCCAGGTAATGCACAAACTCCAGTGCAACAACCGTTGCCTGGCCATCGCCCGCGCCTTCAAAGAGGGCTACCTCAAAGCCGCTGACACCACCTGCAAAGTTGCTGACGCCGCCAGGAACAATGCCGCCAAGGCCATTGCTGGTGTGCTCATCGTTATCAGCGGAATCACCGCAGGCACCGGTACCGGCGATTCATTCCTCAGAACAGCCAGCAGCCGCAGCCACGGCGTTTACCGCGTGCGCTGGGAAGAAGTCCTGCCGGCTAACCACGGGAGTGCAGCATGAGCCAGCAAACCACCCCACTCTACGAAGCGGCCCGCATGCTCAATCTGGGCCCGCAGAAGCTTTACCGGGCCCTGCGCAGCCGCAAAGTGCTGGACAACAACAACCTGCCCTACCGCTGCTACGTGCAGCAGGGCCTCTTCACCAGCGAGCTTAAATCCTACGAGCACCCAACGCTGGGCCCAAAGATGTACGCCACGCCGCACGTGACCGACAAAGGCATCGAGTGGCTGGCCAAAGAGTTCGAAGTGGAAATCACCGAAGCCTCCAACAACACCGCCCCTGAAGGAGCAACGCACTAATGCAATCCGAGAACCGCCCAACAGCCCAACAGCTACTGGCCAGCTGGCAACTCATCTGGCAGCGCAAGCTCAACGGCAAGCCGGAAGAAATGAAAGAGGCGATCGCCAGCCACGTGAACCTGTTCCCGAAGGGCAATCACGCTGAAGCCGAGGCCCGCACCCGGAAAACCGTGGCGGCCTACAGTGGCGATCCCGCAGCCATCCGCGCGCTCATCCAGCGCGGCAAAGCCACCCTGCGCAGCGTGTGAGGCACCGGCCATGGCAACGATCAACTTCCCAGACAACACCCCGGTAACGGTCATTAAGCAGGCCCTGGCCACCGTTGGCAAAAGCCTGCAGTACCGCCCGGGGCCAAACAGCAAACCCCAACCGGAGGACGTGCCCGATGTTCGTCACAGCGCTCTTGCTTCAGTTCAGCCTACTCCTGGTTTGGCTGATCAAAACCGCAACCATTGAAAGGACGCACCACCATGACATCACCGATGCCACAACAAACAAGCGCGAAACCATCTGGCTCTGCCTTCCCATCGCAGGGCGCAAGCGCCGGGTTCGGCTCCATGAGCACACCTTCACAGCTCACGGCCCTGGACGGGCGCCTGGGCTGGCTGGATCTCAACACCCGAGCGCCTGTTGTCAATCATGCCCTGAACATCATGTTCTCCGCCGCTATGCAGGACGGCACCGACGCCAACCGCGCCGGTCGTTTTTTGCTGGCCCTGTGGAGTCCAGACCAGTACCCCCTGGACCTGAATGATCTGGGCTATTTCGATCGCGAACTCAACTACGCCTGCCGGCACCTGGCCAACTTCATCATTGCCTGCCAGGTGAGCTTCCGGCAGCTGGTCACCCTTAGCGATATGGAACCCATCTTTGCCGCCTGGGGAGAAGAGCACCAATGAACACCTCCACCAAGCAACCAGAGCTCACCTTCGAAGAGCTGCAACAGGCCTACGAAGAACAGAGCCAGGCACTGAATGAACTGGTGATCCACTTCGATCGCACCGTGGCGCACCTGGAACAGGCCACCAAACTGATCGCCAAACAGGGCCAGCAACAGGGCGAGGCCATCGGCTGGCTGCGTGATATCCGCCATGCGGCCGGCGCCACCGGCCCAGATATCAGCCACCAGCAGCTGTGCCAGATCATTCAGGACCTACGCCGCCGCGCGTTTGTGAACGATGCCACCCAGATGCGGAGGGCCAACTGATGGCCCGCGCCTGCATGACCAAAACCCACAACCTGGCAGCGCTGATGCGCCTGTCAGATCTGGAACTCAGGATCGAGATCCAGACAGCCGCCACGGCTGACCCCCTACAGGGCCTGCACCTGTGCCACGAACTGCTGAATGCCGAGCAGTACTACCCCACCCGCCGGGGCCTCAACCAACTGGTGGGCCGGGAGGTAGAGCGCATTGGCCAACAACTTACCCAGCAACCGGAGAACATAAAGTGAGCAACCAGAACCGGGGCACTGACCTGCCCGAATTCATCCACGACCTGGACGCCGGCGTGTTCGCCGAAAAGGTCGCACGCGCTCTGGGCGATGTCGCCGCTGGCGTTGTCGACCAGAACAAGGCCGGCGAAGTCACCCTCAAATTCACCATGGGCAAAGTGGGCAACACCCCACGCGTCCAGATCAAGCACAAGCTGAGCTACAAGGTGCCGGAAATGAACGGCAGCTACAGCCAGGAGAACACCACCGAAAGCGTGATGCACGTGAACCCCGGTGGCCGCATCACACAGTTCCCCGAGAACCAGGGCCAGTTCTTCACCAAGAAAGGTGAAATCGAAACCCACCAGGACGAAAAGGAATAACGCATGACATCCGATGTACTGCAAGACAACAGTGCCCTGCACGAATACACCAAAATCGTACAGGCCAAGGAAATCCAGGAACTGCTGAACGCTCAGGCTGATGGCACCGCCGTAGCCATCCCAGAGGGCGTCAGGATCGCCGATCTGGAACAGTACCTGGAAAATCGCCGCCGGTACCGCGGCAACATGGCCACCAACCTAATCGATGAATTCGTTGAATTCGTCACCGCCACCACCGAGCAGTACACGCCAGTGAAGCACCTGGACAACGTGCCCTGCTTCGTTAATGCCAAAAAGATGACCGGTGAAGTGTTCTTCAACCTTGGCGACATTCACGAACCCGGCCACGGCGACCACACCGCGAACCTGACGATGGACAAAACCGAGTCCTTCAAAGAGCTGCTGAAAATCAACGGTGCCAAACAGGACCAGCGCACCCTGGCCGAATGGATGGAAGACTGGCGCGACCACATCGAAGCACTGGCTGAAGACGGCAACACCATTCTTCCGATCGGACCAGCCGTGGCCGCCGTGCGCAAAATCACCATCGGCGCCAGCTCTGAAACCACATCCGAAACCCAAACCTTCAGCAACCGCCAGAGCGCCATGGCGGAAGTGGAAGCCAAGAACCGCGACCAGATGCCCGCATTCCTGCGCTTCACCTGCGAGCCCTACCAGGGCCTGCAGGAACGCACATTCACCCTGCGCCTGTCACTGATCACCGGTGAAACCCCACGCATTGGCCTGCGCATCGTGCGGCTGGAAACCGCTGAAGAGGAAATGGCCCAGGAACTGGAAGAAAAGCTCCGCACCGGCTTTGAAGACACCCCCGTGAAAACCTTCGTGGGCAGCTTCAATCCCGGGAAATAAACCAACCGCGCCCCACAGGGGCGCATCTGAGAGGGCTTTCGCCGAGAGCTCTGCCAGATGCCACAAAGGAGAACAGCATGGACCTGAAACAACACGCCGCCGAACTCGCCAGATTCTGGCTCCACGACAACGCGGTGATCATCGACACAGAGACCACCGGCCTCACCGATACAGACGAGATCGTGGAGATCAGCGTTATTAACTGCCACGGCACCACCTTGCTGGATACGCTGATTCGCCCCTCCAGTGAGATCAATCCAGCCGCACAGGCCGTTCACGGCATTACCCTGGCAGAGACCGCTGATGCACCAACCTTCGATCAGGTACTGCCAGATCTGCTGCGCGTAATCCAAGGCAAAACAGTGGTTATGTACAACTCATCCTACGATGCCCGCCTCATCCAGCAGAGCGCCATGAAGCGAGGCTGCAGGGCGCCAACCCTGTACCCGCACTGTGCCATGAAAACCTACGCCAAGTTCTACGGCCAATGGGACGACTACCGCGAAAGCTGGAAATGGCAGTCCCTGGACAAAGCCGCCCGCCAGTGCGGAGTCACCGTAGACGGCAACGCACACCGCGCCCTCACCGATTGCTTCACCACCCTTGGCGTGATCAAAGCCATGGCCGCCTACAACCCGGCAGTGGCCTGAACCAGGAGAACAGCACCATGGAATTGATTCAAGATCGAAAGTTCAACGGCAACGCCACGCTCCACTGCACCCGGGAAGAGTGGGAAGCCATGCAGCGGCAGAAGCAGGAACAGTCCCGGCAGCGCTACCACAACAACCCCCAGGCCGCAGCCACAAAGCTGTACCAGATCGCCAGGACCGACACCGGCGGAGGCCGTGCTGCCAGCGCCCTGCTGCTGTCGCTGTGGAACAACAACTTCGTGTGCAACATGCGCGCTGTGATCTGCAGTCTGGACATCGACAACAGTGAAGCGGTGATCGCGCTGCTGGGCACACTCGGCCCCGGCCACCACCTGGAACGCTACCTCACCGAAGAACAGGTCATCGAAATCATCGATGTGTGGGGCGACATGCACGAGCGCCGGAGGGCTTAACCATGGCCACAGAACAAGTCACCCGCCAGGACTTTGAAGAGGCCCTGCGCGAAGACGAGATTCAGCAGCCCAAGCCAGAGCCAACCGGCGCGCAGGTATTGGCGCAGGTGGAAGCCGAGATCAACAAATACTTGGGCGGCAGCGCAGCTGACTGTGCATCAACGCTCGATTGCGCCGTGTCGAATCACCCGGAGACCACCCTGGCCGACATCATCCACTGCCTGATGGTGATGAACCACAAGCGCATCGAAAAGAAAGCGCACCGGGCCGCCATGCTCAAGGCCGCACGCAAGGCACTGACCATTATTGGAGAGTTCCCCCATGGGACAGAAAACCGGAATTGAGTGGACCGAATCCACCTGGAACCCGATCCGTGGCTGCTCCCGAGTCAGCGAAGGTTGCCGGAACTGCTACGCGGAAACCGTGGCCAACCGATTCAAGGGCCCGGGTGAACCCTATGAGGGGCTTGTCGCCAAGGGCGGTCAGTGGAATGGCGAGGTGCGACTGGTTGAACACAAGCTGGACGAGCCCTGCCGCTGGAGCAAGCCGCGAATGATCTTTGTGAACAGCATGAGCGACCTGTTTCACCCGGCTGTCTCTTTCGAAACCATCGCCGGAATTTTCGGAATCATGGCGGCCGCTTCCTGGCATACCTTCCAGGTGCTAACCAAGCGGCCGGAACGCATGATGGAGTTCTTCCAGTGGATTGAACAGCATCCGGAACGGAAGGACTTTGACAGCCCACAAGCAAGATCACAGCTTGGAGAAGATCACTGGATTCCGTTCTTCCTTGCGCAGAAGGCATCCGAAGTTCTACCTGACAGTGGCGCTGGCTTAACTGTAGACATCAAGGGTTGTTGGCCACTGGACAACCTTTGGCTCGGTGTCAGTGTTGAAGACCAAGCAACCGCAAATGAGCGCATCCCGCAGCTCCTCGAAACGCCGGCTGCTGTTCGATGGATCAGTGCAGAACCGTTGCTGGGCCCGATTATCTTGGACGAATTTCTTTTTCGGGGAGATCACAGCCTTCGTGAAACGGATCCATTGGCAGCCGCGATGCTGGCTGAATCGGTTGCAGATGGTCATGGATGGATACGGCCAGCAATCGACTGGGTAGTTGTTGGCGGTGAATCCGGACCAGGCGCGAGACCTATGCACCCCGACTGGGCCCGATCTCTACGCGATCGGTGCCAGGCCGCCAATGTTCCTTTCCTGTTCAAACAGTGGGGTGAGTTCGCACCCTCGCCCGACGGCGGCCTACCCGATGAACTTCCAGAGTCAGCCGGTTATTACTTTGAGGATCCACACCCACCCGGAAAGACCTGGCGATTCGGGAAAAAGCGCGCAGGTCGCACGCTGGATGGCCGCACCTGGGATGAGTACCCGGAGCCGGCGCAATGATCACCGCCCGCCTCAACCGTCTGCTCAAAGCCTACCGCATCGCCAAGTCCCTATTCGGCGATGCCAACCGAGGCCTCGCCCTACCCGGCCCAGTGTTCCGCTGGTGCCACAAAGTGCGCATGGCCGTGTGGGCCGAGATCGACTTGGTGAGGCGCCTCATTCCCCACATCCGGACCGCCAACCTCAAACAGGAGAAAACCATGGCATACCGAACCGAAGTCAACGACGCCGGCGAATCCCCCTCAGCCAGCAGCCGCCGGCAAGACGACAAGGCCATGAAAGACATCATCAGCGCCCTGCAGGACGGCGCCCACCTGCGCATTCATCCAAAAGTGCGACGGGCCGCCATCGAAGGCCTGCCAGAAAAAGACGCCCGAAATGGCCGAACCATCAGCGCCCACCGCTGCAAGAAGTTGGCAAAGGAAGGGATCATCCTCGAAGTCGCTATGGACCGCTACGCCTTCAACCCAGATCTGGAACTGGAGGCTTTGTGATGGACAACAAAACCGCACGGCAGGATCTGGAGACTGTGCTCCGAGTGGAAGACCTGGCACTGGGATCGATCCGAAAACTTCGGGGTATTCAGGATTGGTTAAGGGCTGAGGCAAACCGCTCTGAGCCGGCCAACGAGAACATTGGCACCATTGGCCACGTCGATTTCCGGAGGGTTGCATCCAGGGCGATCGCGGATATCGCAACGGTCACCGAACTGCTTGGAGTTCCAGAAGAACAAAGCGGCAGGCCAATTGTCGAGCTGGTGCAGGAGTTTCTCGCCGCCCAATCCAAAGATATCGAAGCGCTCCGAACCATCCTGGTGGATTCCGTGCGCTTGCGTGAACCGGATTTCATCATCGGCAACCCGCAGGATCCTTACCTGATTCGCTACTGGCTCAGGCGCGATCGCCCGGAAGGCAGCATCTACCTTCACTGCATTCGAAAAAGCGACGATGACAGAGCCCTCCACGATCACCCGTGGTCCAGCACTTCCCTGGTGTTAGAAGGAACCCTCCGCGAAATCTTGCCAGGGGGCAGCCGGCTACTGACACCTGGCACCATCGTCAGCCGCTCAGCAGAACAGGCCCACCGTCTGGAAGTGGTCGACGGCCCAGTGTGGACGCTCTTCATCACCGGCGCGGTAGAACGGGAATGGGGCTTTCACTGCCCAAACGGCTGGGTGCACCGGAAAGAATTCACAGATCCAGAAACCAACGGCCAACAGATCGGAAAAGGGTGTAGTGAATCATGAGAATAGCACCCCAACCAACGTTCCGAGTCCCGACCGATAGCAAAACCCATGCAGCGATCGCCAGAGACTGCGAGGCCCGGGAGGGTGTCGATGAAGCATGGGCAGCCTTCTGCAAAAAGTACGGAGGCGATCGCCTTTTCGCAGGAACTAGCCTGTCCGGCATTACCTTCGATGGTGAAAAAACGCCACCGAAGGACTGGATACCCTGCAGGGAATCCGCGATCGCATTCCGGCCGTCACTGAAAGGCCCGCTCTCTGAGGCAGCCAAAGAGTTCAAAGCCCTGCCAAACAAACCCAACAACCTGGAGTATCTCCAGTCACTCGGCCTCGACATACATCCGCTGAGCGGCCGCTACCTCACCCCGGGTTACATCAAACGGAACGGAACTTGGTACATCGTTGCCGATCCCGGCTGCCCAATTCCGGATGACGTGGTGGAAGTAACCGGCGAAGAGCGGGAAATGGTTCACGCGAAAGAGGAAAACACCCATGGCTAACCGCAGATACGTATTCAGAACCCTAACCGACCCAGATTGTGCCGGCCGGACACCAAACCACGTTCTCCGCTGCAGCCACACGGCCATGCCAGAAGCCGGGAAGCAATTCGCCTACATCGTCAGGCGGAGGAAGTATCAGGATTTGAGGGAGGCCAGACGATGACGGACATGGAGAAAGATGTCTTCGCACACACCGCCTTCGGAAAACTGGCACTGAAGAAAATGCAACCAGTGCCGGATAACTTCCGCCTGTTCGAAGCGGGCTGGCTGGGAGAGCAACCGAAAGACTGGGAAGTAATGGAAGTGAAAGGCGCGGAATTCCGAAGAGCGAAATCGGGCCCTAGAAAAGGGCGGCTAGCCATAAAGATCAGAGGTACTGAGCGCACCGTTTACCTCACTAAAGACCAGATCAAAGAGGAGTCTTCCGGAAATGATTAATCCAAGAATGATAGGCGGCGTTGCCATCGAATATCACGGCTCACACCCGCGAGGAAAATTCCTATTTGAGGTGGCGCAGGAAAACCAGAGAGCCAGAGAGAAATTCCCGGGAGGCGCAAATCTCGATACAGCCCTGATGGAGGAAGTAGGAGAACTGGCACAGGCGCTTCTGAAGATCAAGGAATCGAATTGGTCACCCGAACAGGTTTACAAAGAGGCGGTTCAGGTTGCATCCACCGCCATGCGCATCGCGGTAGAGGGGTGTCCTGAACATGCTTACCAGGGCGCGAAGTGCGGATTCGGTGGCTGCAGACAACCGGCCACCGGTGGCCCTTGCGCGCTCTGCTACGAATAAGGAGGCCCGGAAATGCTGACACCCGAACCAGTGCGCCGAGATGAAGATGGATTCTGGACCCACACTGCATTCAATGAACTATTCGGAGACCGAGAAATCATCCCGAAGGAAGAGTGGAAAGCGTGGTGCGAAGACCAGAACATTGAGATCTCCACGTCTCAAATGGAATACGAGTTAAATGAAGACCACCCCGCCTTTATCAGCCATTTCGATGAAGGCAACGCTGGGTGCATAGGCTGGACTCCCGAACCTCCAAGCGAAGATTGGTACATGCTCAGTATCCATGACACCGAGGACGGCCCGGTTGTGATCTGGTACCGGGAAATTCCAGAACAGGAGGGGCTCAGGCTATGAGTAACGCCTATCGGGATACCAGACACGTACCGCTCGAAAAAATCATCACAAGGCTTAAGGAACTGGCTGATGCAATTACCAGGGGCGGTGAATCAAGAGACCGCGAATTCACCATGAGAATCCCTGCCGAGTGCGATCGCGATGCCGACCTGGTGATTGCTGAAGCCGCCACTCGCCTGCAGCAGCTGGAGGCTGCAAACCGAGACCTGCAAGCCTGGTTCGATGATGCCAGAGCCGAGGCCGAGAAAGCCCAGAAACGCATCGAAGACCTGGAAAATGTAGCCACCAGCATCCGCCGGGATCTCAAGCTCAGAGCAGAACCAGATTGGGACGGCAGCGGCCAGCAGGTAGTGAACCTTTCCGCCAGCATCTGGGATGAGCTTAACTGCGTGCTGGACATCAAAGGCAACAGGCCGGAGGGCAAGTGATGTCGCTACGACTTTGGCTGTTGGCAACGGTTCTTGGAACCCTTGGAGGCTTTGGTGTCGGCCAGGTTATTGAAACCGAGCAGCGAGAGTACCTTCAGGAGCAAACAAAGGAATGTGGTTATGAGTGACTTCACCCAACTCCCAAAAAACATAGCCAACTGCATGGAACGCGCCGGAGCTCCCTTGTCAGAAGACCAGCGCCTTCTCCTGGTTGGCTATCTGGCACCTTTCCAGCAAGAACTGGAGCAAAGCAAATCTGGAGACGCTGAGAAAATCTCAAGCCTGAAAATCGACTTGGCCGAGTCATCAGCCGAAATATTGGAAATGGCCAACTGCCTGGCTGAATGCCTGGAAGACATCAACCAAGCCATAAACGCAACAATGCGATCTGGAAATGGCGGGAAACTCTGGATAGACGGTAAAGAACTTTCGACTCATGAGGTGGCAGATCGACTTGAAAACCTGATGATAAAGCGGGATCGAATCCTTAAAGCCTTGCATCCGCTCAGAGAACACAAGCAATGCACCTACCCAGACTGCCAATGCCCTTTCGACATGGGCCCCGACCACCAGTGCCTGAAAGGCCTCCCTGTGATCCGCAAGTAGCGAGGTAACTACTATGGCCAAGCTCAAACCTCTGGAAAAATGGAGAGAGGAAACCTTCGAGGAACCCGGCCCGTCCATGCGAGTGGTTTACAAGTGGGCCAATGAGGGCCACATTCCAGGAGCACGCAAAATCGGCGGGCTCTGGTTCGTGGATCCAGACAAAAGCAAGATGGCAACCGGCAATCCGCTGGTCGACAAGGTACTGCAGGCAAACTGATGGCACCAAGAAAGCGGCTCAAAAAGAACAAGGATCTGGTAGAGAACCTCTACGGTAGCACTAAGAACGGCGTTACATACTACCAGTACAAGCACCCGGTCACCGGCCAATATCATTCCATGGGCACCAACAAACAGGAAGCCAACGCGGCCGCTCGCCAGCTGAACAGCATATTGATTCCGGAGCGCAACTTGGTGGCTCAGGTAATGGGCACCGCGGATAAAGACATCAACCACCTCATCTACCGGTACCGCAAAGAGCTGCTACCCACCAAAGGACTGGCATCGGGAACTGAGAAGATCCTCGATTACAGACTCAAACGTATTGAGCGCGACCTGGGCAACAAGCTGATTGACGAAATGGACGTGCAGACAGTTGCCGAGTACCTTGATGACAACTTCGAACGCGATGCCTACATAAAGCACCGGGCCACGCTGATCGAACTGTTCCGCTTTGCCATCAACAAAGGCCTCTACCCGCTCGAAATGAGCAACCCGGCAGAGGTTACCTATGCCAAGTCAGAATACGAGAAAGCCCGCCGCCGCCTCACCCTGGAACAGTTTTGGGAGATCCACGCCAAAGCCGAACCGTGGATGCAGAACGCCATGGAAATCGCCCTGATCACCCTGCAGGGGCGCGCGGAAGTGATCAATATGAAGTTCTCTGATTACCAGGACAAAGTTCTGAAGGTGGTTAGGCAGAAGTCCAGCAAGCACGAACACTCGCACCTTATGATCCACTGCCCCCAGCTGGAGGAGATCGTCACCCGGGCCAGGCAATCAAAGATCGCCAGCCCCTACATCATCCACCGACGGCCAGAGCGCAAAGTGGAAGCCGAAGGCCGCGACCACTGGACCAAGCTCACACCCAACACCTTCACCGCCGAGTTCCGCAAAACCCGGGACAAGTGCGAAAGCTTCAAAAACGTGCCCAGGCAACACCGCCCAACCTTCCACGAGATCCGCGCCCTGGGCTCATGGCTCTACAAAAAGCAGGGGTTCGACAACGAAACGTACATCCAGCCGCTGATGGCGCATGCCGATGGAAAGATGACAGAGCATTATCAGCAGGGGCATGAGCAGCGGTGGGTAAAGGTCGAGGCGGGTTTGAAAATCAAATAACAGCGGAACTCTTTGGTAACCCTTTCGTCTAAGCTTGTAGTAAAAAGCTAGCAAGGTATTTAAATTACCTATACAGTATCTGCACCTATTGCTTAATTAATACACAATAACTAAGATACAGCCCGTTTTTGATGGACTACGAGAAAGCCCTTAAGGATATTCCGGCGCCGGCACCAGGTAATCGCAAAGCACTTTGTTACCTTCAGATACACCCTGATACCGTTGCGACCTACGCAAATGCTGGCAAGCGCACTAAGCTGTTTGAAATGCTTTATAACGTTTGCGGCATTGTTCCACCGGTTCCGAATATTGGCTTTCACGAACAGGAACACGTTTTTCCTGATCACCATGGCGGCGTGAAGCACGCTTGCAGTCTCTTCCAGGGGATCAACCGTCCCTACAAGGATAATGGTCGAGATGGTGAGATTTTCGTATATATCGTCAAACCCAAGTTTTTTTACGAGTACATCGCACACATGGTGTGCGTGGCTCAAAGGCAGGAAGTTCCAGAAGACGCACTTTTTGCCATTTATGTGAATTTTGAAGATCCCGACTACAATGATGGAGTAATCCTTGGCTGGGAGTGGATCCCAGCAGATACTCAAGATTGCTACCTCCCGGAAGATCATGAAGAAAGGTATGAGAAGAGGGTTTGGTAATGGAAACGCTTAATACTGTTCTGGATAGAGCATTCAACGTCTCACTGGCCGAGGCCTTCGAGGCGAAAGCAACCTACAACGCCCCAATGGATTGTGTTGAATACGTGAACTCAGATGAGTTTGCACTGGCTGTTCGTATTGATGGTTTCCTTACCTTGTACAAAGATAAGACTCGCCAGCGAGTGATTGGCTTTAAGTGCAAAGGTTTCCGTTACATTTTTGAGCGCGTGCGTGAGCAGCACCCTGAAATTGCTGAATGCCATTTCATTCCGATGATTCGAATCATCGAGGCAGCGCTATCGTACGCCGGTGACGAACTGTTTGAAGGCAAGCGTGCAGCCTACGAGCAGGCTCGTGAAATTGCCGACCGGGAAAACGTTCAGATTGAGTGCCCCGAACTCAAAGCTGCGTAACGGTCACAAGATTGTAAAAACCAGGCCACAGTGCCTGGTTTTTTTATGCCCGAAATTTCCAGATATACAGTGCGCAATGCGTTGATTTATATAGTCTGCAAAGTCTGCGTTTAAGGCGAGCGATCTAAGATAGTTTTTATATTAAATTCAGGTGGTTACTTTTCTTAGTGCGTTATTTTGACATGGTAGAGGTCCCCAGTTCGAATCTGGGTGGTCCTACCAATCCTGTTGAAAAGAGTCACTTGGCTAACGCCCAGTGGCTTTTTTTATGCCCGTCCATTCAGAGACCTTCCCAGGCCGCTTATCGCAGAATCAAAACGAAGCACCGCCGCGGAATATTCCAAGACCGCGCAACTCCCGATATGATCTCTGCATGAAAAGCATAATAAAACATGATGCCTCTGCTCCACCTCGCTTGAGGGTCCTTCGCCGGAATGGGTTAGCGAGACGATATCTATTCAGCGCACTTTTAATTGCCCTGATCCCACTTGTTGTCCTGGCGTTCATGTACGACACACAGTATGTGAAAGCACTGGAAAAGGTGACAGAAAGTCGGACGAATGCTCGACTTGCGGGCGCAGAGAACCTCTTAAGAACTTTCCTCCAGGAGCGAATCTATGAGCTTGAGGCTCTTGCCGACGTACCTGAGGTTTTCGATTGGTTGACCACTGCAAACGCCGAAGAGAAACCTAATGCCGAGGTCATGGCACAGCTGCGCCAGGCTCTCGATAGTCCCCATCTGTATGGGGTAGTGGTCAAGCCATCCCGATACGAGGCGCCCTTGTGGTATCTAACTCAAACGCTGCTGCAGCAAGTGGAGTTGGACGAACTGCCTTTAACTCCATTTGCCAACGGAGAAATAATCGGTCCGGCCCTACCAACTGATAGCAGGCCCGGTTGGTTTGTTCTCAGACTCAGCCCTACAGGGCTTAATCCCGCCCCTGAAGCCTGGGTTGGCTTGGTTGTGCGCCTTGCGAGCCTTACCGATCAGGTAAAAGATCTGAGCCTCACGGGCTTGCAGAGCCCTCTTATCGTAACGCCCCAAAACGTACCCATTACCGCCGTAGGAAATATACCCGGACAACCTTCCTATTCCGCCAAGGACATTAACTCGAACGATTTTATCGAGGGCTGGCACATACGCCTTCAATGGCTCGGTGACCCTCTGCTGGGCCCTTTGGAGTCAGCCAGATTCGGGTTAATCCTTTTGGCTTCTGGAGCGGCCTTGGCCGTTATTTTGTTGTCACGTCACCTTTCAAAAAGGTTGGAAAAACAGGTCACTCCTTTGATTGAAGGAGCTGACAGAGTTGCTGGAGGCGATTTTGATACTCCGCTACACACGGAGGGTACAGCGGAAATAGGCTATCTGGCCTTTGCCCTCGAACGTATGCGCCTTCGTCTTCGGCGGCTGGTAAAGAGCATGGTTGACGTAGAACGCCGTGCCATACTCGGGCAATTCTCCGCGGGCGTTGCACACGAGATTAGAAACCCTCTCGCAACCATAAAGACTACAATTCAGGCCCTATCGCGGAAGGAGTCGGATCCCAAACGCCAAAAGTTAATGGAATCAGTTGACCATGAGATCGACCGAGTAAACGATGTTGTCCAACTGCTCTTGGATTACGCTCGCCCGAGAGAAGCCAAGGCAAGCAAGGTCAACATCATCGACGTTGTTGAAACAGTGAAAATTCTCGCCGATGCAGTGGCACATCGCCATGGGATTGAGTTGGTACAAGTCGAGCACGAATCTGTTTACGCATGGGCCGACTCTTCACAGGTCCGACAGATCGTTATGAATCTGGTGATGAACGCCATTCAGGCAATGGAGGGTATTGGGGGCCGGGTTACAATTCGAACCAAACAGCAAGGCTTAGCAGTTTATGTTTCTGTCAGCGATAACGGCCCCGGCGTAAGCGCTGACCACCTGATCCACCTAACCGAGCCTTTCTTCACAACGAAAACCAATGGCACCGGTCTCGGCCTGGCCATTTGCAGACAGCTCGCGCAAGCTAATCAAGGTAACCTTCGTTTCCAAAGCGTTTCTGGCGAAGGCCTAAAAGTAACTTTGAAACTACCGCTCTATTTGAACAACGAAAACCAGGGATCCGTTTAATGCGAACGCCTACCGTCCTTATCATCGATGACGAGAAAAACCTTGTTAGTAGTCTGATGTTTTCGCTCGAAGAAGAAGGAATGACGGTTTTCGCCGCCTATGACGGAAAAAGCGGACTCACCGAGATTGAAAAACGGACACCAGACGTGGTCTTGCTCGATCTTAAATTGCCCGACCAATCTGGTTTTGAGGTTCTCGACCAGGTCCAGGCACTCCCGGCCCCGCCCATCACGATCATGATTTCGGCCCATGGCGATACTCGTGCTGCTGTCGAGGCAGTCAAAAAAGGCGCACAAGACTACATCACCAAACCGTTTGACCTGGACGAACTGATTCTTCTGATTCAGCGCAATCACAAGCATCGCCAACTGACAGAGGAAGTGGCCTATCGGAGAGAGCGGGAAGCGGACGTTCACGGCCTTGTTGGCCACTCCTCGGCCATGCGCAAGCTACTTGATCAAGTCGAGCGCATCGGTAAGAGCTCTGCGCGCACGGTACTTCTCCAGGGGCCATCAGGCAGCGGGAAAACCCTCATCGCGAAAGCTTTGCACGCCACAAAAGACAGAGCCGCACCGTTCGTATCTGTAAATTGCGCTTCGCTACCAGAAAACCTGCTAGAGGCCGAACTTTTTGGCGCAGAAAAAGGCGCATACACGGGCGCCGATAAGCGCCGAACTGGCTTGGTTGAGTTAGCAAACGGGGGGACTTTGTTCCTGGATGAGATTGGTGAGCTGCCGTTACCTCTTCAGGCAAAGCTATTAACCTTCCTTGAAACCCACCGCTTCCGCGCGGTCGGCGGCCAGAAAGAAATAGAGGCTGATCTGCGTGTTATAGCGGCCAGTAACAGGGATCTACAGACCGAGGCTCAAACAGGAGCTTTTCGGGAGGACCTCTTCTACCGTCTAAACGTTATGCCACTTACCATTCCGTCTCTTGCCGAGCGTAGGGATGATATCCCCATGCTGGCTTCGAATTTCGCAACAGGACTTGCAGCGCAAGAAGGCTGCAGGCCGATCAACCTTTCTTCCGAAACCCTCACCACACTCTGCAATTACGATTGGCCAGGAAACATTAGGGAACTGCGCAATACCATCGAGAGACTGACCATCTTGCACGCTGGTGAGAGCATCAATGTCGATCAGCTTCCCCCCGAAATTACGAAGTCAGCTCCTCAATAAAAACTTCGATTGCGGATAATGATGTTGAACGCAACGAAAAAAATGGATCATTGACCAGTGAAATTGCAAAACGGGAAGCTCAATGCATTTTGGACGCATTGGCTCAATCCAACGGCCGGAAGGGTGATGCCGCAAACTCCCTCGGAATATCCAGACACGCACTGAAAAGAAGGATGCAGAAGCTGGGGCTCACCGGAGATGAGCTGTGATCCCAATTTCCCACGACCGATTCATCGGTATCCTGTTTGGAATCTGTCTGGTGGTCCTCGTCACTTTTCCAATGCCTTCGAAGGCGCTGGAGTCTTTAGGTGCAAGCGAGGATACAGCGGATATTATCGTTGGATGCCTTTACCCCATGTCCGGACGAGCAGGTGTCTTGGGGCGAGATTCGGTAGTGGGCATACGACTCGCGCTTCAATACATTGAACAGCAGGGGTTGCCGACACTACCACGCCTCAGGGTTTTGCTTGGAGACACCAAATCCAAACGGTCAACCGCCGTTACGATTGCAAAACGATTCGTCGAGGAAGAGCAAGCCACATTTCTCTGTGGCGTTGTCAACTCATCGGTTGCTATTCAAGTCACCGAAATCGCAGCTTCCGCAGATGCGTTTTTCATCGGTACGGACCACGCCTCGTCCAGGCTCACCGATGAATTTTTCCACGATCGCTATTTCCGTGTGACGAACGACACGCGTCAATCGATGACTGCGGGAGCGCTCTTTATCAGAGATTACTTTGATGACCACTTGAAGAAAAAACCGCTTCGAATCTCGTACCTGGGTCCCGATTACGAATACGGCTATCAGGTGTGGGCCGATTTTCGCGAGGCTCTGAATAAATTGGGCGTGGATTACGAGATTGCCGGCACACTCTGGCCTCGGTTAAGTGAGCCAGACTACAGCCACTACATTAATGAGCTGATCAGACAAGAACCAGACTTGGTCGTGAATAGCCTGTGGGGAGGGGATTTCGTCGCTTTCGTCACCCAGGCTACTGACACCCGGCTGTTTGATGTTTCCCGCTTCGCGAACTTTGAAAAAGGTGGCGATTACGAGATTTTTGCTCACTTAGGCGATCGCATGCCTCTGGGATTGCTACTAGCATCGCGCCATCACAACAACTGGCCGGAAACTGATTTCAATCGGTGGTTTGTTCAGGAGTTCCACCGGCAAGCCGGTTACTACCCCTCCTCCGGGGCGCAAGGCGCGTTCACCGGCATACTCGCAATTGCCAAAGCAGCAAGCCAAGCAAGCGGGAATTACAAGGATCTAGAAGGCATCGAGCGAGCTTTTGAGCAGTTGAGTCTGACTACGCCTGAGGATCCGCCGGGTTTCCAATCCTCAATGGATCCAGTGACTCATCAAATCCGACAAGTAATGGCGATTGGCGAGACTGTAAAGGACCCTCGCTACCCTCCAGCGAAGGTAATGCTCGGTAATTGGCGAATCTATTACCCGTCTGATTACGAGCAAGTTCACCCTCTCACAGAATGAGCGAAAACCGCTCATCTTCGCTCACCCGACATGAGCGGATTTCGCTCACCGACTTCAAGAAAACCTCACTCCGAAATCTATATTCCATAAAAACAGCCACTTACGAATTTAGAATTTCTGGCATAGGGCGTGCAATCAGACACAGGCCGGCTTGAAAAGCGTCGGGCAGGACACCGGAAAAAAACAACACTGGTTGTCCAACCAAACGACACAAGAACAACAGTCTGGAGATCTGATATGAAACGTCCCCTGCTTACTGCAGCGACGGTCGCCTGTGCCATGACTACAGGTGCCATGAGCCTCAATGCTTACGCCAATGAAGAATACAAACTAGGCCTTGTAACCTTTCTTTCAGGCGCCGCGTCCGGGCCTTTCGGAATTCCCGCAAAGAACGCTGCTGACCTGGTAATCGATGCTATAAACGACGGCACCCTGCCGGCCCCAATTGAAGGCAAGGGAATTGACGGTCGAATGATCACGCCTGTCTACGTTGACGAGGCTGGCGGTGCGACAAAACAAACCTCAGAATTTCGAAATCTTGTTGAGCGCGACGGCGTCGATGCGGTCGTAGGTTACATCTCTTCCGGCGACTGTCTTGCCATCCCGGCTGTCGCTGAAGAACTTAAGATGCTGACCGTTTTGTTCGACTGTGGCACGCCTCGGGTCTTCGAGGAAGCTGATTACGAGTATGTTTTCCGCACCCACTCTACCGCCAGCATGGACAACATCGCGGCGGCCCGCTATGTTCACGAAAACGTTCCCAACCTGGAATCTGTCGCAGGCATAAACCAGAACTACTCTTGGGGTCACGACAGCTGGCGCGATTTTACCGAGACTTTAAAGGTCCTTCGCGGCGGGGATATTGAAATCACTACGGAACAGTTCCCCAAATTGTTCGCGGGCCAGTACGGTGCCGAAATTTCTGCCCTGCAAGTGAACTCCGCAGACGTTATTCACACATCTTTCTGGGGTGGTGACACAGACGCATTCGTACTCCAGGCAGCCGCTCGTGGTCTGCTGGCGGACAACCAGGTAATCTTCACTGCTGGCGAGACTGCACTCAACAGTCTTGGCGAACACCTGCCCGACGGTGCCATCATCGGTGCCCGTGGTCCCTTCGGTCCATTCGCTCCGGAAAGTGAACTGAACACTTGGTTCCAGACCGAATTCACCGAGCGTTTCGGCACACCGCCGACTTTCCCTGCCTACCACATGGCTCATGCGCTAATTGGCCTAAAGCTGGCTCAAGATAAGGCCGGTGTTGGTGCGTCTACCGAGGAGGTAATCACCGCCTTTGAAGGTCTCGAATTTGACGGCCCGGGCGGCCGGGTTGAAATGAGTCGCGGTAAGGGCCATCAGGCTGCAACAGAGATGGTTTATGGTCGCCTCAAACGTGTGGACGGTGAAATCACCTTTACCGACATTACCCGCTACCCGGCAGATTGCGTCAACCCGCCGGAAGGCGCAGAGACTGTAGAGTGGATCAAAGCCGGCATGCCAGGTGCCGAGTGTAACTGAGCCCACTGACCCAGCAACATGCTCATCGGGATCATCCGGTCCCGATGAGACTTTCCAACGATCTTTCACCCCTCCCCGACCGGAAGATGGCCCGGTCGGCAGGCGAGGTCTGTGCAAAGCATCGGGAGTCTTACAATGAAACAACTTCTTGCAATACTGGTGGATGGCTCGGTCTACGCCTCATGGCTCTTCATCATTTCCGCCGGTCTGACCCTAATTTACGGGGTCATGCGAATCCTCAATATGTCTCATGGTAGCTTTTACGCCCTTGGCGCGTACTCTGGTGCTGCCATGGTTGGCTGGTATTTTTCTACCGGCTCTGTTCCCTGGTTCAGCTTCGTCGCGCTAATCGCCGCCGCCCTTGTCGCCGGTATTTCCGTGGGGCTCCTGGTTGAGCGCGGCCTTCTGCGATTCATGTATGGCCGGGACGAGGTCGTCATGATTCTGGTCACTTACGGCGTCCTACTCATCATGGAAGATGCCATCAAGCTAATATGGGGTGTTGAGCCCTACTTTGCTTACCAACCCTACACCCTACTGGGTCGAACCAAGTTCGCTGGATTATCCTTCGCTAATTACGATTTCATGCTTATCGGCGTGAGCATACTGATCGGTCTCGCACTCTGGTATGGCCTAAACCGCACACGCAACGGAAAACTGCTTCGAGTAGTCATTCACGATCGTGAGATAGCCAGCGCACTCGGCATCAACGTTGCCCGAATCTTCACCATTACATTTCTGATTGGAGCTGGTATCGGATCACTCGCTGGAGCCCTGACTGCTCCAGGTCTGTCTGTTGTACCGGGGATGGGTATTGAGGTGATTGTTCTTGCATTCGCCGTGGTAGTTATTGGCGGTCTTGGCAGCATCACTGGCGCCCTTGTCGGCGCTCTGATCGTGGGTATGTCCCGAGCTGCAGCTGTCCATCTTTATCCCGATGTTGAGCTGTTCGTTATCTACGCGGTCATGGGACTTGTGCTGGCATTTCGTCCGCAAGGCCTGTTTGCCGTTGCCAACGCGAGGAAAATCTAATGAAAACGAGATCCCTAGCGCTCTTATTTGTATTCGGGTTGGTAGTCATTGCTGGCGGCCTTCTGCTACCGCAGTGGATGTCCTACCTATTTACCATCGCGATGGGCAAAGGCCTTGTGGTGCTCGGTCTAGTCCTTCTTATGCGGGCTGGCCTGGTTTCCTTTGGCCAGGGCCTTTACTACTGCGTGGGCGCCTACGTTGCCGGCATGCTGACCCAGTTCGTGGGAGTCACTGACATTCTGGTCATCATGCTTGCTTCCGTCGCCGTCAGCGTTGCCATAGCAGCCATCATTGGCCTGCTACTGTGTCGGTATCGAGAGATCTTCTTCGCAATGTTTTCGATGGCGTTCTCGATGATTCTTTATGGCTTGCTGGTGCGCAATCAGTTCCTTGGATCTACCGATGGTTTTAACGTTGCCAATCCGAGCTTATTGGGTTGGACTCCGGGTGCTGAAGCTTCATCAGACCTGGTTCTGATTGTCGCAGTATTCCTTGTAATCGTTCTCGGAGCTGTCGCATGGCGATATCTGAAATCTCTATCAGGTTACGCAGGTGAGGCTGTTCGAGAGAATGAAATTCGGTTGGAGTATCTGGGCGGCTCTGTGTTCCGTGTGGTGTACGTAAAGTACATAATCGCGGCGGCCCTGGCGGCTATTGGTGGCACTATCACCGCTCTGGTAAGCGGTCACGTTGATCCAGAAATGGCGTATTGGACCACTTCTGGCGAGTTTGTATTTATAGCCCTAATGGGCGGGACTGCTCATGTTGCAGCCCCGATCGTTGCAGCCGTTCTGTTCGAAGCTCTGCGCACTTATGCGTTCGCCGTTTCGCCCTACACCTGGCAAATGATTCTGGGTTTTGCCCTGCTGGCAATCATCCTGTTCATGCCGTCCGGTCTGTGGTCCCTGGTTGAACGATTCCAAAACAAGAAAGCGAGGAAAACGTCATGAGCGCTTTGTTGAAAACGGTCAATCTGGAACGAACATTTGGTGCAGTCACTGCCGCCACCGACATCAATGTTGAACTGAATACAGGCGAGGTAGTTGGAGTTATCGGCTCCAACGGGGCTGGCAAAACCACCTTTATCAATATGGTAACGGGCTATATCCAGCCGTCCAGTGGCGACATTCTCGTGCGTGGTAAATCCATCATCGGGAAGTCACCCAGGGACGTCTCATTGGCGGGCGTTGGTCGCTCCTTTCAGGTGCCTCAACTATTCCAGGAACTGACGGTTTTGGAGAATATGCTGATTGCGTTCGGTTTCTCCGTCGACCGCAAATTGAGCTTTCTGAAGCCTCTCAGATCCAAGGAAAAAGTCGAAAAGGCCCATGCTGTACTCCGCGAATATGAAATCGAGCAGTACGCGGAGGAGGTTGTATCTACTCTGCCCCAGGGAGTTCGCAAGCTGTTGGACATTGCCATGGCAATGCTCGCTGAGCCCGGGCTCATGCTGCTGGATGAGCCAACCTCAGGCGTTGCCATCGAGGATAAATTCTTACTGATGGATACCGTCATGGCGGCTGTCCGGAAAAGTGATGCTGCAACAATGTTCGTCGAGCACGATATGGAAGTCGTTCTGCGTTACGCCGACCGAGTTCTCGCGTTTTACGATGGCCGGGTCCTTGCGGACGGTCCGACCCAAACCGTTTTGTCTGACGCCAAAGTCCAGGAATTGGTGGTTGGGCATCACCTCGATCTTAGCGAAAACGAGGACAGCACTAGCAAGGAGTCTTCCCATGTTAGAACTTAAAAATGTCACTACGGAGATTGCCGGTACCACTATTCTCCGTGACGTCAGCTTTTCCGTCAGCAAGGGTTCCATGGTCGGGCTGATTGGGCGGAACGGCGCCGGAAAGACGACCTCACTCCGATCAATTATGGGCCTCATCAAGCCGAAAGCGGGCCAGGTACTGATCAATGGCGAGGACATGACCAATCAGGGTTCTTATGAGCGCGCAGGTATGTCCATTGGCTATATGCCAGAGGATCGTCGTCTCGTACCTGATCTGACGGTCGAAGAAAACATCATGGCACCAGCATGGGCCTGCCAACTCGTTAACGCAGAAGCCAGACTTGCCTGGATCTACGAAATGATGCCCGAGGTAGAGTCTTTCTCTGATCGCCGTGCACTGCAGTTATCTGGCGGTCAGCAAAAGCTCGTTGCTCTGGCCCGAGCAATGATGACTGGAACCAACTTGCTGCTACTGGACGAACCATTCGAGGGAGTGGCACCCGCACTTTCCAGACGACTCGCCAGTGTTTTGAGCACACTTAAAGATGAAGGCCTGACAGTCTTGCTGTCTGAATCAGACCAATCTCATTCCGCAGATCTAGTCGACAAAGCCTTTCAGATCGAACGTGGCAGCGTCGAACCGATTGCGTCGCTGACCTAGGAGGTACAAATGACTGCATTCACGTTTAACACAACCAAAAGCGTTATTTGCGAACCCGGCGTAACCCATCGTCTTGGGCAAATCGTGAAAGAGCACATGGGTAAAAAGGTACTGCTCGTTACAGATCCCGGGCTCGTCAAGGCTGGATTGCTTGACGTGGCTACAAATTCCCTCAACGAGGCAGGCGTTAAGTACGAGTTATTCGATGGCGTCGTTGCCGATCCGCCTGTGTCAGTCGTAGAAGCCGCGTTAGCCGACGCACGAGAAGCCGGAGTGGATGGTGTTATCGGATTTGGTGGCGGTTCATCCATGGATGTTGCCAAGTTGATTGCACTTCTTATTGGCGGAGAGGAAAAGTTAGACGACGTTTACGGTGTTGGACAAGCCAAAGGCAAACGTTTACCTCTGATCCAGATTCCAACGACAGCAGGAACGGGCTCAGAGGTCACACCGATATCGATCATTACTGTTGGTGAAACCGAGAAAAAAGGCGTTGTTGCGCCTCAGTTGCTTCCCGACATCGCCTTGCTCGATGCCGAGTTGACTCTCGGGCTGCCAGCTCACGTGACCGCGGCTACCGGCATCGATGCCATGGTTCATGCTATTGAAAGCTATACGTCAGCTTCCGCAAATAACAATCCGGTTTCAAAGGCCCTGGCTCGCGAAGCGCTGCGATTGCTCGGCGCGAATATTGAGACAGCCGTAAAGGATGGCAGTAATGTCAAAGCTCGCTCTGACATGCTGCTCGGAGCCATGCTAGCAGGTCAGGCTTTTGCTAACTCACCCGTAGCGGCAGTGCATGCTCTTGCCTACCCAATCGGCGGAATTTTCCATGTACCCCATGGTCTTTCCAACGCATTGGTGCTGCCTCATGTCATGCGGTTTAACACGGAGATCTGCGGTGAAGCCTATTCAATTCTGGCTACCGATGTTTTCCCAGATCTGGCAGGCACACCTGCCGCTAAGAGGGCCAATCAATTCATCGACCGTCTTGAAGCTCTGAGTGCTGATCTGGGGCTTGAACAAACCCTGCGTGAAGTCGGAATTGGTGAGGCCGATCTGGCCACCCTGGCTTCGGATTCCATGAAGCAAACTCGGCTGCTTGTAAACAACCCCCGGGAAGTGTCTGAAACTGACGCTCTGGCAATTTACAAGGCCGCTTTCTAATTTGGCCATGCTCTTATTTGATTGAGGTTACTCATGTCTCTTGAATTAAAGAATCGCGAACTTCTGCGCGAACAGGCGTATATCAACGGCCAATGGATAACGGCCAAGTCGGGAAAGACGTTTGCCGTGAACGATCCGGCCAACGGTGAGCAGTTGGCAACGGTGCCAGACATGGATGACACCGACGCTCGTGCAGCGATTGAAGCCGCTTCAGCCGCCTGGCCGGCATGGCGCTCTACTCCCGCCAAAGAGCGCGCTAACATTCTGCGCAAATGGTTCAATCTACTCATGGCCAACCAAGAGGATCTTGCTCGTCTGATGACCGCTGAGCAGGGAAAACCATTGGCCGAATCGCGCGGTGAAGTTGGCTACGGTGCCAGCTTTATCGAATGGTTCGCGGAAGAGGCCAAGAGAGCCTACGGTGATGTCATACCAGGCCACGGAAAGGACAAACGCATCGTTGTGATCAAACAACCGGTTGGCGTAGTTGCGGCTATCACCCCTTGGAACTTTCCGATAGCAATGATTACTCGCAAAGTTGCTCCGGCGCTCGCAGCAGGCTGCCCGGTAGTGGTCAAACCCGCCGAAGATACACCTCTCTCCGCATTGGCCATCACCGCACTGGCAGAGGAAGCCGGCGTACCGGCAGGTCTAATCAACATCATCACCTGCTCCAAACCCAACGCTGTCTCTGTCGGTAGTGAGCTGACGGGCAATCCTATCGTGCGGAAAGTTTCGTTTACCGGATCTACGCCGGTCGGGAAGCTACTAATGCGACAAGCGAGCGATACCGTCAAAAAGGTCAGCTTGGAACTCGGAGGTAATGCACCCTTCATTGTTTTCGATGACGCGGATCTCGATGCAGCTGTTGCCGGCCTTATGGCCTCCAAGTACCGCAATACCGGCCAGACCTGCGTCTGCGCCAACAGAGTCTACGTTCAAGCAGGCGTGTACGACGCCTTTGCCGAAAAGCTGAAGGCTGCTGTCAGCAAAATGGTGGTTGGTCCCGGCCTCGAAGGCGAAACCCAGCAGGGCCCCCTTATCAACGATGCGGCGCTCGCGAAGGTTAAGCGGCACATTGAAGACGCTACATCAAAAGGTGCAAAGGTTGCCTTGGGTGGCCGAGCTCACTCCTTAGGCGGAACCTTCTTTGAACCAACAATTCTCACTCACGCTACTCAGGAAATGCTGATCGCCCGAGAGGAGACCTTCGGGCCGGTTGCGCCGTTGTTTAAGTTTGAAACCGACGACGAGGCAATCGCTATGGCAAATGATTCAGAGTTCGGCTTATCGGCCTATTTCTATAGCCGAAATATCCATCGGGTATGGCGCGTAGCGGAAGAACTGGAATCAGGAATGATTGGCGTCAACGAAGGCATTATCTCTACAGAAGTGGCTCCCTTTGGCGGGGTAAAGGAAAGCGGCCTTGGCCGGGAAGGCTCCCACTACGGTCTGGACGAGTACATGGAGCTTAAATACCTGTGCCTGGGCGGAATGAAATAAATCTCACATAAACCAAGGCGCCCCGATGTCAGGAATCGAGGCGCCTACAGTCATACTCTTGGAGGGCCAAGGTGAATCGACAGGACTTCTCGGTTTTCTACCCCGTCTACACCCGCTGGATGGACAACGATGTATACGGACACGTGAACAACGTTACTTATTACTCCTATTTCGACTCAACGATTAATCGATACCTCATTGAACAAGGTGGCCTCGATATTCATTCGGCCAACATAGTGGGCTATGTCGTTAGCTCATCCTGCCAATTCCGACGTCCCGTTGCATATCCCGATTCAATTTCGGTGGGTCTCAGGGTCTCGAAGCTTGGAAACAGCTCCGTTACTTATGAGTTAGGTATTTTCAGAGAATCGGAAGAAGAAGCCGCAGCCCATGGTCAAGTGGTGCACGTTTTCGTGGACCGTGACCAAAATCGCTCTGTACCCATGCCTGCACAAATTCGCCACTGTCTTGAGGAAATCATCGTCCCTCAAGTTAGTGCTGAAGAAATTTAGAAGTTTGCTGAGGATCAAAAATGAACAGTTCATTCGCCTATGCCCTGCTCATGTTGGTCGCAGGAATCGGAATACCTGTGATGGCAACGCTTAACGGCGGACTCGGCGCGAGACTGCAGAGCCCGGCCCTGGCCGCTGCGATTCTCTTTTTCGTTGCCCTGATTCTGGCAATTTCTTATTTGATCACCACGGAGGGTTTTCCCGAAAAAATTTTTCCGGCCAATGTTCCCGTGTACTTCTACTTCGGAGGTTTCTTTGTCCTCTTCTATATCCTAACAATCACCTGGGTAGCGCCTAGATTCGGCATATCCAATGCAATTGCTTTCGTTTTGCTGGGGCAGCTCATCGCAATGAGCCTCATCGACCATTTTGGTCTGCTGGGCGTTCAAAAGTTCACCATGAGCTTGAGGCGGCTCGCCGGGTTGGGTGTGATGACAATCGGCGTTTTCTTGGTACTGAATAAGGTCCCGGGAGGGGCAAGATAAGGGGTCAGCCAAGTTGCCCTTCGGGGTAAAATCGGTCCAATCTTCATATTTTCCCGATTGCAGCGCTGGAAAGCTAAAAGACCTTTTCCCAGTAAGATAAGACAGAATAGCCAGATGTAGTCTGAAAGAAACAAACCTTTTCGCGTCGACATTCTTGATCCTATGAACGCCTCCGGTTCTGGGTGGTCTACTACTCCTGCCGAAAGAGTCAGCTTCTTACTCCCAGTATGAAATGGCTTTTTTTGTGCCCGCTCATCATCCTCAGGCACTTCAATCACTACGAACGATTCTTGCCCTGCTCCACTATGATCAGCTCTTCCAGATCAAAGCCCTCTGCCTTTGCGCGTCTCCTGAACGCCTCAATCGCCTCCTCACTGACCTCTGGGGTACGCGAGAGAAACCAGAGATAGTCACGGTTGTACCCCGTCACAAAGGCGTATGAATATTGTTCCTTGTCGAGTTCAAACACGACATAAGATGCGTAGAAAGGTCCGAAGAAAGACACCTTCAGGTGGCCTGTGTTTTCTTCTTCCACAAACACCGCTCGGCCGTCAGCTTCCTCCCATGTTTCTTTTTCGACGTTATAACCCCGATTGATTACCTCGATGCTGCCGTCGTCGTTACGGCTGTATTCCGCGCGAACATTGGTGAGACCGCGCTCAAAGGAATGGTCCAGGCGGGCGATTTCGTACCAGGTACCGAGGTAACGGTCACTCTCAAAACCGGAGACTGGCTCAATACCCTCTGGAAGACCGGTGCAGCCGGCCATGCCGATAAGCGCGGCTACCAGAAACCATCTTTTTAACACTGCCATCATCGCCAATGCTCCATTGTCGAGTCCCAGATACGAGAAGGGCCAGCAGTTGCTGGCCCTCTTTTATACGTTGTAGAAGTCCCGGTACCAGTCCACGAACCGCGCAATACCCTCCTCTACGGGGGTAGCTGGCTTATAGCCCACATCGTCGATCAGATCATCAACATTGGCGTAGGTGGCCGGCACGTCGCCCGGCTGCAACGGAAGCAGGTTTTTCTGGGCTTTCTTCCTGACTCGCTCCTCGATAATCTCGATAAAGCGAGATAGCTCAACCGGGTTGTTACTACCGATGTTGTAAAGGCGATAAGGCGCCTTGCTGGTGCCGGGATCCGGGGTTGCTCCGCTCCACTCCCCGTTTGGTTCGGCAACGTGGTCCAGAGTCCGGATCACGCCTTCGACGATGTCGTCGATGTAGGTGAAGTCCCGGCGGTGATGGCCATGGTTGAAGACGTCGATGGGCTCCCCGGCAAGGATCTTTTTGGTAAAGATAAACAAGGCCATATCCGGACGACCCCAGGGACCATAGACAGTGAAAAACCGCAGGCCTGTGGTCGGCAGGTTATACAGGTGGCTGTACGTGTGGGCCATGAGCTCGTTGGCCTTCTTGGAGGCCGCGTAGAGACTCAGCGGGTGATCCACGTTGTCGTGCACCGAGAACGGCATGGTCTCGTTGGCACCGTACACCGAGCTGCTGGACGCATAGACGAGGTGCTTGACCTTATTGTGCCTGCACCCTTCAAGGATGTTCATGAAACCAACGAGGTTGGCGTCCACATAAGCGTGAGGATTCTCGATGGAATATCGGACACCCGCCTGGGCCGCCAGGTGCACTACCCGCTCGGGTTTGTGCTCGGCGAAAAGGGCTTCCATGGCAGCGCGGTCAGCCACATCCTGACGGACTTCGGTAAAACCGGCTTTGTCGGTCAGGCGCTTCAGCCGCGCTTCCTTCAGGTTCACATCGTAGTAATCATTGACGTTATCAACGCCAATGACTTCATCGCCCCGATCAAGAAGGCGATGAGCCAGGTGTGAGCCGATAAAACCGGCCGTTCCGGTAACAAGAATCTTCACGTGTCTCTCCCTGAAAAGACTGCCAGTCTCAGAACGATACCCCGGCACTCACGAACGGTCCGCCTATCTCGACATCAAGCCGGTCATTGCCGTCTTCGTAATCAATAGACATCTGACGATAGCCTGCGCGGAACTGGATCAATGAGATCTCGTACTGGCCGTAGGCGTTGAAATCGTGCAGAGAGTCACCGTCGAAGCTGATGAAGTTGCCCTCAGCACCTACGGAAACACCCGTTAGTGGCAGGTCGAAACGAGCGGCGAGGTAGCCCATGGGTATGACCGCATCGACCGTGGTTTCGTTCGAAGGCGTGCCTGTTAAGGCCTCTTTAACAATAAGCTCTCCGGACAGATCCCGTGCGGTAAGGCCAAGATCCAGGTTCACCCAGTTATCAAGCACCTCGTAGTAAAGAGTCAGATCCAGTTGCTCCAAATCGAGATCAGACTGAACATCAAGGCCACCAAAATTCACGCCGCCAAAGTTACCATTTACCTGGCCACGACCACTCTGCTGTACCAGAGTGTAGTTCAATCGAACATTGGGAAGCACCGGAATCGGATGCTCAAGATACAGGGACGCATTCGCATTCGAATCGCTGTCTAGGTTGAGGTCATTTTCTACATCAACCACATCACCGTTGTCAGCAGCCTGGCCGGACAGATCCGAATCCCAGTAACTTACACTGGCTCCAAGACCAACCACATCTGCCTGTGACACAGGCGCCACCAGAAACAGTGAACCACCTACAGCAAGCATCAGTTTACGCATGACACACCTTTTGAATTTGTTGTCAGTTTCAGTCAGTCGAACTGGATTCCCAGACGGCGCCCGACTTCTTCGTACGTTTCGATCACTTCGCCAAGCCCCTGACGGAAACGATCCTTATCCATTTTCTTGCGGGTTTCCTTGTCCCAGATCCGGCAACCGTCCGGACTGAATTCGTCACCCAGAACGATCTTGCCCTCGCAGCGACCAAACTCCAGTTTGTAATCCACAAGCAGCATGCCTGCCTCATCAAACAGGGCCTTGAGCACGTCGTTAACCCGATAGGTCAACGATTTCATCTGCTCCAGCTCATCCGCCGCGGCCCAGCCAAAGCTGACGGCCAGGGATTCGTTGACCATCGGATCGTGGAGTGCGTCGTTCTTGAGGAACAGTTCGTAGGTGGGCGGATTCAGTTCCTGCCCCTCCGCCACGCCAAGACGACGGCAGAGACTGCCGGCAGAAACATTGCGAACCACGCATTCAACCGGAATCATATCCAGCTTCTTGACGAGAGATTCGGTGGACGACAGCAACCCTTCAAAATGGGTGGGCACACCTGCCGCTTCCAGCTTCTCCATGATGAACGCATTGAACTTGTTGTTCACCATGCCCTTGCGATTGAGCTGTTCCTTTTTCTCACCGTCGAAGGCGGATGTGTCGTCACGGAATACCAGCACGAAACGTTCGGGGTTGTCGGTACGGTAGACGGATTTTGCCTTGCCGGCGTAGAGTTCTTCGCGTTTTTCCATTTGGGTCTCCGAAAAGCGGCCGCCTCTGGCGGCCTCTTCCTGAATCAGTATAGGTAATCGAACAGTTGCTCGAGCAAATCCGACGTCGTCCGGCTGCCAGTGTAACCCGGAACGTCCTCGGCAGAGATGACAATGGCGTCGCTCTGCTGGCTAAGGCTGACTGTGTGGGTATGCTGGGGTGCGTCCTTGTCACTGAACCAGCTGAACCAGCCCGGATCCCGCTCGTCTTCGGTGCGGAAATCGACATGGAACCAACCTTCACTCCGGTTCAGATCGACAACGGGAATGCCGGAATCTGTAAGTGCCCGACTTACTTCCGCCCAGGAACGACCATAATCAAGCTCCATGCGGATCGCGACGGCTTCATCGTTTTCCGAGATCAGGCGAACCAGCGGATCGCTGACCATTCCGGATGCCGCCCGGGAAAAGGATTTGGTTTCTTCACGCGCCCTGAGAAAGTCACCCAGATCGGACAGCAGGCGTCTCTGCAATTCCAGAGCCTGCTCGGAGGGATCAGAAACGCCAGTCCAGGGGATCAGCTCATCCGGCTGATCTTCAACATCAAGCCGGCGTACCTGCACCTCTGTGGTCTTGCGTCGCACACCGGGAGCCATCCGAATTTGAAGAACGACTTTCTGTTCGCCGGCAGATGGGTTATCCGACAGCTCCACAAGGTTTCGGGCACGCTTGCTGAAATTGGCAAGTTCTGTCTGCAGGATGCCCAACTGGGGACTGTCGAAGCCGACGCCAAGACCCCGCTCGGAGAGATAGCTGTTTACCGCAGGCCAGATTCTGCCCGGCACGTCGTTGACCAGGAGCCAGAGCCGACCATCCAGTTCTTCGATAACGTAGTTTTCATCAAGGATGTCCGATGTCATGTCCGGCGGACGCGGAATATCGGACGGATACATTTTGCTGGCGTCGGCCGGCTGGACATCACGGATGGGCATGGTCTGACTGAAACGGGAATCGTCGGCAGTCTCCGGCAATTCCAGTGGTTTTCCTTCCGTGGCATTCACATAGCGTTCGGAGCGGTCTTCAACCAGACTGCAGCCCGAGGCTGCTGCCAGAAGCAACAGCCCGGATGCGACAACAACGGGTTTGAACATCAGGGTACTACCGGTTCCTTTTAGAACCTGCATCAGGTTACTCCGGTGATGGGATGATTTAAGCAAACTCAGAGAACACCTGAGACCTTGAGGGCATCTTCCACTTCGCCATGGAACTTTTCGCTGAGCACGGTCAGCGGCAGGCGGATGCCTTCCCCAATCATTCCCATATGATGGAGCGCCCATTTCACCGGGATAGGATTCGCTTCGAGGAACAGCTTCCGGTTAAGAGGCATGAGCAGTTCGTTCAAACGCTCGGTTTCTTCACGATTTCCGGCAACAGCGGCTTCGCACAGCTGGGACATTGCCTTCGGGGCGACGTTCGCGGTGACGGACACGTTGCCCTTGGCACCGGCCAGCATAAGTTCCGCTGCCGTTGCGTCATCACCTGAATAGACAGCCAGACGGCCGTCCAACGCTTCAATCAGTTCGGCACCCCGGGGAATGTTGCCGGTGGCGTCTTTGATGCCCACGATATTCGGAATATCGGCAAGCCGGAGCACGGTCTCGTTCAGCATGTCGCACGCTGTCCTGCCGGGCACGTTGTACAGCATCTGGTTCATGCCGGGGACGGCTTCGGCAATCGCCTTGAAGTGCTGATACAGGCCTTCCTGGGTCGGCTTGTTGTAGTAGGGAACAACGAGCAGGCAGGCATCTGCGCCAAGCTTATGGGCCTCGGCCGTCAGTTCAATGGCCTCACGGGTGCTGTTGCCGCCGGTGCCCGCAATGACCGGGATGCGACCATTAACACGTTTGATGATGTGGCCAATGGTCTGGCAATGCTCTTCCGGGTCGAGCGTTGCGGATTCGCCGGTGGTGCCCACAGCAACGATGCCGTGTGTGCCGTTTTCAATATGAAAGTCTACCAGCTTGTCCAGATCCTCCCAGTGGATGTCACCGTTTGGATGCATGGGCGTGACCAGTGCGACAAGGCTACCCGTAATCATAAAAGCTCCGTCCGAATAAAACCGATATGGTAATGTTGGGCACGAACTGACACAAGGGAATTAAAGGAGATGTCATGCCATCCGTTGAGTTAAACAAACCCGTTCCGGATTTTGAAGCGGCAGCGACCGGAGACCAGACCATCCGACTGGACGATCTGAAGGGTCAGAATGTTGTTATTTATTTCTATCCGAAGGACAACACCCCCGGCTGCACCACTGAAGGCCAGGACTTCCGGGACCGTATGAAGCAGTTTGAAGAGCTGGATACGGTTATTTTCGGGGTATCCAGGGACGGTCTGAAAGCCCATGAGAACTTCCGGGCCAAGCATGAGTTTCCCTTCCACCTGATTTCAGACAAGGACGAGGCCCTGTGTTCCCTCTTCGACGTGATCAAGCTGAAAAAGCTCTACGGCAAGGAATACATGGGCGTCGACCGGAGCACCTTCCTGATCGACAAGGATGGCGTGCTGCGGGCTGAATGGCGCGGCGTAAAAGTGAAAGGCCACGCCGACGAGGTGCTAGAGGCTGTCAAGGCACTTTAAGCGCCTGTTAGGCGCTTCCGGGTTCCGCCGGCGGCGCCGACTCCTTCACTGGCCAGGCAGCAAACACCGCCTTGAGCATGGTAGCCAGTGGAATTGCGAAGAAAACACCCCACAAGCCCCAGATTCCCCCGAAGAACAGCACCGCGACGATAATGGCCACCGGGTGCAGATTGTTCACCTCCGAGAACAGAATGGGCACCAGAACATTGCCGTCAAGCGCCTGAATGACACCGTAGATGACCATCACCCAGATGAACTGGCTGCCCCAGCCGAAGGCGAACAGGGCAATCACCGCAACAGGGATGGTAACGACGGCCGCGCCAATGTAGGGAATCACTACACTCAGCCCCACCAACAGCGAGAGCAGCGCAGCGTAAGGCATGCCCAGCAGCTTGAAGGCAATGTAGGTGGCGCCGCCCACAATCAGGATCTCGACGGCTTTGCCGCGCACGTAGTTGGCGCACTGGAGGTTCACCTCGTGCCAGATCTGCAGCATCATCGGGCGCTGGGGTGGCAGCAGCCGGGCGATTGAGTTGAGCAGCACCTCCCTGTCCTTCAGGAAGAAGAACACCAGGATAGGCACCAGCACCATGTAGATCAGCAACGCCACGAGATCTGGAATACTGGACAGCGAGAACGACACCAGCCATTGGGTCATGTGCCCCACTTCCGTACTCACCTGGCTGTAAACGGTGCTGACAGCTTCTCCGGAGATCAGGTGGGGATACTGCTGTGGCAGCAGCTCAAGATAAGATTGCAGCTCCCGGATAATGCGTGGCGCCTCGCCGGCCAGGTTGCTCAACTGCGTCCAGATCAGCGGAAGCAGGCCAAACAGGAAGCCAACAAGCACGCCGAGGAAAACCAGGAAAACCCCAATAATGGAAACCGTCTCCGGCACGCCCAGCTTGTTGAGCTTGGTGACCAGACCCTGCAGAATAAAGGCCACAATCAGCGAGGCAATGGCCGGCGCAAGCATGGCACCGAACCAGATAACAAAAATGGTTCCTGTCACCAGTATCAGGAACAGGATGACCGCTTCTTCATCCGAGAAGTATTTGTGCGCGAGACCGCGTAATGTCCTGATCATTTACAGCTCCGAAATCTTAACCGCCGCACTTTATCACAAACCGGTACTGCCCGGCGGTGTCAGAACTGCTCATCAACTTGTGATCGGACATCTGCAGAAAGGCTGGAATATCCCGGGCAGAACCTGCGTCTGTAGCAATCACCTCGAGTTCTTCACCGGGCGCCATGCTGTTCAGTTCCAGCTTTGTCTTCAGCAGCGGCATCGGGCAGCGCAACCCGGAGGCATCAAGCGTTCGATCAACCATACTAGCGATACACCATCACAAAATAATAAGCGGATTTAACAAGCAGGCATTATGCCGACAGTGATAATGTATTGCATCACAATCCTCGTTAACCAGAGGATCAGAACTTTTTATCGCAAACCGCTGTCAAACCGGCGATTCAGACCACAGGCACCCGGCTTTACATGATTGCTATCCAACCCAGATCCCGAACGCTACCGGCCTTGGCCATCACCGCCCTGCTGGCCCTGCTGCTTTTTTCAATGCCGAGCCACGCTCAGGAGAACAGGCTGCCGAGCATTGGCGGTTCCGGTGGGGGCCTGATCGCGGGCCAGCAGGAATCGGATATTGGCCAGCAGGTAATGGTATCTATCCGCCGATCCGCGCCGAGGATCAGCGACCCCCTGGTGTATGACTACCTCAGCGCCATTACCTATCGCCTGGTGCCCTCGGCCCCACTCCAGAATCGGGACCTGACCCTGGCATTGATCGACAGTCCTGCTATCAACGCATTTGCGGTGCCCGGTGGCATTGTAGGCGTTAATGGCGGTCTGTTTCTCAATGCTGCGACCGAGCAACAATTTGCGTCCGTTCTCGCTCACGAACTTGCCCACCTCAGCCAGCGGCATTTTGCACGGCGCATGGAGCAGCAGGAAACCAGCGCTCCGCTCACACTCGCCGGTATGATTGCGGGCATTGTTCTGTCGGCGGTCACCCAGTCTGATATAGGTTTGCCGCCATTGCCGGGACCCAGGCGCTGGCCGCCCAGAACATGCTCGCCTACAGCCGCTCCCATGAACAGGAAGCCGACCGGGTCGGGCTGGACATTCTGGCCAGCGCCGGGATGGACCCTCGCGGCATGCCGGAAATGTTTGAAATCATGATGCGCCAGAACCGCATGCAGGGAAATCGACTGCCAGAGTATCTGTCTACGCACCCGTTAACCCAGAGCCGCGTGGCCGACACCCGGAATCGTGCCGAACAGTATCCAGATGAAAACATCCGGGACGGCCAGGAATACCATCTGATGCGCAGCCGGCTGCAAGTGCATTACGCGCCCTCCCCCGACGTAGCCGTCGAAACCTTTGAAGCCTACCTCGATCGGCCGGATGCCCAGAGAAACGATGCCATCCGGTATGGCTTGTCCGTGGCCTACCTCGAGGACCGGCAATACGAGAAGGCAGTGGATATACTGAACGATCTGCTGGCCACGAATCCGGGCCGAATCACCTTCCAGGTAACCCTCGCAGAGGTCAGGCTTGCACAAGATCGTGTGGACGAGGCTCGATCCATTCTGAAAGACGCACTGGCGAGGAATCCGGGGAACTATCCAATCACCCACACCCTCGCCCTCACGGAAATAGCCGATGGTAATGGCGCCGCTGCGGCGGAGCATCTCAAACAGCTGACCCGTCAGCTACCGGGACAGGAGCATCTCTGGCTGAAACTGGCCGAGGCGGAGGGCATGGCAAGGAATATTGTGGGCGTGCATCGTGCCCGGGCAGAATACGATGTTCTGATGGGCGATCTGGAGTCTGCCCAGCGTCAGCTAAGGCAGGCTCAGGAAAAGTTGCCGGCCGGCGCGCCACAGAGGCAGATTGTGACCGAGCGGCTGGCAGAAATCACCAGCCGCCTGCACGCCAGGGCCAACAGCTGATCAGGCGTTGCCAGCAGCCTTGAGATTCATGTTGGCGGTAAAATCCAACATGCGCTGCAGAGGCTGCAGCGCTTTCTCTCTCAGTTCCGGATCCACAAACACTTCCTGATCACCCCGCTCCAGTACCTGTAGCAGATTCTGAAGGCCGTTCATCGCCATCCAGGGGCAATGGGCGCAGCTACGACAGGTAGCTCCATTGCCTGCGGTGGGCGCTTCAATCAGCGTTTTGTTCGGAGCCAGTTGCTGCATCTTGTAGAAAATGCCGTTGTCAGTGGCAACAATGAACTTTTCGTTGGGCATGGTCTGGACAGCATGAATCAGCTGCGAGGTTGAACCCACAACATCCGCCATCTCAACCACGGCATCGGGCGATTCCGGGTGGACCAGTACAGCCGCGTCCGGATAAAGGGCCTTCAGATCCTCCAGCCCGCGGGATTTGAATTCCTCATGAACGATGCAGGAACCGTCCCAGAGCAGCATATCAGCACCCGTCGTTTTCTGGACGTAGTGCCCCAGGTGCTTATCCGGCGCCCAGAGGATTTTTTCGCCGCGGGCATCCAGATCTTCAACAATAGCCTGGGCACAGCTTGAGGTAACCACCCAGTCCGCCCTCGCCTTCACAGCCGCAGACGTATTGGCGTAGACCACGACCGTGCGATCCGGGTGCTGGTCACAAAACTCGGCGAACTCATCGGCAGGACAGCCCACATCCAGGGAACAGGTCGCCTCAAGCGTTGGCATCAGAACGCGCTTTTCAGGATTCAGGATCTTGGCGGTTTCGCCCATGAACCTCACGCCGGCAACCACGATGGTGGAGGCCGAATGTTGGTTGCCAAAACGGGCCATCTCGAGGGAGTCCGCAACACAGCCACCGGTTTCCTCGGCAAGCCGCTGGATATCGGGATCGGTGTAATAGTGAGCCACAAGCACCGCATCCTGCTCCTTCAGAGCCGATTTTATACGAGCCTCCAGGTCGGACTTTTCGTCCGCGCTGAGCGGCTTCGGCTCGGCAGCATGCGCCAGGTGCTCTTGAACAAGGATACGGTCTTCAGCGTAAGTCATTACTGCGTCTCTGTATTGCGTGAACCCGGACATTATAACATTCATGCCCCAGGCTTAATGTTTCTGAAACAGTGCGATCATACACTTGTGATCGCTTTGCCTGTTCCCTGTTTACCTAGGTAGGAACGTATACGCAAAAAAAAAGAGCCCGGAGGCTCTTTTTTCACAAAAACCCGCAGGCTTCTGTTATTTGGTGGGTCGTGAAGGATTCGAACCTTCGACCAATTGGTTAAAAGCCAACTGCTCTACCAACTGAGCTAACGACCCGTAACTGGCGACCGAAGCCTTGACTTCAATCTATACCGAATGACTCAGCCCACCCGGTATTTCGTGTTTGGTGGGTCGTGAAGGATTCGAACCTTCGACCAATTGGTTAAAAGCCAACTGCTCTACCAACTGAGCTAACGACCCAAACGAGGCGCATATAGTAATGATTTTTGGCCGTTGATCAACCCCTTTTTCTCAGGTTTCTCAACATTTTTGCCGCGCCAGACAATCAGCCGTTCTGGGACTCGAGAAACTTCCGTGCGAGGTCAGCAGCACTGCTGGACGGGTAATCATCAATCACAGTTTGCATGCTGCGCCGAGCCTGTTCCTTTTCGCCCAGGCGATCATGAGTTACGCCCAGCTTATAGACCGCATCCGGAGCCTTGCGATGGTCGGCAAAACGGGTAGCGACAATCGTGAACGCCTGTTTTGCCTGTTCGAGCTGCGGCTTGACCAGATAGACCTCGCCGAGCCAGTAATAGGCGTTGACCGTCAGATCACCTTCCGGATATTCATCGATAAATTCGTATATCCGACTAATGGCATCATCGTATTTTTTCTGATTACGAATCAGGTCCTGGATCTGCTCGTAGGCCTTTCGTTCTTCCGCATCGGGCTGGCGGTATTCCCTGGCCTCCCGGGCCTGGCCTGAGGCAGCAGAGCCACCACCTTCGCTGGCTTCGGGAGCCGGCTGTGATGCGACCTTTTCCGAGAGATCCAGAATACGCTGATCCAGATCGATATAACGGTCGCGCCCTTGCTGCTGCAGGCGGTTAATCAGGTGCCGCTGCTCCTCCACTTCGCCCTGGAGCCGTCTGACTTCACCCTGAAGCTGCTGGATCATGTAGAACAGTTCCGACGTCGCCTGACTGCTGTTGGCGTTACGCTGACTGTCCTGGGCTGATTGCGCCAGGGCCACTCCCGCCTGCCCAAGGGCAAGCGGAAGCACCACTGTCGCCATGAGGATTTTTCTCATGGTCGTTCCTGTGTGATTACTCAAATACGAGTTCTACACGACGATTCTGGGCCCAGGCGCTCTCGCTGGAACCCATCACGGCCGGCTTCTCTTCGCCATAGCTTACGGTCTCGAGCTGGCCACGTGAAGCACCGTTTACAATCAGGAAACGCTGAACGGCGTTAGCACGACGCTCGCCAAGGGCCAGGTTGTATTCCTTGGTACCGCGCTCGTCGGCGTGCCCCTCAATGCGGACGTTCTGACCCGGGTTGTTGGCGAGGAAACGGGCATGTGCCACCAGGACATCGCGGGCTTCCTGCTTGATTTCAGCCGTATCGAAATCAAAGTAGAAGGTGGTGATTTCACGCAGGGCCTGTTGTTCGGCCTGCTTGCGAGCTTCCATACGCTCTTCTTCGGTCATGGCTGAAGAAGAAACACCGCCCTGGTCGTCACCTCCGTAAACAGTGGATCCACCTTCCTGGTCTACAGCAGCCACATCGGAACCATACTCGCCGCCTTCTTCGGAGGTACCACCGGTAGAGCTACAGCCCGCTACCAGACCGACAGACAACAACAGTGCGAACGCTTTTGATTGAGCTGAAAAATTCATGTTTTCTTCCTTTCAGTTGAGTGACGTTATTGCTTGAACAATGGCCAACACCGGAAAGCTCCGGGAGTCAGCGAACCAAAGGTCCCCAGGCGGGCTCACGGACATCGCCTTCGGATGCCGGCAAGCTGTACGCTGCTCCACCATCCGCGGAAATAACCGTGAGCACGTTGCTGCCATTCTGCCGGGTAGCGTAGATCAGCATCCGGCCATTGGGCGCAACACTGGGAGACTCATCAGACTCGGTGCGGGTTAGGATCGTTTCCTCCCCGGTTTTCAGTTCGGTACGGGCAATGTGAAATGCCCGATCGCGCTGGTGAACGTAATAAACATAGTTACCGTCATTGTCGGGCCTTGGCCGAGCGTTGTAACGGCTGCCGAAGGTGATACGACGAGGCTCCGCACCCGGTGTATCCATGTGGTAAATCTGCGGACCTCCGGACCGGTCCGACGTAAAGAAAATGCCCTTGCCAGTGGCGTCATAGCTCGGCTCGGTATCAATAGCCCAGTGGTTCGTAAGCTTGGTCAACTGCCGGGTATCCAGGTTCATCCGGTAGATCTCGGCGTTGCCGTCTTTCGAGAGGGTCATCAACAACGATCGGCCATCGTCGGACCAGGCCGGCGCCGAGTTAAGCCCCGGAAAGTCTGCCACTTTGGTGCGATTGCCGGTTGCAAGCTCATGAACAAAAATCACCGGTTTCCCTGTTTCGAACGACACATAGGCCAGCTTTTCCCCGTCTGGCGACCATGCCGGTGACAGGATGGGTTCCTGGCTTTCAAGACGGATTCTGGCGCGCTTGCCGTCCACGTCACTGACCTGCAGTCGGTAACGGGGTTTGCCGTTGGCGGTATCAAGCGTGATATAGGCAAGCTTTGTTGAGAAGGCACCCGGCACGCCTGTGATGGCCTCATATACCTTGTCGCTGATGTGGTGAGCCAGCGAGCGCATATTGGAGGCAGGTGCCGCCGCAGTTTCACCGAGAATCCGTTCCTCGCGGTTTACATCGAACAACTCATACCGGGCCTGAACACGGTCACCACTTCGGCTGAGGGCCCCCACAAGAACATAGCGCTGGCCCAGCAGGCGCCAGTCCCGGAAATACACTTCCTCCCGCCTGGATGGCAGGCTCAGCATCTTCTCGGGAGGCAGAGTCCGGAATTCGCCCGTCATGGTCAGATCCGCCTGAACAATGCTGCTGACCTTGTCGCCAGCGGGCATCTGTCCAGACTCGGCGAAAGGCACCACTGCAACAGGAATGGCCGAATCCGCGCCTTCAGTAATCCGGATCAACAGCTCCGCCCGGGCTGCCGAAACCGCGAAAAAGATCAGCGCCGTGGCGGCAAGAAGCGTTCTGGACGGTTTGTGCCAAATCCGATGTGTCATGGTGTTATCCGCATCCTTATCTCAACCGGCGTGGGTTGAATTCAATCGTAAACTGTCGGAAATACCGTTCAAAGGTATCCCGATCATTGGGTATCGGGTAACGACTCAGGGAACGCACCGCCCCCAGAGCGGAGTTATCGAACGCTGTATTCCCGCTGCTACTGACCAGCCGCACTCCGGCAAGCTCACCCGTCGGTAACAGCGTAATCTGGAGCCGCGCGGTCATCTCTTCAGTAGCCGAACTGGGCGGATACCACGCCTGGCTCAAGCGCTCACGGATCAAAGCCTGGTACTTCTCACTCTCCGACAGCATCTGGGCTTCCCGCGCTTTCGCAGCGGCCGCCTCTCTCTGGCGACGGGATTCCTCTTCCCGGGCCCTCTGAGCCGCCTCCGCCTGGGCTTCAAGCTGCTGTTCCCGGAGCTTGCGCTCTGCCTCGAGGCGCTTACGCTCAGCTTCCTGGCGAGCCAGTTCCTCCTGGCGCTTTCGTTCGGCCTCTTCCCGCTTCCGCTGCTCTTCCTGGCGCCGCTTCTCTTCTTCGGCTTTTCGTTTTGCCTCTTCCTGACGGCGTTTTTCTTCCTCAGCTTTCTGCCTGGCCCGCTCCTTGGCTTCCGCTTCCGCCTTTTGACGGGCAGCCTCCGCTTCACGGGCTTTCCGGGCTTCGCGTTCTTTCGCCTCTGCTTCCTGTCGCTCCTGCTCTTTCTGCTGCTGGAGCCGTTTTTGTTCTTCCTGTCGCTTCTGCTCTGCAATGCGACGGGCTTCTTCTTCCTGCCTCTGTCGTTCAGCTTCTTCCTTGCGACGCTGCTCTTCGGCCCGGCGTTCTTCGTCCCGCTTTTGCTGATCGACCGGCTCTACCACCGGGCTCGGTTCCGGCTCCTGCTGGGTAATCAGCCGGGCCGATATGCTCCTGGGTGGCGGCTCATGATCGGTGCTGGTCCAAGACCAACCCGCAAGCGCAATGCCCAGAATCAACAGGTGCAACGTGACCGAGAGCGCCACCGGTGATTTCCATGGTGGCACGCCTGTTGTGGTTACTTCGCGCTGGTGATCTCTCACAACACTCCTGCCCGCAACACTATCAATTGTCGTCCCGCGGTGATTCGGTGATCAGGCCGATACTGCTCGCCCCGGCACCCTGCAACTCGGCCATCAACCGAACAACTGTGCCGTAAGTAACATTCTCATCGCCGCGAACCAGAATCTCACTGGAGGCCCGTTGCGAGAGGATCTTGGAAACCTGGGCACGCAGGTCAGACAGCGTCATAGGGTCACTGCCCTCGTCTCCGATCTCGACGTAGTACGCTCCGTTTGCATCAACCGAAACAATGATGGACTCAACATCCTTGTCAGACTGAATAGGATCGGAAGTGGTCTGGGGCAGATCAACCTTCACCCCTTGCGTCAGCATCGGGGCGGTGACCATGAAGATGATCAGCAGCACCAGCATTACGTCAATGTACGGAACCACGTTGATCTCCGACATTGGCTTGCGCCGGTTTTCCGGCATCATTCCCATGCCTTTCATAGAACTGTGCTCCCGGGCTGATTCCTGCCTCTAATTACCAACCACATCATGCGGCGCCCTTGTCGCTCTGATGGACGCGGCGATGGAGGATGCTGGAAAACTCATCCGCAAAGGTTTCGTAGTTCTTCAAAAGGGCATCGGACATGGCGGAAAAACGGTTATAGGCAATAACCGCCGGTATTGCGGCGAACAGACCCATGGCGGTTGCGATGAGGGCCTCGGAGATGCCGGGCGCCACCGTCGCCAGTGTCGCCTGCTGAACCTGTGCCAGCCCCCGGAACGAGTTCATGATGCCCCAGACGGTACCAAACAGACCCACATAAGGGCTGGTGGAGCCGACCGTCGCCAGAAAAGGCAGGCTGGCCTCCAGCCGCTCGTGCTCCCGGGAAAAGGCGACCCGCATTGCGCGCTGGGTACCTTCCATGACCGCATCGGCATCCCGGCTTTGCTGGCGCAACCGGGAAAACTCCTTGAAACCGGCCCGGAACAGGGATTCCATGCCGGAAAACGGTGTTGGATCGGCATTCACCTCCCGGTACAACTGCCCCAGATCCATGCCTGACCAGAAACGCTCCTCGAACGCCAATTGCGCCCTCTTGGCCTTCCGGAACACCTGCAGGCGCTGGAAAATCAAGGCCCAGGACATGATTGACGCCAGGGCCAGCAAAAGCATGACCAGCTGAACCAAGACACCGGCATTGGCAATGAGGTACCAGACTGAAAGTTCTGAATCCACTTCTTACTCCTGGCTCGTTCTGTTTATCGTTTCGGTGGGCTGGACATTCCTGGCCAGCAATTCCTGCATATTCGTCGGTAACCGGCGGGGACGACCGGAATCAAGCGCTACGCAGGCTACCCGCACATCACTGTCACTCAGCAACTTCCGGTCTTCGGCCCGCATCACACGCTGACGGAAATCCATCCAGACTCTACCAAAAGCCACCGGTTCCGCAGTAACCAGCAGTTCGTCATCAAGCTTGGCCGGTACCGCATAATGAATGGTCAGCCGCTGCACTACATAACTGATATTGTCCGCCAGCCCCGCCCTGAGGCCAACGCCGCAACTGCGCACCCATTCGGTTCGGGCCCGCTCCATGTAATGGAGATATTTGGCATGAAATACGATGCCACCAGCGTCGGTGTCCTCGATATAGACCCGAATCGGCAGCTCGAACCTTCCCTCTGGCGCCTGTTCAACCAAAAAGATCGTCCTCCCTGCCCGACTTCGGCGGAATCACGCCGAAATGCTGATAGGCGTTGGAGGTCACCATCCGCCCTCTGGGAGTCCGGACCATATAACCCTGCTGGATCAGGAAGGGCTCAAGCACATCCTCAATGGTGCCGCGCTCTTCACTGATCGCGGCAGCAAGGCTCTCGACCCCGACAGGGCCACCGTCGAATTTCTCGATCATGGCCAGCAGCAGGCGCCGATCCATGTGATCGAAACCCTGGTTATCCACTTTCAGCATATTCAGTGCCTGATCGGCGATATCAGAGGTGATACGACCGTCTGAGCGGACTTCCGCAAAATCGCGGACACGGCGCAACAGGCGATTGGCGATACGCGGGGTACCGCGGGACCGGCGGGCAATTTCGAACGCGCCTGCCTCATCGACGGCTACCGAAGACAATCGCGCGGAGCGCAGAATGATGCTGGTAAGATCTTCGGTGTTATAGAACTCCAGCCGCTGCACGATGCCGAAGCGGTCACGCAGCGGCGAAGTCAGCAAGCCTGCCCGGGTGGTCGCCCCGACGAGGGTGAATGGCGGCAGGTCCAGCTTGATGGAGCGGGCGGCCGGGCCCTCACCGATCATGATGTCGAGCTGGTAATCTTCCATCGCCGGATACAGCACTTCTTCCACTGCCGCGCTGAGACGGTGGATCTCGTCAATGAAGAGAACGTCACCTTCTTCGAGATTAGTCAGCATGGCGGCCAGGTCGCCGGCTTTTTCAAGCACAGGACCAGACGTTGTCTTGATGGATACGCCCATCTCATTGGCGATGATATTGGCAAGGGTTGTTTTGCCCAGACCGGGCGGGCCAAAGATCAGAACGTGGTCCAGCGCTTCCTGACGACCCCGGGCCGCGGATATGAAAATATCCATCTGCTCACGGACCGTGGGCTGGCCAACATATTCGGCCAGCAGTGTCGGGCGAATGGCCCTGTCCTGTACTTCCTCATATTCACCGGCCCGGGCCGAGATCAACCGGTCGGATTCGATCATGGCATCACCCATAGTGTGGGAATCAACATCGTGCCTCACGTTTGCCCGCTATTCCAGCGCAGCCCCAATTGTACAAAGGGGTTAGCAGGTGTCACGTTACGCTCTCTACAGGTTCGCGACAGGTTCTGACGATCAGGCCGGAATCATGTTTCGCAGGGCCAGACGGATGAGCGTTTCACTACTCATCCCCTCCTCGGCCACTTTGCTGATGGCCTTGGCAGCCTCCTGGGGCTTGTAACCCAGAGCGATCAGTGCGGCTTCCGCCTCTTCAGTGGCCACCGGCCCGCCAGCGGGGCCTTGCCCGCCCGGCTGCCCCACGCCTGTCGCCTCGGGCGACGTTGGCACAAATTGCCCTTCAAGTTGCCCTATCCGGTCCGCCATTTCAATAAGAAGCCGTTCTGCTGTCTTCTTGCCAACGCCGGGGAGCTTGACCAGTGAGGCGGAGTCACGATTCTCAACGCAGCGAATGAACTGCTGTGCGTCCAATCCGGAAAGAATGCCAACGGCCAGCTTCGGGCCAACCCCATTGACCTTGATCAGCAGGCGGAAGAGGTCCCGGTCCAGGCTGGAAGCAAAGCCGTAGAGGCTCTGGGCGTCTTCACGGACGGCAAAATGGGTGTGCAGGGTGACTTCATCGCCGGTCTCCGGCAGATGAAAGAAGGTGGTATAAGGGATGTCGACTTCATAGCCCAGGCCCGCGCACTCAACCAGCGCCTGGCCCGGAGCCTTTTCAACCAGAATACCTCGGATACGACCAATCAAGCTGAATCTCCTGTCGCTCCTGGGAGCGGTTTATTGTTGTCGCACGCGACCGCTTCGGACTTTTCCCGCGCCACTGGCCACCCGCAGAATACTCTGGCTCATGTGGGCATGGCACATGGCGATGGCGAGCGCATCGGCCGCATCTGCCTGGGGTTTGCGTGAAAGCGAGAGCAACACCTGAACCATGTGCTGAACCTGGGATTTGTCAGCCCCGCCCTTGCCGACCACCGCCTGCTTTACCTGCCTCGCCGAGTATTCATGAACCGCCAAGCCACTGTTGGCGGCACTGACGATGGCCGCGCCGCGGGCCTGACCCAGCTTCAGAGCCGAGTCAGGATTGCGGGCCATGAACACCTGCTCGATGGCAAATTCTTCCGGCCGATACTCTCCGATCAGGGTGGCAAGGCTCTGGAATATGGTCTGAAGGCGTTCAGCCATGGGCTTCTCGCCCACCCGGATACAACCACTGTCGATGTACTCGATGTGTCGACCATCTGCCCGAATGACGCCGTAACCGGTAATTCGTGACCCCGGATCAACGCCCAGAATTATCGCCACATCAATGCTCCTGACTGGTCAAAGCGATTCCATGATGTCGCCGGAGATATCCGCGTTATGGTAGACATTCTGAACATCGTCCAGATCTTCGAGCATATCAATAAGCTTGAGGATGGTTTCCGCGCCGTCCCGATCCAGCTCAACCCGCGTGGATGGAACCATGGTTACTTCAGCATTGTCCGGCACCAGTCCCGCATTGACCAGAGATTCCTTGACGTCCAGAAACTGCTCGGGTGTGGTTACGATTTCCCAGGAACCGTCGTCCTGGGCCGCAAGGTCTTCGGCACCGGCGCTGAGTACGGCTTCCACCAGCCTGTCCTCTTCCCACTCCGGACCGTAGCTGATGATGCCCTGCTTGCTGAACAGGTAGGCGACCGATCCGTCGGTACCGAGATTGCCACCCATCTTGTTGAACGCGTGGCGGATTTCAGCCACAGACCGGTTTTTGTTGTCGGTCATGACTTCCACGAATATCGCCACACCACCGGGGCCATAGCCTTCGTAGGTCTGCTCTTCGTAGTTGTCATCATCGCCACCACCGGTGCCACGTTCAACCGCGCGCTCGATGGTGTCTTTTTTCATATTGGCGGTGAGCGCCTTGTCGATGACGGCGCGCAGGCGGGGATTATCATCGGGATTCCCCCCGCCCTGGCGCGCGGCCACGGTCAGCTCACGAATGATTTTGGTGAAGATCTTGCCCCGCTTGGCATCTTGTGCCGCCTTGCGGTGCTTGATGTTGGCCCACTTACTGTGACCCGCCATACAGCTCCTCCCTTAAATCACTGACTTACTCGTTGCCCTCACCGGCTTCCGCCTTGTTGCCTTCAACCGGCTTCGACGGCTTGCGCAGACGGATATGCAACTCACGCAGCTGCTTCTCATCCACTTCGCCCGGCGCCTGGGTCATCAGACAGGTGGCACTCTGGGTTTTCGGGAATGCGATAACGTCACGGATGGACGAAGCGCCGGTCATCAGCATGACCAGGCGATCCAGGCCGAACGCCAGACCACCATGGGGCGGGCAACCAAACTTCAGGGCATCCAGCAGGAAGCCGAACTTGGCGCGGGCTTCCTCTTCACCGATACCCAGAATACGGAACACCGCTTCCTGCATTTTCTCATCGTGAATACGGATAGAACCGCCGCCCAATTCAGTGCCGTTCAACACCATATCGTAGGCGCGGGACAATGCGTTGGCGGGGTCTGCGGCCAGATCTTCCGGACTACAGGACGGCGCGGTGAACGGATGGTGAATTGCGGTCAGGCCGCCGTCCGGAGTTTCCTCGAACATCGGGAAATCGACAACCCAGAGCGGCGCCCACTCGGAAGTCAGCATGTCGAGATCGTGACCGATCTTGATCCGCAGTGCGCCGAGGGCTTCATTGACCACGTTGGTCTTGTCCGCGCCGAAGAACACGATGTCGCCGTCTTCGGCACCCACACGCTCCATGATGGCCAGAGCAACATCATCACCCAGGAACTTGATGATCGGGGACTGCAGACCTTCAACGCCTTTGGACAGGTCATTGACCTTGATATAGGCAAGACCTTTGGCACCGTAGATACCAACAAACTTGGTGTAGTCGTCAATCTGCTTGCGCGTCAGCTCGCCGCCTTTCGGCACACGCAGAGCCGCCACACGACCTTTCGGATCCTTGGCAGGACCTGCGAAGACCTTGAAGTCCACGCCTTCAACCAGATCATTTACATCCAGCAGCTCCAGCGGGATACGCAGATCCGGCTTGTCGCTGCCGTAACGTTGCATTGCCTCGGCATACGGCATTTGCGGGAAAGACGGCAGTTCAACCTCCAGCACGTCCTTGAACAGCGCCCGGATCATGTCCTCGTTCAGCTTCATCAGGGTCTCTTCATCAATGAAAGAGGCCTCGATGTCTACCTGGGTGAACTCCGGCTGACGATCTGCACGCAGGTCTTCATCCCGGAAACACTTGGCGATCTGGTAGTAGCGGTCAACACCAGACACCATCAGCAGCTGCTTGAACAGCTGGGGAGACTGGGGAAGCGCGAAGAAGGAGCCTTCGTGGGTACGGCTCGGCACCAGATAATCCCGCGCGCCTTCCGGCGTGGCACGGGTCAGGATAGGAGTTTCGACATCCATGAAGCCGTTGCTGTCGAGGTAGTTACGGATATAACTGGTCACCCGGGAACGGAAACGCAGGCGGTTGATCATCTCCGGACGACGCAGGTCCACAAACCGGTAGCGCAGACGCACGTCCTCGCCAACGTCGACATGCTCATCCAGCGGGAACGGCGGCGTTGCCGCAGCGTTCAGGATAGTCAGCTCCTTACCCAGAAGCTCAACCTGCCCGGTCGGCATGTTGTTGTTCTCGGTTCCGGCAGGACGACGACGCACCCGGCCGGTGACCTTGATCACGAACTCGCTACGGACTTTTTCCGCAAGCGCAAAGCTCTCAGGGGTATCAGGATCCACAACAACCTGAGACATACCATCCCGATCCCGCAGATCCAGGAAGATAACCCCACCGTGGTCACGACGGCGATGTACCCATCCGCAAAGTGTGACTTCCTGATCGATGTGGGATTCGTTGATCCCACCGCAATAATGACTGCGCATACCGGTTCCCGTTACGTTTAATGTGTTCAAATATGGTGCGTGTTCTGGATCGCTTGAAAAATGGTGCGACCTTAGCGGAAAAGCCGCCCATTATAAACACAATGGCGGTGAAAATCAGGCGTGCGGGCACGCAAATCAAGCGGTCGGATGACTGCAGGTTGGCAGCCGGCTAGAATGCTTCTTTTTTACCAGCAGATGGAGTCTGAACTTGGCCACCAGAGCGGAGCAAAAACAGAAAACCCGGCGGGCACTGATGGATGCGGCGCTCTCGCAACTGAGTGCGGACCGGGGCTTTGGCAGTCTGAGTTTGCGGGAGGTTGCTCGGGAAGCCGGCATCGCCCCCACGTCTTTCTACCGGCACTTTGCCGAGCTTGATGAACTGGGCCTGGCTCTGGTGGACGAAGGCGGCGTTGCATTAAGGCAGCTGATGCGTCAGGCCCGCAAGCGGATTGCCCGTGATGGTGGCAGCGCCATTTCCACTTCTGTAGAAACCTTCATGGAGTACCTGGGCAACAATGCCAACCTGTTCCGGCTGATGCTTCGGGAAAGGACCGGGGTCTCCAAACCCTTTCGGACAGCCGTTAAGGCCGAAATTGACCACTTTGTGACCGAACTGGCCGATGACCTGCGGCGGATCGCCGACGAGCAGAACAAGCCCCTCTCAGAAGCCAGACTGGTGGCCGAGGCCATGGTAACGCTGGTCTTCAACCAGGGGGCAGAAGCGCTGGATGCAACCGCTTCCGAACGTGATGAGCTTAAGGCCAAGCTGAAAACCGAGCTCAGAATGATCCTGGTCGGCTCCCAGACTCTGGCGAAACGCAACTGACCTCACCTTCGAACTAGACCACGGCCTCAAGCTCAGCAAGAACCGGGGCCAGTCTTGAGCGAACCTGCTCCAGCTCCTCATCGGAATAAGCAACCGGCGCCTGCTTGCCCCACACCGGTCCCGGCCATGCCGGGTCGCCTTCGAACCGCACGATATGATGAAGATGAAGCTGGGGCACCATGTTGCCAAGGGCTGCGACGTTCATCTTGTCGCCGCCAAAGACATCCATCATGGCTTCGCTGAGCGCGGAGGATTCGCGGACCAGCTGGTGCTGCTGGTCCGCCGACAACTGGTAGATCTCACGGATGCCGGCGACCGCCGGCACCAACAGCACCCAAGGCCAGGTGCTGTCATTCATCAGTCGGATTTCACAAAGTGAGCTGCTTCCAAGGCCAATCGTGTCGGCCTTCAGTCGCTCGTGTAACCGGAAAACTGCCGGTTCACTCATACTCATCCTCCGATTATCTGGGTTTACTCGGAGTGGAACTGGGTGCGGCCACGGCCAATGGCATAATAAATGAGGCCGTAGCGATCCAGCATTTCCGGCTCGTAGAGATTGCGGCCATCAAAGACCACCGGTTCACGAATGGTCGCAGCAATAGATTCGAAGTCTGGCGACCGGAACTCTTTCCACTCGGTGCAGATAGCGAGAACGTCTGCCCCTTTAAGCGCCTGCTCTTTCGTGCCGCACAGAGTCAGGCCTTCCTGATCACCGTAGATTCGCTGGGTTTCCTCCATAGCCTCCGGGTCGAAAGCCTGCACTCTGGCGCCGGCTTTCCAGAGATCTTCCATCAATGTGCGGGAAGAAGCTTCGCGCATATCGTCGGTATTCGGCTTGAACGCCAGCCCCCAAAGCGCAACGACCTTGCCATTGAGATCACCACCAAAATAGTGGCTGATCTTGTCGAACAACACGTGTTTCTGGGCGTAGTTAACCGATTCAACCGCATTCAGCAAGCGTGCTTCGTAACCGCAGTCGCTGGCAGTTCGGGCCAGGGCCTGAACATCTTTCGGGAAGCAGGAACCGCCGTAACCGCAACCAGGGTAGATGAAGTGATAACCAATCCGCGGGTCGGAACCAATGCCCCGGCGCACGGCTTCGATATCAGCGCCCAGTCGCTCTGCAAGGTTGGCGATTTCGTTCATAAAGCTGATCTTGGTGGCCAGCATGGAGTTGGCCGCGTACTTGGTGAGCTCGGCAGACCGCAGGTCCATAAAGATCATGCGGTCATGATTCCGGTTGAACGGGTAGTAGACCTCCCGCAGCAGTTCCGCAGCCCGCTCGCTGTCGGTACCGACAACAATGCGGTCAGGCTTCATGAAATCGTTGATAGCCGCCCCTTCCTTGAGAAACTCGGGGTTCGACACCACATCAAAATCCAGCTCCAGGCCACGTCGGTCCAGCTGGGCGCGAACCGCAGCCCGGACCTTGTCGCCGGTACCCACCGGTACCGTGGACTTGTCGACCACCACCTTGTAGTCCTCCATGTGTTCACCAATGGAACGGGCTACGGCAGTAACATACTGGAGGTCGGCAGAACCGTCTTCATCCGGGGGGGTGCCCACGGCGATAAACTGGAGTGTGCCGTGACGAACGGCCTCCGCGCTATCTGTGGTGAACGAAAGGCGGCCCGCCTCAACGGTGTGCTTTACGATATTTTCAAGGCCTGGCTCATAGATGGGAATCTGGCCATTCTTGAGCTTTTCAATTTTGCCCTGGTCCACGTCCATACACAAAACGTTGTGACCTACATCCGCCAGGCATGCGCCAGTAACCAGACCGACATAGCCGGTCCCAAAAATCGTAATTTTCATCCGTTAAATCCCGATACAAATACAGAAAAGTTATGGGGCGTCGTCAGCTTTTTCTTCTGCCAGATCGCTTCCCAAGCCAGAGCTGTGCCGACAATGGTATCCAGATTGTCGTAGTCCGGCTGCCAGCCCAGGGTCTGGCGGATAAGTGTGTTGTCAGCCATCAATGCTGCCGGGTCGCCGGCGCGGCGGCCGGTTTCGGTGACCGGAAAATCAACGCCGGATTGCGCCTTGACCACATCAATCACTTCCCGGACCGTAAAGCCGCGACCATAACCGCAGTTCATGACCTTCGAATGACCACCATCTGCCATGTAGTCCAGCGCCATCACGTGGGCCTTGGCCAGGTCCTCCACGTGGATGTAGTCGCGAATGCAGGTGCCGTCCCGGGTATCGTAATCGGTGCCGAAGACACTCATGCCTTCCCGCTGTTCCGTCACGCACTCACAGGCGACCTTGATCAGATGCGTGGCTTCAGGTGTGGCCTGCCCCAGCAGCCCTTCCGGATTCGCGCCTGCTACATTGAAGTAACGGAGAATCACATAATTGAGGCTGGAGGCTGCGGCCAGATCCATGATCATCCGCTCGCTCATCATCTTGGACGCGCCGTAGGGGTTGATCGGGGCCAGCGGCAGATCCTCAGTGAGCACCGTCTGTTCAGGCATACCATAGACAGCCGCGGTGGAGGAAAAAACCATGTACGGCACTTCGTGCTTTTCGACCGCTTTCAGGAGGTTCAGGGTATTGCGGGTATTGTTGCTGTAGTACTTCAGGGGGTTGGCGACAGACTCCGGCACCACAATATTGGCAGCGAAATGCAGAACTGCCTCAAATTGGTGACGGGAGAACAGATCTTCGATTGCCGCTTCGTCGGCCAGATCCCCGACCACCAGTTCGCCGGCGGTGACCGCCCAGCGGTAGCCAGTGGAGAGGTTATCGAAAACAACGATATCGTGACCGGCCTGGCCCAGCTGACGGACCACGTGACTGCCAATATATCCGGCTCCGCCGGTAACGAGGACTTTCATAGGCGAAAACTACTCCTTCCCTGAATTCTGTTTGCGCAGACGCCGGATCTCTGCCCGTCGCCGACTGAAAAACTCACTGATCACCTGGCTGCACTGATCTGACAAGACGCCGCCAACGGCGGTCACGTCCCAGTTCAGATGGGGCTCTTCGAGTGTCCGGCGTGCAGACTCTATTGCACCGGCCTTGGGCTCACGTGCCCCATAGACAAGCCGACTGATTCTGCCGTGGACGATAGCACCCACGCACATGGTACAGGGCTCCAGAGTAACGTAAAGCGTGGCATCCGGCAGCCGATAATTGCCCACCCGGGCGGCGGCATCGCGCAGCGCCCTGATTTCGGCATGGGCCGTGGGATCGCAACCGGAAATCGGCGCGTTAAAACCCGCGCCGATTTCCTTGCCATCCAGAACCACCACGGCACCGACAGGCACTTCGCCCTTTGCTGCAGCCTCACCAGCCAGCTGGAGCGCGCGATTCATCCAGCGCTCGTCTTCCGGCGTCGCCTCAGACATCGGACCGGCTCACCCGTCGATTATTCCCACTCGATGGTTGCGGGCGGCTTGGACGAAACATCGTAGGTCACCCGGGATACACCGGTGATCTCATTGATGATCCGGTTGGAAACGGTCTCAAGGAGATCGTAAGGCAGATGCGCCCAGCGGGCGGTCATGAAATCGATGGTTTCAACAGCACGAAGAGCCACCACGTATTCGTAGCGGCGGGCGTCACCTACCACGCCAACCGACTTGACCGGCAGGAATACTGCAAAGGCCTGGCTCGTCTTGTGGTAGAAATCCGCACGGTGGAGTTCCTCCAGGAAAATGGCGTCGGCGCGGCGCAGGATATCGGCATATTCCTTTTTAACTTCACCGAGAATACGCACGCCCAGACCCGGCCCCGGGAACGGGTGGCGGTACACCATGTCGTATGGCAAACCAAGCTCAAGGCCGATCCGGCGCACCTCATCCTTGAACAGCTCCCGCAGCGGCTCCACCAGCTTCATTTTCATGGTTTCCGGCAGGCCGCCCACATTGTGGTGGGACTTGATAACGTGCGCTTTGCCGGTCTTGGACGCAGCAGACTCGATCACGTCCGGATAGATCGTGCCCTGTGCCAGCCAGTTCACGTCCTTGATATTGGCCGCTTCATCGTCGAACACGTCGATAAAGGTATTGCCGATGATCTTGCGTTTCTGCTCTGGATCAGAGACCCCTTTGAGCTTCGACAGGAACAGGTCTTCAGCATCAACCCGAATCACTTTTACGCCCATGTTGCTGGCGAACATGTCCATCACCTGGTCGCCTTCATGAAGACGCAGGAGACCGTTGTCCACAAACACACAAGTCAGCTGATCACCGATTGCCCGGTGCAGCAGTGCTGCCGTCACCGAGGAATCGACGCCACCGGACAAACCAAGCAATACCTTGTCGTTGCCCACCTGCTCGCGAATTTGCTGAACCGCATCATCGACGATCTTGGCCGGCGTCCAGAGGGCTTCGCATTTGCAGATAGTCAGGATGAAATGCTCGAGAATCCGCTTGCCCTGCAGGGTGTGGGTTACTTCGGGGTGGAACTGGACGCCATACAGGTTCCGGCTGAGATCCTGCATTGCGGAAATTGGCGCGCTCTCGGTGGAGGCCAGCAGCTCGAAGCCTTCAGGCATCGCCACCACCTTGTCACCGTGGCTCATCCACACGTCCAGCAGCGACTCACCAGCCGGCGTCAGATGATCGGTAATATCCGCCAGCAGCGGACCCTTGGCGCGAACCTTCACCTGGGCATAACCGAACTCGCGTTTCTCGGAACTGGCAACGCGGCCTCCAAGCTGCTCCGCCATAGTCTGCATGCCGTAGCAGATGCCGAGAATCGGGATACCGCGCTCAAACAGCCCTTCCGGCGCCCGGGGACCGCCCAGCTGAGTTACCGACTCCGGACCGCCTGCAAGAATAATCCCCTTCGGATTGAACTCATTAAGCTCGTCATCGGTGATATCGAACGCTTTGATCTCACAGTAAACGCCGATCTCGCGAACACGGCGGGCAATCAGCTGGGTGTACTGGGAACCGAAATCGAGAATCAGGATGCGGTGGTCGTGGATGTTCTGGGCCATGGAGTCCTCGGGGCTGAATAAACAACGCGGCCCTCTGGGGGCCGCGTCTGGTAGGGCAATGGTTAACCGATACGGTAGTTGGGCGATTCTTTGGTGATGGTCACGTCGTGCACATGGCTCTCACGCATACCCGCGTTGGTGATGCGCACGAATTCAGGCTTGGTGCGCATTTCTTCCATGGTGGCGCTACCGGTGTAGCCCATGGCAGCCCGCAGGCCACCAACCAGCTGGTGAACGATGTTACGCATCGGACCTTTGCAGGCAACGCGGCCTTCTATGCCTTCAGGAACCAGTTTCTCGATACCCTTACTGGCGTCCTGGAAGTAACGATCGCTGGAGCCCTGCCCCATGGCGCCGATGGAACCCATGCCACGATAGGCCTTGTAACTGCGGCCCTGGAACAGCTCCACTTCGCCAGGTGCCTCATCGGTACCTGCCAAAAGGCTACCGATCATGACGCTATGGGCGCCTGCGGCGATGGCTTTGGCAATATCACCGGAGAAACGGATACCGCCATCAGCGATAACCGGGACTCCGTGCTCTTTCAGCGCTGCTGCCACGTTGGAAACCGCAGAAATCTGGGGCACGCCAATACCCGCCACAATACGGGTGGTGCAGATGGAACCGGGGCCAATGCCTACCTTTACTGCATCCGCGCCGGCTTCCGCCAGGGCGAGCGCCGCGTGTGACGTGGCGATATTGCCGCCAATCACCTGCACATCGGGGAAATTCTTCTTGATAAAGCGCACGCGTTCCATCACGCCACGGGAATGACCGTGGGCGGTATCCACCACGATCACGTCGACCCCGGCTTCGGCCAGTGCGGTAATGCGGGCTTCGGTGTCGCCACCGGTGCTCACGGCCGCGCCAACTCTCAAACGACCCTGATCGTCTTTACACGCCAGCGGGTAATCTTTCGCCTTCTGGATATCCTTGACCGTGATCAGGCCGCGCAGCTCGAAGTTATCGTTAACGACCAGAACCTTCTCGATCCGATGGCGATGCAGCAGCTCTTTCACTTCCTCGAGACAGGCGCCTTCCTTGACCGTAACCAGCTTTTCCTTGGGCGTCATGATATCCCGAACCAGCGTGTCCATCCGGCTTTCAAAACGGATGTCGCGGCCAGTGACGATACCGATCAGGTCGTGGCCGTCCACCACCGGAAGACCGGAGATGCTGTTCGCCATGGTGATATCTACCAGTTCGCGAACCGTTGTCTCGGGCGAAACTGTAATCGGATCCTTCACCACGCCACTCTCGAACTTCTTGACCTTGCGGACGGCTGCCGCCTGTTGCTCAACGGTCATGTTCTTGTGCATGATGCCGATACCGCCTTCCTGAGCCATGGCGATGGCCAATTCTGCCTCGGTAACGGTATCCATGGCGGAAGACAGAAGAGGAATGTTGAGGGTGATACCCTTGGTCAGCTGGGTTTGCAGGCTAACCTCGTGGGGCAGCACTTCTGAATATCCGGGAACCAGCAGAACGTCATCAAATGTGAGGGCTTCTTCGGCAATTCGCAGCATTGGGATCCGCCTTTTGATCGTGCTAAGTTGGGAATTTCCGTGCCGTACCCGCGGCGGTACGACAAAGCAAAATCCTTAATCGATCTATTATAATGGGGCTCTCGAAGACAGTAAACCGGCCCTTTTTTAAGGTTCGATTGCATCTTTTTGAAATTTCGCTATTTTTACCCTCCCTCTTTTCGGCTATTGCGTATGTATAACGACGGATCAGGACCGGCGACGCCGCATCTTCAGGACACCCGCCCCCGGGCACTCAGCGTCAGCGAGCTCAACCACCAGGCCAGACATCTTCTGGAATCGAGCTTTATGCAGGTGTGGGTGGAAGGTGAACTCTCCGGACTTTCTCGCCCCTCGTCCGGCCACTGGTATTTTTCCCTGAAAGACCGGAAATGCCAGGTGCGATGCGCCATGTTCCGGGGCATGAACCAGCGCATCCGCACACCACCGAAAGAGGGCGATCAGGTCCGGATCCGCGGCAAGGTCACTCTTTACGAGAACCGCGGCGACTTCCAGATTATCGTTGAACACGTCGAACCTGCGGGGCTGGGCGCCCTCCAACAGGCCTTCGAGGAGCTCAAGCGGAAATTGCTGGCCGAAGGACTGTTTGAACAGGCCAGCAAGAAACCACTGCCCTCACTGCCCAGGCACATCGGTGTCGTCACCTCACCGACCGGCGCCGCGATCCACGACATACTCACCGTTCTCGCCCGGCGGTGCCCCGCTATACCCGTAACGCTCTACCCCACTGCCGTTCAGGGCAAGGCGGCTACCGCCGACATCGTACGAGCCATCGAAGCCGCCCAGAACCACGGCGTTGCCGATGTCCTGATTATCGGCCGTGGCGGTGGCTCTCTGGAGGATCTCTGGTGCTTTAATGAAGAAGCGGTCGCCCGCGCGATTGCCGCTTGCCGGATCCCCACGGTCAGTGCGGTTGGTCACGAGGTCGATGTAACCATTGCCGATTTCGTGGCTGATCTTCGGGCCCCGACGCCCTCGGCAGCCGCCGAAAAGATTTCGCCAGACCAGTCAGACTGGCTTAAACAGCTAAGAGACCGGGAATTCCGCCTGTCCAACGCCATGGGCCTGGCCCTGAAGCGCCTGGGCACCCAGCTCGGACATCTGAGCGCCCGGTTGCGCGACCCAAGAAGGGAGCTTCTGGAGAAAGCCCAGCGAATGGATGAGCTTGAACTGCGCCTCCGTAAAGCTATTCGACAGCGCCTGACAACCGTTGGCGTGCGCAATGATCACCTGCGCCAGAGACTGGTCATGCAGTCGCCGCACCGCCAGCTCTCGGATAGCCAGGACGCGCTGCGGCGCGTGAGCGAGCGATTGGTTTCGGTCATGCAGCAGGACCTGAAACAGCGTCGCGACAACCTGGAACATGCGGCGCAGACTCTGAATGTGGTCAGCCCCCTTGCGACCCTTGGACGGGGTTATTCCATCGTGCGCGACAACAACGGGAACATTCTTCGGGATGCCTCAAACGTTAACCCCGGCGACACCATCTCAGCCCGCGTTGCACGGGGTGAAATGACTGCGAAGGTGACTTCGGTCAAATCTGCAGAAGAAACTGGCCCCTAGACCCCCGAGACTAAGCCAATGGTCTACTAGTCCATGATTTCAAACGGCCTAAAGTTGTCAGGAAACGTATTAAAACAACAACAGGCACGATGAGGTGGAATGTATGGACTACCACTCAGAGTTCCGGCGGTCGATAGACAAACCGGACGAATTCTGGCGTGAACAGGCGGAAAAAATTGACTGGATCGAACCGCCGAAAACCATCTGGCAGCCAACCGACAATGGGCACGGGCAGTGGTTCCCCGACGGCACTCTGAACACTTGCGATGTGGCACTGGATGCCAACATCCGTGCAGGGCGTGGCGACCAGAAAGCCCTGATCTACGATTCTCCGGTTACCGATACCCAGCGCTCCTACACCTACAACGAGCTGACCGATGAAGTGGCCCGGTTCGCTGGAGCCCTCAAAGACCGTGGCATCACCAAGGGCGACCGGGTCATCATCTACATGCCGATGATTCCGGAAGCCGTCATTGCAATGCTCGGCTGCGCGCGAATTGGCGCCATTCATTCTGTGGTCTTCGGCGGCTTTGCAGCCCATGAGCTTGCGGTTCGCATCGATGACGCCAAACCGAAGGCTGTGATTACCGCTTCCTGTGGCATCGAAGTCACCCGTGTGATCGAGTACAAGCCCCTGGTCGACAAGGCCATTGATCAGGCCAGCCACAAACCGGAAACCTGCATCGTTTACCAGCGCCAACAGGTACAGGCCGAACTTCAGGCTTGCCGTGACCACGACTGGAACGAATTGATGGAAACGGCCGAACCAGCCGACCCGGTGCCCGTCAAATCAACAGACCCGCTCTATATTCTTTACACTTCGGGCACCACCGGTAAACCCAAAGGTGTGGTGCGCGACAACGGTGGTCATGCAGTTGCGCTGAACTACAGTATGAAGCTGGTCTACGACGCCAAACCCGGCGATGTTTACTGGGCCGCCTCTGACGTTGGCTGGGTCGTTGGCCATAGCTACATCGTCTACGCGCCATTGTTTGCGGGTTGCACCACCATCATGTACGAGGGCAAGCCGGTGAAAACACCGGATGCCGGAGCCTTCTGGCGAGTGGTTCAGGATCACAAAGTGAACATGCTGTTCACTGCCCCGACCGCATTCCGGGCCGTCCGCAAGGAAGATCCGGAAGCAGACCAGCTTTCACGCTACGACATCAGTTCACTGAAAAGACTGTTCCTGGCCGGCGAGCGACTCGATCCCGCCACCTATGAGTGGCTGAAAGAGCACACTGGCCTGCCTGTTCTCGACCACTGGTGGCAGACCGAAACCGGTTGGGCCATTTGCTGCAATCCGGTGGGAATTGAGTTAATGGCGACCAAACCAGGTTCGGCAACCGTTCCCTCCCCTGGCTACAACGTGCAGGTAGTGGACATGAACGGCAGCCAGATGCCCGCCGGCGAGCAGGGTCAGATTGCTGTAAAACTGCCACTGCCACCCGGCTGTATGATGACAGTCTGGGGCGACGATGAGCGATTCCGCAAAACCTACCTGGAACCGATATCGGGATTCTACAGCTCCGGCGACGGCGGCTTCATTGACGATGACGGGTACGTGTTCGTTATGGGCCGTACCGATGACGTTATCAATGTCGCTGGCCACCGGCTCTCTACCGGTGAGATGGAGGAAGTCGTAGCTTCCCACCCGGCCATAGCAGAGTGCTGCGTCGTGGGTGCGCACGATGATATGAAAGGGCAGATCCCCATAGGGCTGGTTTTGATCAAGGACGGCGCAACCATCGACCATGACGAACTGGAAGACGAGCTGGTGGAGATGGTTCGAGACAAGATTGGCGCCATCGCCTGTTTCCGCCGCGCCCTGGTGGTTGATCGCCTGCCCAAGACCCGCTCCGGCAAGATCCTCAGACGGGTCATCCGCCAGATTGCCGATGGCGAGGAATACTCGGTGCCCAGCACCATTGATGACCCTGCCATTCTGGAAGAAATCAGCGAGCAGTTCCGCCGCTGACAGAGCCCCCGTGAATGCTGCCCGCCCCGCCCGAACCGGGGGCGGGCAATTTTTACCCAATCAAATCCCAACCTGTTGTTTTTGCCGGCAATAAAACCTTCACGAAAGCTGCAAAAATTTCGTTGACGCCCCCCAAAGTCGGTCTATACTGAAATTGCTGTGAAAATACAGCGGTATTTGGTGAATGCGTTTCAACGTCCTGCCGAAGTGCTCTTCGTTGCCCCTTCCTCAGTACTCTCTGGATTTCTCAGCAACGATTCCATGTGGAATTTTGAAGGTCCCGTGAGGGCAAATTACAGAAAGACAGGAAAGATCAATGTCCGATACTAAAACCGGCCACGTTAAGTGGTTTAACGAGTCCAAAGGCTTTGGCTTCATTGCTCAGGACGGTGGCAGCGACGTGTTTGTTCACTACAGCGCAATCAATGCAAGCGGTTTCCGCACCCTGACCGAAGGCCAGCAGGTGCAGTTCACCGTAACACAGGGCCCAAAAGGCCCGCAGGCGGAAAACGTTACCCCGGTCTAAGGGTATACGCTCCGTCCTTTGCCCCTCACGGGCATCGGAAAACCAACAAGCCGGCATTCGTGCCGGCTTGTGTCGTCAGGACGGCAGGCTTTTCAGGCACCCGCCGCTTCAGGTTCCGCTTCCTTCTCAGGCATTTCGATACCCACTGCCTGGGCGACTGCCGAAAACAAGGCCTGCAAGGTAGCAGATGTTGTGTCTTCGGCCAGTGCCGCAGCGCTGCAATGCATACCGCTTGCGGTCAGGCGAATACAGGCCAGTGCGTTGGCATTGGTGCCCTCACCCAGCGCAAACTCGTCGTAAGCCTCGACAGCAATGGAGATACCAAAGCGCTTCTCCAGCGCCTCAGATACAGCCTCCACTGCGCCCAGCCCATGGCCATCCAGACGAACCGGCGATGCATCGCGACCCACCGACACCTCGGCATGCACACCCTCTTCGTCCCGGTGCAGGTCGTAGGAGCGCAGCGCCCAGTCGGCGTGGACTTTCAGATAGCGATCCTCGAACAGGCGATGAATGGTCAGCGAGTCAATCTCGCCACCGTTGGTTTCCGCCTCTCTCTGGACCACCTTGCTGAACTCGATCTGCAACCAGCGTGGCAGACTGATGTTGTAATCCCGCTCCAGTACATAGGCGACACCGCCCTTACCAGACTGGCTGTTGATGCGAACCACTTCCTCATAGCGGCGACCAACATCGAACGGGTCGATGGGAAGATACGCCACATTCCAGGTTTCGCCATCCTTGCGGCGCGCCAGACACTTGCGAATGGCATCCTGATGGCTGCCTGAGAACGCGGTGAACACCAGTTCGCCGGCGTAGGGATGGCGTGGATGGGTGGAAATCTCCGTACAGGCCTCAACCACTTCGGTGATCTCTGCCATGCCCGACAGATCCAGCGTGGGATCAATGCCCTGGGAGTACAGGTTCATGGCCATGGTCACCAGATCCATGTTGCCGGTGCGCTCACCGTTGCCCATCAATGTGCCCTCGACCCGATCGGCCCCTGCCATTACCGCCAATTCGGCGGCGGCCACGGCACAGCCGCGATCATTGTGAGTATGCACGCTGATGCTGATGTGTTCACGGCGCTGGATGTTGTCGCAGATCCACTCGATCTGGTCCGCAAACACGTTGGGTGTCGCCATTTCAACGGTGGCAGGCAGGTTGATAATCATCGGCTGGCCCTCTTCCGGACGCCAAACCTCACTCACGGCATCAATCACTTCCGCGGCGAAATCCAGCTCGGTACCGGTAAAGCTCTCCGGTGAATACTGGAACGTCCACTGGGTCTCCGGGTGGCGCGCGGCGATGTCACGAACCAGTTTGGCACCATTGACGGCAATGTCCCTGATACCGTCACGATCCAGACCAAACACCTGCTCCCGCTGAACCGTGGAAGTAGAATTATAGACATGCACGATTGCCTTTCGGGCGCCGGCCAATGCTTCATAGGTACGCTCGATCAACTCAGGACGGGCCTGGGTCAGCACCTGTATCTTCACATCCTCGGGGATGCGATTTTCTTCAATCAGTTTGCGGCAGAAATCGAAATCCGGTTGGCTGGCAGCGGGAAAGCCAATCTCGATTTCCTTGAAACCCAACTTCACCAGCAATTCGAACATCCGCGTTTTTTGGGCAACAGACATGGGCTTCACCAGTGCCTGATTACCATCCCGAAGATCCACGGCACACCAGGTTGGCGCCTTCTCAATGACCTTGTCCGGCCAGCGACGATCGGTTTTGGCAACAGGTTTGAACGCAACGTATTTGCGATGATCGAAAGCCATGCGTGTAATTCCTTGCGGTTTTAGAAGTGAATTCTTTGATGCGTACAGGTTAACGCGAAAAAGCTGGTATTTGATTGCGAACTTGAGCGGGGAAGCGTATTTTCTAACCTATAAATTGCCTGATAAACGCCATTCTTGGAATTTTATGACCGAAAACAAGAAAACCCTCGCCAAAATTGACAAGATGGACCGCCGAATCCTCGAACAGATCCAGCAGGATGGCTCCCTGACCAACCAGGAACTGGCAGAGAAAGTCGGGCTATCCCCTTCGCCCTGTCTCCGTCGTGTGCGGGCACTGGAGGATGCCGGTATCATCGTCAGAACCGTCACCATTCTGGACCACAAGAAACTTGGCCTTTCTCTGACGGCGATCATCCTGATTGGCATGGATCGGCATACGCCCGAGCGTTTCGCGGCGTTTGAAGAGCAGGTTGCCGAGTACCCGGAGGTGCAGGAGTGCTACCTGATTACCGGCCAGGACGCCGATTACATGCTGAAGGTGGTGGTACCGGACATGGACCATTACCACCATTTCCTGCTGAACCGCATTACCCGCATTCAGGGCGTCAGCGGCGTGCACTCCAGCTTCGTGCTCCGGCGAGTAATCGACAGTACTGCCCTGCCATTGGGGTACCTTTCCTGACTCAGGCGACGAGCTCGCGGACGTAAGCCCTTGCCATGCATTTGAGCTCCTCCACCAGTTGTCGACCCTGGGCGTCGGGCAGAGTTACCGCCAGCCGCAGGACAGTGCCGGCGGACCTTGGTAGCAAAAGGCTTGCTGTCCAGCGCCGATCATCAGGAATCCGGGGACACTCCTCTTTGAGTTTCCGGTCCAGATCGCGGGCGTTGGTGTACAGCTCTCTCAGATCCAGCTCCCTCAGCTCAGGCATTGCCTCTACACCACTCCAGATCGCCGAGTAGGCGGGCTCGTGGCGATAGAACTCATAGAACTGATCGATGAGAACGTCTACCGCATCGCTGAGGTTCAGTTCCTGCAACCGTTCCCGCAGAGCCCGCTCCATCTTCTCCACGTGCTGTTCGGCAATGGCATGGACGATGGCCGCCTTGTTGGGAAAGTAGCGGTAGAGAGAAGCCAGCGACATGCCCGATTGTCGGGCAATGGCTGACATGCTCGCAGCATCGACACCGGTCTCATGAAAAATGGCGGCGGCATGGCGAAGGATGGTGTTGACGCGCTCCCGGCTGCGGGCCTGAACCGGCCGGCGCCGCGGGGCGACATCAATAGATTCGTCGGTCATCATCTGTACCTTGTGCAACAGGCTCCGTACAATAATGGCCACTTTACGACAAATAAAGGCTCCGGCGGGCCAACCGCCGCCTGTCCATTAGTCTAACACTTCAGATTTATTACAAACGGAAGACACGATGCGAGCAAGCCGCTACCTGATTGCCACCCAGAAAGAGACCCCCGCCGACGCCGAGATCATCAGTCATCAGTTGATGTTGCGTGCCGGCATGATTCGCAAACTGGCCGCCGGGCTATACACCTGGTTGCCAATGGGCCTGCGTACCCTGCGCAAGGTCGAGCGAATCGTTCGCGAAGAAATGGACAAGAGTGGCGCTCAGGAAGTGTTGATGCCTGCGGTCCAGCCGGCCGAACTATGGGAGGAATCCGGACGCTGGACCCAGTACGGCGGCGAACTGCTGCGAATGAAAGACCGTCATGGCCGTGATTTCTGTTTCGGACCGACCCACGAAGAGGTCATTACCGACCTGATCCGGAATGAGATCAGCAGCTACAAGGAGTTGCCAGCCAACTTCTACCAGGTTCAGACCAAATTCCGGGACGAGCGTCGCCCCCGGTTTGGCGTGATGCGCGCCCGGGAATTCCTGATGAAGGACGCTTATTCCTTCCATCTGAACGCCGAGTCCCTGAACGAAACCTACGAATTAATGCACCGCACCTACTGCGCCATTTTCGACCGTTTCGGCCTGGATTACCGTGCTGTACAGGCGGACTCCGGCGCCATTGGTGGCAGCGCATCCCACGAGTTCCATGTGCTTGCATCTTCAGGTGAAGATGACATCGTGTTCAGCACCGGGAGCGATTACGCAGCCAACATCGAGAAAGCAGAGGCAGTAGCCCCGAGCGGCACCCGCCCTGCTCCGGCCGAGGAAATGAAGGAAGTCGCCACGCCGGACCAGAAAACCATCGAGGCGGTATCACAGCTGCTGGGCATTGACGCCACCCGCACGGTCAAAACCCTGCTGGTGAAGGCGGAAGCCGACGAGGACGGCAACTCCGGGCTGGTTGCACTGGTTCTGCGGGGCGATCACACCCTGAACGAGATCAAGGCCGAAAACCTGGCCGGCGTTGCCGAGCCTCTGACAATGGCCACCGATGAGGAAATCGAACAGGCTGTCGGCTGCAAGCCCGGATCTATCGGACCGGTAAACCTCAACGTGCCCGTCATTGTTGACCGCAGTGCCGCGCATCTGGCTGACTTTGTCTGCGGCGCCAACCGGGAAGGCTTCCACCTTACCGGCGTGAACTGGGAGAGAGACGCTGCGCTTGAACGGGTGGAAGACCTGCGCAACGTGGTTGAGGGCGACCCCAGCCCGGATGGCAAGGGCACTCTGGAGATCCGGCGCGGCATTGAAGTGGGCCACATCTTCAAACTTGGCAACAAGTACAGCACTGCCATGAACGCCACGGTTCTCGATGAAAACGGCAAAACCGTGATTATGGACATGGGCTGTTACGGCCTGGGTGTTTCCCGGGTTGTTGCCGCAGCCATTGAACAGAACCACGATGAAAACGGCATCATCTGGCCCGATGCCATTGCGCCTTTCCAGGTGGCCATTGTTACCCTGAACGCCCATAAGTCACCGACCGTTGCCGAGGCCGGCGAAAAGCTTTATGAACAGCTACGCCAGGCCGGTTACGATGTGCTGCTGGACGACCGCAAAGAGCGCCCGGGCGTGAAGTTTGCCGATATGGAATTGATTGGTATCCCGCACCGGTTCGTGGTTTCCGAGCGTGGTCTGGCAGCCGGAACCCTGGAGTACAAAGGCAGAAAGGATGCGGAAAAACAGGATGTACCGGTGGCTGAAGCGCTGCCATTCCTGGTCAACGCATCGCCCCGAAAAGGGCTCTGATCGCTGTCCGCATGCGCGGACAAGCCTCTGACGGCACTTGCATAAAGCAGTGCCGTCAGGGATTTTCCCTTCCCGAACCACCCACAATCCCTGGCTCCATTTCCAGGGTGACACCGAACCGGTCAACCACTGACTGACGAACTTCTCTGGCAAGCTCCAGTATGTCAGCACCTGTGCCGCCCGAGTGGTTAATCAGAACCAGCGCCTGTCGGTTATGCACGCCCACCCGGGCATTCCGGAAGCCTTTCCAGCCACTCTGATCGATCAGCCAGGCCGCTGCCAGTTTGACCCCCTGCTCCTGAGGATAAGCCACAATATCCGGGTGCCGCTCGCTGAGTACCTCGAATGTTTCTCCGTCAACCACCGGGTTCTTGAAGAAACTTCCGGCGTTCGGAATCATATCCGGGTCCGGCAACTTTCGTCGGCGAATGGCCATTACGGCCTCTGCCACATGCAAGGGGTCGAGGGCGGTTTCCGCTGTATCACCGAGGTACTCCCGGAGATCCCGATATCCGAGCACCAGAGCACGTGAGCGGGACAGACCCAAACGGATTTCGGTGATCACATAGCGACCTGGCGTCTGTTTGAACAGGCTGTCGCGGTAGGAAAAACGGCACTGGGCGTTATCGAGAACAACCAGCTCACCCGAATTGCGATCCAGTGCTGTGACGGATTCCAGGCTATCGCCAAGCTCGACACCATAGGCGCCAATATTCTGGACAGGCGCCGCGCCGGCCGTGCCCGGGATAAGCGCCAGATTCTCGATACCGCGATAACCGGCCCGGGCAGCATACAGGACCGCCTCATGCCAGTTTTCACCCGCACCAAGCACCAAGGTCGCCCTGTGGCCCTCAATGTGCTCCCAACGGCGGCCACGAATCGCCAGACGGACCACCAGCCCCGCGAAGTCACCCGCGAACACCAGGTTACTGCCGCCCCCCAGAATCAGGACTTCCTGATCCTCCGATGAGGCCCAGTCCAGAGACCTGACCAACTCATCTGAGGTGTGAACTTCGACATAAAAACGGGCTTTGGCCGGCACGTGCAGGGTATTCAGCGCCTCCAGCTCTATGTTTTCCCGAATTTCCGGCTGCTGACTCAAGCCAGGCGCCCCCGGATGTCCGCCAGCAGGCCCTCGCCGGCTTCCTGAATCAGGTCAAGCACGGTTTCAAAACCTGCATCACCACCGTAATAGGGATCTGGCACTTCCCGATGGGCCGACTGACCGAACTCCAGAAACAGGGCTGGCCGGGTGCCGCCATTCTGATGCCATACGTCCTTGATGTCCGCCAGGTTCTGGCGATCCATCACCAGCACGTAGTCAAAGGTGTCCAGATCCTCCGGACTGAACTGGCGGGCCCGTAATCCACTGATGTCGATACCCCGCCGACGGGCAGCCTCCTGGGCGCGGGCGTCAGGACTCTTGCCAATGTGCCAGTCACCGGTGCCGCAGGAATCGATGTGGACCTGCTCTGCAAGGCCCGCCTGCTCCACCAGTGAGCGAAACACACCTTCAGCACTGGGCGATCGACAGATGTTGCCCAGGCACACGAAGAGAACGTTTACCGGTTCAGCCATTCTCGCTATTCCTCTTCTCCAGCCAGCCTCGGACCCTGTGCAAATCGGCGTCGGTATCAACGCCGCCCGGCGGGTTGACCGCGGCCACATCCACGTGAATACGGGCACCGTTATAGAGCGCCCTCAACTGTTCCAGAGATTCGGTTAGCTCGGTCGGCGCAGGCGCCCAGCTGACAAACTCGGCCAGGACGGAAGCACGGTAACCATAGATGCCGATATGCCGGAAATATCCGACATTATCCGGCAAGGCAGCGTCCAGCCCCGTCAGAGGTGTGCCCTCCTGCCACTGGTCCCGGGCCCACGGGATCGGCGCACGGCTGAAATAATGGGCGATCCCCCTGTGATCGAACACCACCTTGACCACATTGGGATTGAACACGTGCTCCGGATCGTGGATCCGCTCACACAGTGTGGCAATGGCGACTTCAGGATAAAACTCCAGATTGTCGGCCACCTGGTTGATCAGTTCGGGCGGGATCAGGGGCTCGTCACCCTGGACGTTAACGACCCGATGATCCGGTCCGAAACCCAGCACCCGTGCAACCTCCTCAAGGCGGTCTGTGCCGCTGGCGTGATTGGGTGATGTCATCACTACTTCTGCACCAAAGCCTTCGCATGCGGTCCGGATCCGATCATCGTCCGTGGCGACAACGACCCTGTCTGCGCGGCTTTCCGCGGCACGCTCACAGACATGCTGGATCATCGGCTTGCCGGCAATGTCTGCCAAAGGCTTGCCCGGAAGGCGGCTGGACGCATAGCGGGCCGGAATCACAACGGTAAAAGACATGTAGTAACCACCTGGCTGACTTGGGTTTAGCGCTTGTGCAGACGCTCATCAGTAGAGAGCGTCCGGGCTTCGGTAGCCAACATCACAGGAATCCCCTCGCGGATCGGGAACGCCATGGCGTCCTGGTAACAGACCAGCTCGGTTCTGTCCTCGTTGAGCTTCAGATCGCCCTTACACACCGGACAGGCCAACAGCGCCAACAGTTTTTTATCCATGTTGCTTACTCACTTGATATCAGGAAGTTAACGGCTCGGAACATTGGCGAACCCGGGCCAGAAACGCGTCCCGGAACGGTCCCGGCAATCTGGCCTCAACGGTGAGGCTCCAGGCATTATCGGGTGCAAATTCCCGGCATTTCACCGCGTCTTTTGCGGTCATGACTATCAACTCATCGGTATCACTGTTCAGATCCTCAGGACGGAAACGATGGTGATCCGGAAAGGCCGCTTCGGTAACATCGGCGCCAAGGGTTCTGAGTGTATCGAAAAACCGGGCCGGGTTTCCGATCCCGGCCACAGCCCTCACGGCCTTGCCCCTGAGATCGCCAACGGCTCTCGCCTCCCCTGTTTTCAGGTGAACAAGGGTTGCAGGCTCAAGAATCATGGAAAATATCGCAGGGTGGTCAATGCCAACAAAGCTTTCCATGGCCTGCTCTGAAAGCTCTTTGCCATTTACAATAACAAAGTCCACAGAAGCCAGTCGCGAAACCGGCTCCCGAAGCGGGCCAACGGGGATCAAGGCGCCGTTACCGATGCCCCTTTGCCCATCAAATACCGACAGCTCCAGGTCTCTGGGCAACTTGTAGTGTTGAAGGCCGTCGTCACAAATCAGCACATCACCCAGGTTTTTCTCAAGAGCGTAATCGGCGCCCCGTCGGCGGCGCGGATCAACAACAACCGGGCAACCGGTGCTCAGCGCCAGCATGACAGGCTCGTCACCGGCTTCGGAAGGACTGGTCTCCGCCGCAACTTCCAGCGGGTACTGGCCAGCATTACCACCATAACCCCTGCTGAGAATAACCGGCCGCCAGCCATCGGATGCCAGTGCGGAAACCAGCCAGGCGGTGAGCGGCGATTTGCCGGTTCCACCGGCAGTGATGTTGCCAACCACAATGACCGGAACCGGGAGCGACGCATCCCTCGCATCCCAGGCGGCCCGACGGCGGGCTTCCGCGATGCTCCGGTACAGCCAAGACAGCGGTGCCAGAAAAGCCAGAGGGCGCTTCCTTCCATACCAGAGACGCTCAACCAGCGAACTCATGGCAGATTGCACCGCGCTCATGACTGCTCGCTGAACTGCATCTGGTGCAATTGAGCGTAAGCGCCGCCAGCGGCAAGGAGTTCGTCGTGGCGGCCGGATTCGGCGATGCGGCCATTGTCCATCACCAGGATTCGGTCCGCTTTCTCGATGGTGGACAGGCGATGCGCAATGACCAGAGTGGTACGGCCCTGCATAACCGTTTCCAACGCTTCCTGGATATGGCGTTCAGATTCCGTATCCAGCGCCGATGTCGCCTCATCAAGGATCAGAATCGGGGCGTTCTTGAGCAGCGCCCGGGCGATGGCGAGCCGCTGTCGCTGCCCACCGGAAAGCATGACCCCGTTGTCACCGATCATGGTATCCAGTCCCTCGGGCATACGGTCAATAAATTCGAGCGCATGAGCCTTGGCGGCAGCCTCGCGGATTTCCTCCGGTGTGCAGTCTCTCAAAGCACCATAGGCGATATTGGCAGCGATGGTGTCGTTGAACAGGACAACGTTCTGGGTTACCAGAGCGATCTGTTTACGCAGGGCCTTGAGGGAGAAATCGCGCAACGAGTGCCCGTCGATTCGGATATCTCCGCCGGTGTACTCATAGAACCTCGGCAACAGGCTCACCAAGGTGGATTTACCGCTGCCGGAACGCCCAACCAGAGCCACACTCTGCCCGGCAGGAATGCTGAGGGATATGCCTTCCAGCACATTGTCCAACTGGTCACGGTACCGAAACGCCACTTCGTCAAACTCGATGTCGCCTTCAACGCGATCCGGCGAATACGTGCCCGGATCCTGCTCCGGCGACTCGTCGATGGTTTCGAAAACATCGTAAGCCGCTGCAACGCCCTTCTGGATCTTGGCGTGAACAGAGGTGACCTGGCGGATGGGCTTGGCCATGGTCGTCGCCGCCGTAATGAATGCCACCAGCTGGCCGGTGCTCATCTCACCACGAATTTCCGGCGCCAGCATCATCCAGACGAGCCCGGCAATGGCGATGGCCACCAGCACCTGAATCACTGGAACACTGATCGCCTGAGTCGACGCCATCTTCAGACTTTGCTTGAGGTTTTTGTCATTAACCTCTTGAAAACGCTGGCGTTCATAATCCTCACCGCCGAACGTACGAACAACCCGGTAGCCGGTAATGGATTCAGAGGCCACGTGGGTAATATCACCCATGGAGCCCTGGATACGTTTGCTGATCTTGCGGAAGCGCTTGCTGGCATAGCTTACAACCGCGGCAATAAGCGGCCCCACCGCCAGGAAAATCAGCGTGAGTTTCCAGTTGGTGTAGAACATGTAACCCAGCAGACCGACGATGGTCAGACCTTCACGGAGCGTGATGGTCACGGCGTTGGTCGTCGCCTCCGCCACCTGCTCGACGTTAAAGGTAAGCTTGGACACCAGCCGTCCCGCCGCGTTGTCATCGAAATAGCGGGAAGGCAGTGTCATCAGTCGATCAAATACATCGTTACGGAGCGCATTTATGACCTGGCGACCGACATAGCTGATGAAGTACTGGCTCAGGAAGGTGCCCAGCCCACGGAATGCGAACACGCCAACGATAACCATCGTCAGCATCAGACGATTCTGCTCGGTCGGATTCTCGATAGCCGCAATAACGTATTCCATGGCCGCCGCCATGCCCGTCGATGCGGCGGCATAGATGATGTTACCGAGTACCGCCAGAGAGAAGGCCAGCAGGAAGGGCTTCACATAGGCGAGCAGGCGTTTGTAGGTTTCCCAGCTGCCCGCCGGCAGGCCGGCCGCAGGGTCTGGCAAAGGCTCGGGTACCTTCACTGGCTCTCAGCCTCCCGCTCAGTGGTGATACTGAGCTTGGCGAACCCCAGGCGTCCGGCAACGTCCATGGCACGAACCACAAATTCATGGGGTGTGCGGGCGTCAGCGGTAATGATGAACGGAAGCGAGTTATTGCCTTCAGCCAGTTCACGGACACCCCGCTCTAGGGTCTCCCGCCGATTATTGACCAATGTGCGGTCGTTCAGGATGTACTGCCCCTCGGCATTGATCACCACGTCAATCTGCTGCACTTCGGATGCCGGCGCAGGCTCGCCGCTGGCCTCAGGCAATTCAACCTGCAGATGGCTCTCGCGGGTAAAGGTCGTGGAAACCATAAAGAAAATCAGCAGCAGAAACACCACGTCGATCAGTGGCGTCAGGTCTACCCCGACTTCCTGGCTCCTCTGGCGCTTGAACTTCACGGCGTTCAGGCTCCTTCCACGTCGATTTCGCGGTCTCCGTGCACTACCTCAACCAGCTTGATCGCTTCCTGCTCCATGCCGACGACCAGCTCATCCACTCTCCGGATAAAGTAGCGGTGGCATATAAGTGCCGGGATGGCGACGCTCAGGCCAGCGGCCGTAGTAATAAGCGCTTCAGAGATACCACCGGCGAGGTTGCCGGCGTTGCCAACCCCGGCCAATTGGATCTCGGCAAATACCTTGATCATGCCAATGACGGTACCAAGCAGTCCCAGCAGAGGGGTGATCGTCGCAACGGTACCCAGCGGGTTAAGGAAACGCTCCAGATCATGGATGACCTGGCTTGCCTCGTGCTCGATGCTCTCTTTCATGATTTCGCGGCCATGCTTGGCGTTAAGCAGGCCACCGGCAAGAATCCGGCCCAGGGGCGATGACCCCTGCAGGGCTTTCAGTTTCCGGCCATTGAGTTCTTTCTTCTTGATCCAGCGCCATAACTCATTGATGGTCTGGGGGGGCGCGACCCTGGAAGCGCGAAGGGTCCAGAAACGCTCCAGAATGATGGCCAGCGCCAGAATGGAGCAGGCAACAATTGGCACCATCAGAATGCCACCGGCTTTCAACAGCTCGAACACGCTTGGTCTCCCTGATTGTTTGCAAGCCGCGCTACTTTAGCATAGCTACCCGTGGAGGCCACACCTGCAATGTCACGGTATTTTACATTGGTCACGGGCAAGCCCCGAACCACCGACCCAGAACGACGAGCCATGCCGCATTTCCTTTAATACCAGCTTTTTATCGACAACGGTCATCTCGACGCTGCCTGAACATGCTGTGTTCAGCGGCACCGCTCCGACCCCCGCGTAACGTGCGGTTACCGTCGGGTGGGGATGACCGTACCGGTGGCGATAGCCAGCGGTATAGATGACCCGATCTGGTCTCAGCACGCGCACCCAGGGTTCGGAAGATGAGGTTTTGCTCCCGTGGTGGGGCGCAACGAGCACGCGATTCGAAGGAACCTGAACGTCCTCTCGGCCAGCCATATAAGCCAGATACTCTGCCTCCACGGGTTCGGTAATATCTCCCGGCAAGAGCCACTCAGTTCCGGAGTCAGGGTGGTAGATACGCAACACACAGGAAGCGTCGTTACCCTCTTGTGCGCCCTCACCCTGCCAGAACTCGAGGACCAATCCTCCCAGCCTATCTTCAGCCTGTTTGCAGGCTTGCACAGGCAGTTCGCCAACCTGCTGCCTGACCGCCGCAGGCTCACCAGCAATGACACGGCCGACACTGACGTTCCGGGAAAGCTCCGAGATGCCACCGGCATGATCGCTGTCGGCGTGGCTGATCACGAGGGTGTCAATTCGCTTGATTCCTTCAGCCGCCAGATTGGGCAAAAGCGTGGATTCGACGGCCGAAAACACGCCGGGCACGGCGGGACCGGTATCGTAGACAAGAACCTCGCGCCCGTGTCGGACCAGAACCGAAAGACCCTGCCCAACATCCCATACCCTTACAACTGGCTCTGCAACGTACGAATTCCTTTCGGAAGAAGGGGCCGGATACACCAGCCACAACACCGCAGAAAGAACCGCCACAAGCCGGAACATGGCGAACGGCAAACACAATACTGAGACGCTCAGCAACGCCCAGCCAACAAGCTCCGGGACACCAGCCGGGATGTCGGGCGCCTGCCATTGCGCAAGCCACATGAGCCATTGCCACAGAACACCGAGGGTTAGATCGAATATTGGTAAGAACAGCTGGGCGGCGCCTGGAACTACGGCGGCAAGCAACCCACCCGCGACAAGCACTGGCATAACCACAAGGGATACCCAGGGAATCGCGACCAGGTTGGCCAACAAACCTACCAGGGGCTGGCCCTGCCCCAGTATTTCGAGGATTGGCCATAATCCGCCAAAAACCGCGAGCTGGGCCAGGACGAGTCCTCTCAGCCACCCGGTTCCAGCCAGTCGCGACGAGAATACAGTGATCAGGGTGGCAACCGCAGCGAACGAAAGCCAGAATCCCTGGTCCAGGGGCGCGAAAGGGTCCAGCACAAGAACGGCAGCCAACGCGGCCAGGAAAACGTTCCAGACCGGGGCCTGACGACTCATCAGTACCAGCCACCCACCGGCCACAACCATCACCAGAGCCCTCTGGGTTGGAACGGTAAATCCCGCCGCCAGGGCATAAACCAGACAGCAGAGGATAACGGCCAGGAAGGCAAACCAACGCCTTGAGCTATCGCTCACTATGTGTGCCGGAACAGTCAGCAACAGTCGCCGGCACAGAAACCCTGCCCCCAGGGCGATCAGACCCAGGTGCAGGCCCGATATGGCAACCAGGTGAATGGTGCCGGTCGCCTTGAGCACATCCCAGTGCTTCTGTTCCATGTGGCCGCGATGACCTATGAGTAACGAAGAAACCAGCGGAAAATGACGGGCACCGCCAAATTGCTCGATGGTCCATTGGTGAAGCAAACGATGCAGCTTCCGGTACTGGCAATGGACGAAACACCCGACATCCCGGTCAACCTCCACGCTACGAATGCTGCCCGTGGCCCGGTAGCCCTTGCGAAACAGCCAGTCCTCGTAGCGAAAGCCCGCGGGGTTCAGGGAGCCGTGGGGGCGCTTGAGCACGACTTCCAGCCGCAAACGTTGGCCCGGGAGCCGCTCCATTCCGTGACCGTACCAGGACAACCTGAGCAGGTCCGGCATCCTTGCTTCCTCTCGGGTCGGGATGGGAAGGTTGTGCCACTGGGTGACACAGAAACTGAAACGTAAACTGTTGAAGCTACCGGGCGAAGGAATATCACATACGTATCCCGAGACAGAGAGACGCTCGCGTTCCAGGCTTGCCGGCAGAACCGTTGAAAGCCGGTCACTGGCATGCCACGAGGCCCAGGAGAGTCCGACCATGATGCCAAGAGCAGATACGAATGCGGAGCTGGCAAAGGTCGGGGAAACGCAGATCCGGCCTAAGGCCAGCAGTGGTATCGCGGCTATCAACCACGTGGGAGGTGGCAGTATCGACAACCAATACAGTAAGATAACGCCACAAGAGAAGGCGATAACGCCCAGCGCTGCGGAACCGGAGTCGCCCGAAGGGCCCACCGGTCTGTTGATACTTCCGGACAATCCTTGTCCTCCTGTATGTCACAAACACCGGCGACATCCGATGAGCCGGTCTACTAACTCCGTCTAAAGGCAGAACTTCCAATGCCAAAGAAGTTCATGAAACGCTATCTGCCCTCACCAGAGAAGGTGCAAGCGATGCAGTCGCTGAGCTTTCTGGGCGATATCCTTCATGAACCGAACCTGTGGCACATCAACCGTCACAGTGTTGCGCGGGCCTTTCTCGTCGGCATCTGGTTCTGCTTTATTCCCATGCCCTTCCAGATGCTCGCGGCGGCCTTTTTTGCCATCTGGTTCAATGCCAACCTGCCGCTTTCAGTGGTCCTGGTATGGATCAGCAACCCTGTAACCATGCCGCCAATGTTCTATTTCAACTACAAGATTGGCGCCTGGGCTCTGGATCGGCCTGTACTCAGTTTTGATTTCGAGCTCTCGTGGTCCTGGATCAGCGAGCGGCTGCTGGATATCGGCATTCCCCTCTATCTCGGGTCCCTGGTGGTCGCAACGGTCTCCGCTTGCGTGGCCTACCTGATTATCCAGTATCTGTGGCGCCGGAAAATTCGCTCTGACTGGCAGGTGCGACGCACCGCACGACTCAGACGCCGTCGTGAGGCTGATCAGGCTTCCTGAATCAGGCGACCCTGCTCAAGCCGCATGACACGCCCCAGGCTTCTGGCCATTTTCATGTCATGGGTGACCATGACAAAGGCAATACCCAGCTGATCCCTCAATGACTCGATCAGCGCCTGCACCCCTTCTCCGGTATGTTCATCCAGGTTGCCCGTCGGTTCGTCCATCAGAACACAGTCCGGTTCGTTGACCAGTGCCCGGGCAATGGCCACCCGCTGGCGTTCGCCACCGGACAGCTCGCCGGGTTTGTGATCCAGCCGTTCGGCAAGCCCAACCCGCTGCAGCAGGCTGGCCGCCTTGTCCCTCGACCTGGATACCGCCATACCGCCCAACGCACAAGGCATCATCACGTTTTCCAGAGCGGTGAACTCCGGCAACAGGTGATGGAACTGATAGACAAACCCGAGATGGGCATTCCGGAACCGGGCGCGCCGTCCCTCGGAAAGCCGGTGAATGTCTTCGCCACAAATGGAAATCTGGCCGGAAGATGGCTTGTCGAGCCCGCCCAACAAGTTGAGCAACGTGGTTTTTCCGGCACCACTGCTGCCCACAATGGCAACGGTCTCCCCCTGCGCAACTTCGAGCGAGATATCCGAAAAAATGGTGAGCTTGCCGAGACCCTCGTTATAGGTTCGGGTCACCTGACGGCAGTCTATTACCAGGGCAGAGTGTGCCATTGCGGATTGTTCCTTACTCATAACGAAGCGCCTCCGCCGGATCCACCCTGGAAGCCCGCCAGGCCGGATAAATCGTTGCCAACAGACTCATAGCGAGGCCGGCGCCACTGATGATAAACACGTCCTGCCATTGCAGCTGGGAAGGCAGATAGCTGATGAAGTAAACGTCCGCGCTCAGGAACTGGTGGCCAAGCGCTCCCTCCAGCCAGGAAATAAAGGCACTGATGTTGAGCGCTCCGAAAACGCCCAACGCCGTGCCAACAATGGTTCCGAAGATACCGATGACCGCCCCCTGAACAATGAAGATACGCATGATGCGTCCCGGTGTTGCCCCCATGGTCCTGAGGATGGCGATGTCACCGGTTTTGTCGGTAACCACCATCACCAGCGTGGACACGATATTGAATGCAGCGACAGCCACGATAAACATCAGCAGCAGGCCGATCATGGTTTTCTCCATGCGGATGGCCTGGAACAGGTTGCCGTGGGTTCGGGTCCAGTCGGATACGTAATACCGGCCGCCCAGCGACTCAGCAGCCTGCTGCGACACCTTGGGAGCGGCAAAAAGGTCATCCACCAGCAGGCGAATACCCTCGGCTTTGCCCCCGGTCCGCATGAGCTTGGCGGCATCATCCATGTGAATCAGGGTGTAATTGCCATCCAGTTCTGCCCCGACACTGAAGATGCCCTTGACCGTGAACCGTTTGAGCCTGGGCAGGACCCCAGCCGGCGTAACCGAGGCTTCCGGCAGGACCACGGTTACCTTGTCACCGATCTGAAGACGCAGGCTGGCCGCCATCAACCGACCGATGATGATGCCGAATTCGCCAGAAACCAGATCGTTGAGACTGCCTTCGACCATGTGGTTTTCAATGATAGAAACCGTGCGCTCCTCTTCCGGGAGAATGCCGTTAAGCACGACCCCGCGAACATTTCCACCGCCGGTAACCATACCCTGCCCCTGTATGAAAGGCGCAGCAGCCAGCACGCGGGGGTGCTGCTGCACCTTCGCGTCGATTGATTGCCAGTCGTCAAGCGGCCCGGCGCCTTGAATGGTAGCGTGGGGCACCATCCCGAGAATTCTCTGCTTGAGCTCCCGATCGAAACCGTTCATGACCGAGAGCACGATGATCAGAACCGCAACTCCCAGCATCAGCCCGATCATGGAGGTCAGGGAAATAAAGGAAATGAAGTGATTGCGGCGTTTGGCGGCCGTGTAACGCAAGCCAATATAGAGTGATAAGGGTCTGAACATTGAGAGGTGCCTGTTGCTACCTTCCGGTCTGTCGTGGTCTGGTTTTCCCGGGTACCTTCCAGCACGACGGGAAACTGCTAAACTGTTCTGTACCAAATAAAAATTCAGCCTTCCGGAGCCGCGATGCAGTCGTCCGACATCCCCAACCAACCGGTGGACTATTCACCCGAACGGCGGGACTTTTTCCGCATTGAAGACCGGATCGGCCTGGAGATCCGCAAGCTGGCGCCTGGCACCGCAATGGAAGAAGATGCCTTCGACGGCGACCATCTTGAGAGCCTGAAAGCTGAATTCAGGCGGCTGGATCAGGACGTTAAATCCCAGCTTGCCAGCCTTGCCGAAAAAGACCGGCTGCTTACCGGACTGATCAAATCCCTGAACGGCAAGCTGGACACGCTTGCGCGCATTATGGCCTTTGAGCAAAATCCGTTGCAACCTGAGGACTGGCAGGAAGTAACCCTGAGCGAGGGTGGGCTGTCGTTCTCGAGCAGCACCCCTGCCTGGCAGCCGGGAGACCGGCTCGCCGTTCGAATGACCCTCCCACCCGAACTTTTCCAGCCCCGCGCAGTTGCCCGAGTTATCGAGGTACACCCCGATTCGTCAGGCGGAGCAAGGGTCCACACCGAATTCGCCCGGATTGAGGACAGCGATCGCCAGCAAATCGCACGACATGTGATGCGGTGGCAGATTCGACAGCGTCAAAAGGAGTAGACTGGGGAAAAACGAGTGACTTTTGCTAATCTTTTTCGGATATTACGCTTTATCCATGTCCTCCCGAGGACATCAGTTTTCATGGAGACCCATCAATGAGAAAGCAAACTACCCTGTTCGGCGCACTGGCAGTGACTGCCACACTGGCCCTTTTCCCGATGACGTCCGCGGTAGCTGAAGAAGTCCGCGTGCCAGTCGGCACCCAGGCCGATCGCGACCAGGCCAGCTTCCCCGGCTCTGGCATGAGCCAGTCATCAGTGCGCGCCTCCTGGGGTGCACCCGTGGAAATTGAAGGTCCCGTGGGCCAGCCACCGATCACCCAGTGGCACTATCAGGGCTTTATCGTGTATTTCGAAGGCGACCGGGTTATCCATACCGTTCTCAAGCCGAATCGCTGAAGGCCCGAGGGGCCTTTCCAGGCTGGAAATTCCCTTCCCATGTCCTGACGTTCAACCAATCGTTGGTTAGAATGGCGTCTTTTATGATTCAAGGTGACGTAGTGACAACCAAACGAGTGTTGCCCGCAGAGTGGGCGCCCCAGAGTGCCGTCATGCTGACCTGGCCCCACCCGGGAACCGACTGGGCAGGCCTGATCGACGAAGTTGAACCGGTGTTCCTCGACATCGCGAAAGCCGTACTCCCACACGAACACCTTGTCATCAGTTGCGAACACGTTGTCCGCCTTCAGGAGCTAGAACGGGACCTCAATCGGTACGCCGAGGACAATGGCTTTCCGGGACGCGTGAGATCGGTTCCGGCACCGGCGAATGACACCTGGGCCCGCGACCATGGACCCATCACCATTCTCACCGATGAAGGGCCGACACTGCTGGATTTCAGGTTCAACGCCTGGGGCGGAAAGTTCCCCTGGGAAAAGGACGATGCGTTAAATAATCACCTTTTCAATGCTGGCGTCTTCGGCACAACCAGGATGCAGCAGGTCGGTTTTGTGCTGGAAGGGGGTTCATTTGAATCGGATGGTCAGGGCACCCTGCTGACCACATCCGAGTGCCTGCTGACGCCCACCCGAAACCCGGCCATGGATCGCACGGCGATTGAACAGCTGCTTTCCGAGGTGCTGGGAATCCGGCGGATTCTCTGGCTCAACCACGGCTATCTTGCCGGGGATGACACCGACAGCCACATCGATACCCTCGCCCGATTTTGCGCCCCGGATCACATCTGCTACGTGACTTGCCCAGATGTGGCGGATGAACACTACAGCGCGTTGGCAGCCATGGAGGAGGAACTTCAGGAGTTCCGCCAGGCCGACGGCGCGCCCTACAAGCTGACGCCTCTGCCCTGGCCTGATGCCATCCATGATGAGGACGGTGAGCGTCTTCCGGCCACCTACGCCAACTTCCTGATCATCAACGAGGCGGTTTTGCTTCCTGTTTACGGCGTTGATCAGGATCAGGACGCCATTGCTGTCATGAAAGAGATCTTTCCGACACGAGCAATAGTGCCGATCAATTGCCGGCCCTTGATTCGTCAGCATGGCAGCCTTCACTGTGTGACCATGCAAATTCCCGCCGGAGTAGTCAGTTGATGAGCAGTGAGTTGCGCAAAAGCCAAATCAATGTTGCCGTCATCCAGCAGGCCTGTAGCAGCGACAAGGCCGCCAGCCTCGCCACTACCGAGAAACTGGTTCGTGAGGCCGTAGCCAGTGGCGCCAACCTGGTGATCCTCCAGGAACTTCACGCCACCCTATATTTCTGCCAGACCGAGGAAACGTCTGTTTTCGAGCTGGCAGAGCCGATTCCCGGCCCTACCAGCAAGCGCCTGTCTGACCTGGCCCGGGAACTGGGTATTGTGCTGGTTGGATCCATTTTCGAACGTCGTATGAACGGCGTGTATCACAACACGGCGGTTGTATTTGAGAAAGACGGCTCCCTGGCAGGGCTGTACCGGAAAATGCACATTCCGGACGACCCGGGGTTCTATGAAAAATTCTACTTCACGCCCGGTGACGCCCAGTTCAACGATGGCCGCAGCGGTTTCACGCCTATCGATACGTCTGTCGGCAGGCTCGGCGTGCTGGTGTGCTGGGACCAGTGGTACCCCGAGGCCGCAAGGCTGATGGCCCTGGCTGGCGCCGAGATCCTGATCTACCCAACTGCGATCGGCTGGGATGTAACGGATGACCCCGATGAACAGGCGCGTCAACTGGACGCCTGGGTCACCGTGCAAAGGGGCCATGCCGTTGCCAACAACCTGCCAGTCGTGGCTCCGAACCGGGTAGGCACCGAACCCGACCCCTCCGGGCACAGTGACGGCATCCGTTTCTGGGGTAACAGTTTTATCTGTGGCCCGCAGGGTGAGTTGCTGGCCCGGGGCGATGACAGCTCCGAATGCATCCTTGCCGTCACCCTGGATCGCAGCCGCAGTGAATCGGTTCGCCGTATCTGGCCGTATTTGAGAGATCGCCGAATAGACGCCTACGGCGACATCCTCAAACGCGTAAGAGACTGAGCCCCGAATGAAAAAACTGGTCGATACCGTAGTCAGTGAACTGAACCAGATACTCCTGGGCAAAGACCAACAGGTACGCCTTGCCCTCTGCGGGCTTCTGGCCCGGGGGCACCTGCTGATCGAAGATATCCCCGGCATGGGCAAAACCACTCTTTCTCATGCCCTGGCCAAGGTGATGGGGCTGACGTACCAGCGCATCCAGTTCACCAACGACCTGCTTCCGGCGGATGTGCTGGGTTACTCCATGTACGACAAACAGGCCGGCAGCCTGGTATTCCACCCCGGCCCGATCTTTGCCCAGGTGGTGTTGGCTGATGAAATCAACCGGGCATCACCGCGAACGCAGAGCGCTCTGCTCGAAGCCATGGAAGAACGGCAAGTGTCCATCGAGGGCGAGACCCGGCCACTGCCCCATCCGTTCTTCGTAATTGCCACCCAGAATCCCATCGAGCAGGGCGGCACCTATCCCCTGCCCGAGTCCCAACTGGACCGGTTCCTCATGCGTCTTCGCCTCGGCTATCCGGACCCACGGGCCGAGCGGGAGCTGCTGGAGGGCGAAGACCGACGTGCCATGACCGAAAAGCTGCCGACCCTGCTCTCCCAGGCCGACCTGAAAACCCTGCAGGAGGGCGTTACCCGGATAACCGCCAGCCCGGCACTTCTGGATTACGTGCAACGGTTGCTGGAACAGAGCCGGAGAATGCCCGGCCTTCTGTACGGGCTTTCGCCCCGGGCGGGATTGGGACTGGTGCGGGCCGCCAAGGCCTGGGCCCTGATGGAGGGGCGTCATCACGTGCTGCCTGACGACATCCAGGCCGTGTTCCCTGCAGTGGCAGCCCACCGTCTCGAACAGGGCGAGTCCGGCAAAAGCGCGGAAAGGGTTCGTCAGCTGTTGGCAACTGTTTCTGTGCTTGAGTAAATAGCAAGGTTTTATAAGCGGAATTGGCCAAAACGAATGGCAGACCGCGCCTTTCATGTTAGCCTTTGCTCCTTTCCCCGAAGCGTCTGGCCCTGAAACCGGGGCCCGGCAACGTACGGCTTTTTCAGTGAGAGAATTCCCAATGAGCGACACCAAACATTCCCGACTGATCATCCTCGGTTCTGGCCCCGCAGGTTACACCGCTGCCGTTTACGCAGCCCGCGCCAACCTGAATCCGACCCTGATTACCGGTATTGAAGTCGGCGGCCAGCTCACCACCACCACCGACGTCGACAACTGGCCCGGCGACAACGACGGCGTTCAGGGCCCGGAGCTCATGCAGCGCATGCTCAAGCATGCCGAACGCTTCGAAACCAGCATCGTCTACGACACCATCAACGAAGCCGACCTCCGTAACCGCCCATTCCGCCTCAAGGGCGATGGCGGCGAGTACACCTGCGACACCCTGATCATTGCTACCGGCGCCTCCGCTATGTATCTCGGCCTCGAGTCTGAAGAGAAATTCAAAGGCCAGGGCGTCTCCGCCTGCGCCACCTGCGACGGTTTTTTTTACAAAAAACAGAAAGTTGCCGTTATTGGCGGCGGTAACACCGCGGTCGAAGAGGCTCTGTACCTCTCCAACATAGCCGACGAAGTGACCCTGGTGCACCGCCGCGACAGCCTGCGTGCCGAGAAGATCCTCCAGGACAAACTGTTTGAAAAAGCCGAAAACGGCAACGTCAAGATCGTCTGGGACCACACCCTCGACGAAGTCCTGGGCGACGGCACCGGCGTCACCGGTATGCGCGTCAAAAGCACCAAAGACGACTCCACCCAGGAAATGGACCTGGCCGGCGTATTCATCGCCATCGGCCACAAACCGAACACCGATCTGTTCCAGGGCCAACTGGACATGGAAAACGGCTACATCCGCATCCGCTCCGGCCTCGAAGGCATGGCCACCCAGAGCAGCATTCCCGGCGTATTCGCCGCCGGCGACGTAGCGGACCACGTCTACCGCCAGGCCGTCACCTCTGCCGGCTTCGGTTGCATGGCCGCCCTGGATGCGGAAAAGTTTCTGGATCAGCAGGATTGATCTAGTCTTTTAGAAGACCAAACGGAAATTGATCGAGGTCGGGAGGGCCAGCCTTCTAAAACTGTGCGGAGCCAGGGATGGCGGAGCCAAGCGTACATGGACGTATTCACAGCGTGTTTTAGAAGGCTGGCCCTCCCGGGCGCGACTCCCAGGCCCGTTAGTATTCAGATCAACGCGAACTAGGCAGTAAAAACCGGAGAAGGATGACCTCACTACCCTGGCTAGACCCGGACCAACTCTGGTTCCCCCCCGCCAACGAAGCCCTGGACGACCCGGACGGCCTTCTTGCCCTCGGCGGCGACCTTTCCACCGAGCGACTCATACTGGCCTACCGGAACGGCATCTTCCCCTGGTACAGCGACGACCAGCCCATTTTGTGGTGGTCACCGAATCCGCGGTGTGTCCTTTTTCCGAACGAAATCCACGTTTCACGGAGCCTGCGCCGGACCCTGAACCAACAACGCTTCCAGGTAACCGCAGACAGACACTTCGGACGAATCATCCGCCTGTGCGCCTCAACCCGTGCCGAAGGTACCTGGATTACCGAAGAAATGATTGCCAGCTACTCAGAGCTGCATCGCATGGGCGTCGCCCACTCCATCGAAATCTGGAACCAGCGTGGTGAATTGGCCGGTGGCATGTACGGACTGGCCATTGGCCGGTGTTTCTTCGGTGAATCCATGTTTTCTCTGGAAACCAACGCGTCCAAAGTTCTCATGGTTCACCTGGCGCACCAGTTACAGCTCTGGGGCTACCGGATTATGGATTGCCAGGTAGAGAGCCGGCACCTGCTTACCATGGGCGCACGGACTATTCCACGGGAAGAGTTTTTATCTATACTCAGGATGAGCATCGATCAGAAACCGGATCAGACCGACTGGACCTTCCGATGGCGTTGGCCCGGGCCGGAGGAGTGAATGAGCAATCTCAGAACCCTGGTGTTCTTCGCGACACCACCGCACGATTGCAGCTACCTGCCAGACCGCGAGGCCACCACCATGTTTGTGGATCCGCGGGCTCATATCGACAAAAAGCTTTACAGCCAACTCACGGCTCTCGGCTTTCGCCGCAGCGGATCCCACTACTACCGCCCTCACTGTGAGCAGTGCAATGCCTGCATACCGGTTCGGTTGAAAGTTGATGATTTCAAGCCGGACAGAAGCCAGCGGCGTGTTCTCCGGAAAAACAAGGATTTGCAGTGCACCATGGCGCCCGCCACCTTTGCGGAGAGGTATTACCAGCTCTACGCCAATTACATCGAACAAAGGCACAAGGACGGCGACATGTACCCGCCGACCCGGGAACAGTTCACCTCGTTTCTGGTAGAAGGCGCAACCGATTCCTGGTTTCTGGAAATCCACCAGGGCGAACGGCTGGTAGGACTGGCAGCAGTCGATCTTCTGGACGATGGCCTTTCGGCCATCTATACGGTTTTCGATCCTGATCTGGAGGACCGCAGCCTGGGCACCTTCGCAATCCTCTGGCAAATTGAGGAAGCCTGCCGCAGGGGGCTGCCCCACCTGTACCTCGGTTACTGGATCAAGCAGTGCCGAAAAATGAATTACAAAACACGCTTCCGACCCATCGAAGCACTGAGAGACGGGCACTGGCGTGAACTGGACGCAGGCTAACTTTGCCAAACGCCGATAAATCAGGCAGAATTGCGCAATTTAGAATCACGAGAAGCATATTCAAACGAGGTTTCTACTGAATGCCGAAATCAGATGCCATTGAAATGGAAGGCGTTATTATCGATACCCTTCCAAACACCATGTTCCGCGTTGAGCTGAGCAACGGTCATGTTGTGACAGCCCATATCTCCGGAAAGATGCGCAAGAACTACATCCGCATCCTGACAGGTGACAAGGTCAAGGTTGAGCTGACTCCCTATGACCTGAGCAAGGGCCGGATCGTATATCGCGCCCGTTGATGCTCCCATGACATCTGAAAGCCCCTTCGGGGGCTTTTTTCGTCAGGGCACAAAAAAACCGCTGCCGGTTACCCGGCCAGCGGTTTTTCTTTAATCGAGCCTGTCTCAGACCGCCTCTGCAGGCTCGTCCTCGTACTCGAATACCAGCTCGTCATCCCGCAGGTGGATGAAGACATCCCCGCCTTTCTCTGAAAGGCGCCCGAACAGGATCTGCTCGGCCAGCGGCCGCTTGATCTTGTCCTGGATCAGGCGGGACATGGGGCGGGCGCCCATGGTGACGTCATAGCCCTTCTCGGCCAGCCAGGCCTTCGCCTCGTCATCCACATGCAGAACCACATGCTTCTCATCCAGCTGCGCCTGCAGCTCGGTGAGGAACTTGTCCACCACGTGGGTGATGGTATCGATCTGCAGGTCGCCGAACTGGATGATACCGTCCAGGCGATTTCGGAATTCCGGCGTGAAGGTCTTGCTGATAATTTCCATGCCGTCGGTGCTGTGATCCTGCTCGCTGAAGCCAATAGAGCGACGAGCCATGCTCTCGGCACCAGCGTTGGTGGTCATTACCAGAATGACGTGGCGGAAATCTGCCTTGCGGCCGTTGTTATCGGTCAGCGTGCCGTGATCCATGACCTGCAGCAGGAGGTTGAACACTTCCGGATGGGCCTTCTCGATCTCGTCCAGCAGCAGGACACAGTGCGGATGCTTGTTCACCGACTCGGTCAACAGGCCACCCTGATCGTACCCAACGTAGCCCGGAGGCGCACCGATCAGCCGTGATACGGTGTGCCGCTCCATATACTCCGACATATCAAAGCGTACCAGTTCGATACCCAGAACCTTCGCCAACTGCTTGGTAACCTCGGTTTTACCGACACCGGTCGGCCCTGCGAACAGGAAGGCACCCTCTGGCTTCTCGGGGGCCTTGAGCCCGGCGCGAGCCAGCTTGATGGCAGTGGACAGCGATTCGATGGCCGGATCCTGACCAAAGACCGTCATCTTCAGATCCCGCTCCAGGTTCCGCAGCAGATCCTTGTCGCTGGTAGACACGTTCTTCGGTGGGATACGGGCAATATTTGCAACCACATCCTCGATCTCGGTGACATCAACGGTCTTCTTACGCTTGCCTTCCGGCTGCAGCCGCTGGCGCGCGCCCGCCTCGTCAATGACGTCAATCGCCTTGTCCGGCAAGTGCCGATCGGTGATGTAACGGTCGGACAACTCTGCAGCCACCCGAAGCGCCTTGTCGGTGTATTTGAGATCGTGGTGCTTTTCGAAATTCGGCTTGAGGCCCTTCAGGATCTGGTAGGTGTCCTCAACACTGGGCTCGTTCACATCGATTTTCTGGAAACGGCGCGCCAGGGCGCTGTCTTTCTCGAAAATACCCCGGAACTCCTGGAACGTCGTTGAGCCAATGCACCGGATTTCACCCGAACTGAGCATGGGCTTCAACAGATTCGACGCATCCATCACGCCGCCGGAGGCAGAGCCCGCTCCGATGATGGTGTGGATCTCGTCGATGAACAGGATCGCGTGGTTTTCTTTCTTGAGTTCGGCAAGCAGACCTTTCAGACGCTTTTCGAAATCGCCGCGGTACTTGGTTCCGGCCAGCAGGGCACCCAGATCCAGCGAGTAGACCACCGCATCGGAAATAATATCGGGGACCTGTCCGTCGACGATACGCTTGGCGAGCCCCTCTGCGATGGCGGTTTTGCCAACCCCGGCCTCGCCGACCAGAAGCGGATTGTTCTTCCGGCGGCGTACAAGGATCTGCACCACCCGCTCGACTTCGTGTTCACGGCCGATCAGCGGATCAATGCGGCCCTGACGGGCCTGCTCGTTCAGGTTGGTGGCGTAGCTTTCAAGCGGCTTGGATTGTCCGCCTTCCTCGCCAGCCTCCTCGTGGGACGCCTGATCCTGACTCTCCTGATCTTCGGCGCCCTGAACCCTGGAAATACCGTGGGAAACAAAGTTGACCACATCAATGCGGGCAATGCTCTGTTTCTTGAGCACATACACCGCCTGGCTTTCCTGTTCACTAAAAATGGCCACCAGCACATTGGCGCCGGTTACCTCTTTCTTGCCCGAGGACTGCACATGGAACACAGCCCTTTGCAGGACTCGCTGGAACCCCAGTGTTGGCTGGGTCTCGCGCTCACTGTCGCTGCTCGGAATCAAAGGTGTGGTGGAGTCCACGAATTCGACAAGCTCTTCCTGAAGCCGCTTGAGGTCTGCACCACAGGCTTTCAGGACGCCCACTGCCGATTCATTATCCAGTAGGGCCAGCAACAAATGCTCCACAGTCATGAACTCATGACGCTTGTCCCGGGCATTCTTGAAGGCCGTATTCAGCGTAATTTCTAGATCTTTGCTCAGCATGGGCCACCCCAACGTCTATCAGTCCGCACGTTCAATCTCGCAAAGGAGCGGATGTTCGCATTCCGAAGAATACTGGTTCACCTGTGCCGCCTTTGTTTCCGCGATGTCCCGGGTATATACCCCGCATACAGCTTTTCCCTGTGTATGGACGAGCAGCATCACCTGCGTCGCCTTTTCCTCATTCATTCCGAAGAACTTCATCAACACATCGACCACAAAATCCATGGGCGTGTAATCATCGTTCAGAAGCACCACCCTGTATCGCGCCGGGCGCTTGAGAGCGGGCTTCTCGGGAGCAACGCTGAGGTCATCCTGTCGCCCCGGTTGTTCGTCCTCCCCCTGATTGAATACTAGTAGAGAATTTTCGATAGTCCGCATCATTCCTTACCGGTTTATCGGTGCCCTTGTTAAATGTGGATGTCCGCCCCGGGGTTTTCAAGCGGGGCATGAGATATTTATCAATACGAACATGATACCGCTTCCAGACTGCGTTCAACCACACATTCCAGGCATAGAAACTATTGACTCACCGCAATGATTGGCCGAAAGTTAAGTTGCAATGTAAAATAATGTAAATCCATGCAAGGTTTGTGTAACAGGATTCGGACCGACTGTGCGACGGCGCCGATAGGCACACAGAGAATTAACAAGAATAGAGACAGCAAAAGAACAGGGGAGTTCATCATGCCAAGAGGCAAGGTCAAGTGGTTCAACAATGCCAAAGGGTACGGATTCATCATCGAGGATGGCTGCAGTGACGACCTGTTTGCGCACTTCTCTTCGGTGCAAATGGACGGCTACAAGACCTTAAAAGCCGGCCAGGCCGTAACCTTCGACAAAAAGCCCAGCGACAAGGGCATTCACGCAGTCAACATCGTTCCCGACGAGCTGCCTGCCAGCAAGGCGCAAACTGACGCCAGCAGCGACTCTGCCGGACAATCCGGCCAGCAGGAATCAGGCAGGGACGGCTATCCGCCCCGTGCAGTCAACGCCTGACCTGTTCTGGTAACGCAAAATCACACCCACCGGTCGTCTGCTGGTGGGGGTCTCTTTTTTTGTCCTTCAAAAAACGTCGGGTGACAGGTCCCCCTGGGCGGTGGCGCCCGCCCTACTTTGCCAGCCTTCCTGTTTGCAGTACGCTGCACTGCTCAAAGACAGCGGATATCCGGGAAAGACCTGCGCATGGCCGAACTCGTGCTTTTCAATAAACCCTTTCATGTTCTGAGCCAATTCACAGACGATGGCGCTTCCGGAAGTAAACCACCTCGCGCTACCCTGGCAGATTACGTGCACATCCCGGGCATATATCCGGCCGGACGTCTGGACTACGATTCCGAGGGCCTGCTCCTTCTGACCGCTGAAGGCTCCCTGCAACACCGCATAGCGTCACCATCACTGAAGATGCCAAAGACCTACTGGGTGCAGGTAGAAGGAAACATTTCTGAAGAAGCACTGAGACACCTGGCTAGCGGTGTGCAGCTCAAGGATGGTCTGACCCGGCCGGCAAAAGCCGACAGAATGCCTGCCCCGACGGTCTGGCCGAGAGTGCCTCCGGTGCGTCATCGGGATAACATTCCGACGAGCTGGATTGAACTGACGATAACCGAGGGCAAGAACCGGCAGGTACGTCGAATGACCGCTGCCGTCGGGTTTCCGACACTTCGCCTGATCCGGTATCGGATTGGTGACTGGACCCTTGACGGCCTCGAATCCGGAGCCCATCGAACGGTCACCGTCAATTTACCCGCTTCACCAAAACCAACCCGCCGCGGCAACGCCGCTGGCGCCCGAACCAGGAGAAACCGGAAATCATGACCTGGACACCCCATGCTACCGTGGCCGTCATAGTCGAGGATGAAGCCGGCCGTTACCTGATGGTTGAAGAGATCAGCGGCGGCAAGGTTGTTTTCAACCAGCCGGCTGGCCATATCGAAGAAGATGAAGCCATTCTGGATGCCGTTCGACGGGAAACCCTTGAAGAGACAGGCTGGAACATAGAGCCCATACACTTCCTTGGCATTTACACCTACAAGGCTCCGGCCAACGGCGTTACCTACTATCGTTTCTGCTACGCTGCGCGGGCTGGCGACCGGGTTACTGAACAGCTGGACGATGGCATCATCGCCGCCCACTGGCTCACCCTGGATGAAATCCGCGCGCTGGGGGACAAACTGCGCAGTCCGCTGGTCATCCAGTGCATAGAAGATTACCGAAACGGCCGGCGATACCCGCTGGACGTGGTGGTGGACGCGCAGACGCCACCCTCGGAAAGATGATAAACTCGCGGTTTTTTAGTCGGTAACGAAGCTGTCATGACCAACGCACCCGAAGCCTCCTCTCCAAACAGTAACGCCAACACGCGTGTGATCGTCGGCATGTCCGGCGGCGTGGATTCTTCAGTGGCCGCCTGGCTTCTGAAAGACCAGGGCTATCAGGTTGAAGGCCTGTTCATGAAAAATTGGGACGAGGATGACGGCACCGAGTACTGCACAGCCATGACAGATCTGGCCGACGCCCAGGCCGTTGCCGATGCCATCGGCATCAAACTGCACACCGCCAGTTTTGCAGCCGAGTACTGGGACCGGGTTTTTGAGCACTTCCTCTCTGAATATCAGGCCGGACGAACACCCAATCCGGATATTCTTTGTAACAAAGAAGTGAAATTCCGGGCTTTTCTGGACTATGCCATCACCCTTGGTGCCGACTATATTGCAACGGGCCACTACGCCCGGCAACGGCCGATTGCTGGTTCAACGGGCAAGGCCCAACTCCTGAAGGGACTGGATCCGAACAAGGACCAGAGCTATTTCCTGCATGCCGTCTCCGGCGACCGCATTGCGCGGACCCTTTTCCCGGTCGGCGAGCTGGAAAAACCGGAAGTCCGCCGTATTGCCGAACAACAGGGTTTCGTTACCCATGATAAAAAAGACTCCACCGGTATCTGCTTTATCGGCGAACGCAAGTTCAAAGACTTCCTGAAGCAATACCTTCCGGCCCAGCCCGGCGACATTGAAACACCGGACGGCCAGAAAATTGGCCGGCACCAGGGCCTTATGTATCACACCATCGGCCAGAGACAGGGCCTGGGCATTGGCGGTCTCAGTGAATTCGGGGACGAGCCCTGGTATGTGGCGGAGAAAGACCTCAGCCGCAATGTGCTTGTTGCGGTTCAGGGCAAACACCATCCCCTGCTCTTTTCCCGTGGCCTCGTATCCGGTCCGATCGACTGGGTTGCCGGAGAGGCACCTGCTGGACATTTCCGCTGCAAGGCCAAGACCCGTTATCGCCAGCCGGATCAGGATTGCCAGGTTCTGTTGATCGACGGCGGTGTCCGCGTCGATTTTGACGACGCCCAGCGGGCTGTCACGCCCGGGCAGTCCGTGGTTTTCTACGACGGCGAGGTGTGCCTTGGTGGCGGCGTTATTGAGCAGACCTGGCGTGACGACGAACCACTTCCAGACCGTCTGACCGGCACACGTTCCGAGGAACAGACCGCATGAGCCGCTCACTCAAGGATCAGACCCTGGCGTTGGCCGGGGTATTCCAGGCCGCCAACCTGGTCCAGCAGATTGCCCACAATGGCCAGTGCAACGAGGCCAGCCTGGAAACATCTATCCGTTCCCTGTTTGCCACCAACCCGGAGAACACACTGGACGTCTACGGAGGCGAGCTTCGCGATATCCGCGAAGGCCTCGTCACCCTGTCCTCGGTGCTCAGCCAGCAGTCACGGCAGCAGGACATCGAAGTTCTGCGCTACGCCCTCAACCTGATCCAGCTCGAATCCAAACTGAATCGCCGCTCTGACATGCTGGACGTGATTGGCAGTCGCATTGATCAGGCCAGGCACACCGCCAGCCACTTCGGGTACACACACCCGAACCTGATCAGCAATCTGGCTTCCGTCTACGCCGATACCATCAGCACCTTTCGCCAGCGTATCCAGGTGAGCGGTAACCCCTCTGTGCTCCAACGCGAGGAGAATGCCGCGAAAGTGCGGGCACTGCTGCTGGCGGGTATCCGTTCCGCAGTGCTCTGGCGCCAGACCGGCGGCCGACGCTGGCAACTGATCTTTGCCCGCAAGAAAGTGATCGGGCTTGCCAAAGAGCTTGCCGAAGAAGCCAATCGCTCCCTCTACCACTGACGGCGCTGATTCAGAGCCGGCGGTGGTGTATGATATGCACCCCTATTTTCTTTTGATCCGATTCTTTGATGACTTGAGAGGTTTTCGATGGAACTCACCGCCCTGACCGCCATTTCCCCGGTCGATGGACGCTATGGCAACAAGGTCAGCGTCTTCCGTGAAATTTTCAGTGAGTATGGCCTGATCCGGAACCGGGTGACCGTCGAGATCCGCTGGCTACAGAAACTGGCCGCTCACCCTGGCGTGGCCGAGGTTCCTGCGTTTTCCGCCGACGCCAACGGCTTCCTGGACCGTCTGGTGAGCGAATTCAGCCTGGAAGACGCAGAGCGTATCAAGGACATCGAACGCACCACCAATCACGATGTGAAAGCGGTGGAGTACTTCATCAAGGAAAAGATCGCCAGCGTTCCTGAGCTGCACGCTGTCACGGAATTTGTTCACTTCGCCTGCACTTCTGAAGACATCAATAACCTCTCCCATGCGCTGATGCTGCGGGAAGGCCTGGACCACGGCCTGCTACCGGCCATGGACCGCGTTGTCGACAAGTTGGCGCAGCTTTCTCATGACCATGCCGAACAACCGATGCTGTCGCGCACTCACGGCCAGACGGCCTCGCCCACGACCGTGGGCAAAGAGCTGGCGAACGTCGTTCACCGTCTGCGGCGCCAGGTAAAACAGATCCGGGAAACCGAGCTGTTGGGCAAGATCAACGGTGCCGTGGGTAATTACAACGCCCATCTCTCCGCCTATCCGGAAATCGACTGGGCCCAGAACGCACGGGAGTTCATCGAGAGCCTCGGGCTCGACTGGAACCCTTACACCACCCAGATCGAACCGCACGATTACATTGCCGAGCTGTATGACTCCGTCGCTCGCTTCAACACCATCCTGATCGATCTGGACCGTGACGTCTGGGGCTATATTTCCCTCGGCTACTTCAAGCAGAAAACGGTAGAAGGCGAAGTAGGCTCTTCGACCATGCCCCACAAGGTCAATCCCATCGATTTCGAGAACTCCGAGGGCAACCTTGGCATCGCCAATGCGCTGTTCAGCCACCTCTCTGCCAAACTGCCTATATCACGCTGGCAGCGGGATCTGACCGACTCCACCGTACTGCGTAACCTGGGTGTTGGCTTTGCGCACAGCTTGATTGCCTACGAAGCCACCCTAAAAGGCCTGGGCAAACTGGAAATCAATCCGGCCCGACTGGATGAAGACCTGGACCATGCCTGGGAAGTGCTTGCCGAGCCGATCCAGACGGTGATGCGCCGTTACAATATCGAAAAGCCCTATGAAAAACTCAAGGCATTGACCCGTGGCAAGGCAATGACGCCGGAAGTGATCAAGAATTTCGTTGAGAGCCTCGACATTCCAGATCAGGCCAAGGCCGAACTGATGGCTTTGACGCCGGGCCGTTACATCGGTAACGCAGTCGATCAGGCACAAAACATCTGAAACCGGGAGTAACACCCATGGACATGCTTGGCGGACTCACACCCTCTGAATTTCTGCGGGACTATTGGCAGAAAAAGCCGCTGGTTATCCGTCAGGCGTTTCCCGATTTCCAGTGCCCGGTCAGCGCTGATGAACTGGCCGGCCTGGCCTGTGAGGAGGGCGTCGAGTCCCGGATTGTGATCGAAAATGACGATGGCAAGCCCTGGCAGCTCCACAACGGCCCCTTTTCGCCGGACCGGTTCAGCAGCCTGCCCGAACAGGACTGGACGCTCCTGGTACAGGGGCTGGACCACTGGGTGCCCGATATTGCAGATTTGCTGGAACACTTCCGCTTCATCCCCAATTGGCGCCTGGATGACATTATGGCCAGTTTTGCCCCGAAAGGCGGCAGCGTTGGCCCCCATTACGACCAGTATGATGTATTCCTCCTCCAGGCCCAGGGCCACCGCCGGTGGACGTTTGGAGGCCATTGCGATCATACCTCTCCCCGCGTAGAGGGCACTCCGCTGCGCATTCTGAGCAGCTGGGATGGCGAAGAAACCGTTACTCTGGCACCCGGTGACATGCTGTATCTGCCGCCGGGTATTGGCCACCATGGAGTGGCCGAGGATGACTGTATCACGCTGTCGGTTGGCTTCCGTGCACCCACCGTGGATGACATTCTGACCGGATTTACCGATTTCCTCTGCAGCCAGTCCGACGCCTCAGATCACCTGAACGATCCGGATCTGAAAATACAGGACAATCCGGGCACGATTCAGCCGGACGTGGTTGACCGCCTCGAGACCGTTATTCGGGAAAAACTTGAGGACCGCCGGCAACTGGCCCTCTGGTTTGGCCAGTTCTCAACGGCGCCCAAGAGCATGGATATTGTCGTGCCCGCGGAGGAGCCTGCGTCCACCGGAGACGTCGCCGAAGCAATACACGCGGGCGAGCAGCTGCGGTGGAACGAAGGCTCCCGTTTCGCGTTCTACGAGTTTGCCAGCGAAACCGCCCTGTTTGTGGACGGCGAGCAGTTCCTGCTCAAGGGCGATGCTCAGCCGTTTGCTCCGCTTCTCTGCTCGGGGGCCCGCGTCGATATGGCGACCCTCGCCCGGCTCTCCGAAGACGAAGCATTGCTTGGACTTCTGACCACGCTCTACAATCAAGGCTCGGTTTACTTCGAATAGGCGTTATGAGCATCCGGTTTCGCAAATACAGCTGGCAACTGGCCCCAGCATTCATCCGGGATATCCGCCAGCAGGTGTTTATTGAGGAACAGAAAGTTCCGCCGGAGCTGGAGTGGGATGAAACCGACGAAATTGCCGATCACTATCTGGCAGTGCTGCCAGACAATACCCCGGCAGGCGTGGCACGACTGTTTTCAACCCTTGAAGAGACCGGCCACATCGGTCGCATGGCGATCCTGCCCCAATACCGCGGACAGGGTATCGGGGAAGCATTGCTCCGGCACCTGATCGCAGAATCGGCTGACCGTTTTGCCGAGCTCAGGTTGTCTGCCCAGGAGCACGCCATTCCTTTTTATCAACGGTCAGGCTTCCACGTCTGTTCGGGCGTTTACGACGACGCCGGCATTCCCCACTTTGACATGCGTAGCCTGGCACCGGGACTCGCGGCCGAGGGCCTTGGCTCCCGGGACCGGCCGATGATTCTGGGCAGCGACACAGACTCCTGGCTGTTTGATACCGAGGCCAGGCTACTGGGGCTAATGGATTCGGTGGTTGGCCAGGCCGGCCAGCGCATCTGGCTGTATGACCGCCTGCTCGAACACGATCTGTATGACCGGCATCGTTTCCGGGAGCTGATCTCCGCCCTGGCCCGTCGGCACCGGCTCAGCGAAGTCAGGTTGCTGATCCATGACGACAAGCCGCTGGTGAAACGTCGACACACACTGGTCGAACTGATGCGCCGGCTGCCGAGCCGCATGGAACTTCGACTGGTCAACGAGGACTACCCGGTTGAGGACCAGCCCTTCATTATTGCTGACCGTGAAGGCGTGGTGTACCGACATGATTTCTACAAGCCAGAGGGTTTCGCCAAGTTCTCGGACGGCGGCCGCGTAAAGCTCTTGTCGGAAAACTTCCAGCGCATGTGGGATGCAGCCCGCCCTTCCCTGGAGCTTCGGGAGCTACCGCTCTGAGTGATGGGCCTGGGGCGCGTCCGGCGCTTCGAACCTGGCCCCGAACGGAGCAAACTCGGTATCCACCTCAGTAGCCACCTCAGCAATCAGTTTGCGCAGCCATTGATGATCCGCGTTGTGCTGCAACAGAGGGCTCCAGGCCATTTTCAGCTCGAACGGTGGAATCTCGAACGGAGGCACCTTGACCACAAGATTCGGGTTGTCTTTCTGCAGCCAGGCTGCCCGGGATGGCAGCGTGGCAATCAGGTCATGCTGCTCGGCCAGCAGCATCGCAACCTGATAGTGACGGGTGAAAACGGAAATCTGTCGCTTGCGCCCCATTCTCGACAGCGCCTCATCAACCCAGCCCAGTCGCTGGACATCCTTTGGGTTTACACCAACACCAACACCAAACCCGGTCTTGCTGACCCAGATATGGCTGGCGTCCAGATAGGTGTCCAGGGTGAAGGGCTCCTTCAATACCGGGTTACGGGCGTTCATCAGGCAGGCAAAATACTCGGTCCAGAGCGTCTTCTGATGGAAAGACTGGGGGATCTTGTCGAACCGGTTAATCGCCATATCCAACCGCCCCTGCTCGACATCCAGGAAGCTGACATCACTGGGCGTGAGCACATCCAGGGTGACGTGCGGCGCTTCCTGACGGATCCGCCTCAGAACCCGGGGCATAAGGCAGGATTCGGCATAATCACTGGCCATGATCCGGAACACGCGCTGGCTTTCAAGAGCCGAAAACGGTGTCTTATCTTGCACGGCCTGTTCAATATCCGACAGGATTCCCCGCACCAGCGGTTGTAATTCACGCGCGCGCTCCGTGGCCGTCATACCCTCACTGGTTCGCACTAGGAGCGGATCACTGAACAGATCCCGCAACCGCTTCAAACCATTGCTCATGGCAGGCTGGGTAATACCCAGGTGGTTCGCTGCCTTGGTCACATTCCGCTCGCGCAGCAACACATCCAGGTACACGAGCAGGTTCAGATCAACACGGGAAATATCCACAAAAACTCCGGAACGCCAGAACAACAGGAAAAGCGAGGCTCATTCACGAGAGCAATATACATGATAGCGAGGATTCACGTAATCAATCAGCAACACGAACTTTCACATTTGAAAACGGATCTGGAGCGGTATTTCTGCTAGTCTTTCGGATACTTGCTGAATAATATCGGTGTTTTGAGGCCGGTTTGTACACCCGCCATCATTTGATCCTGAAGCCGGAGTCGTTACTGACAAAATGGATACCACTACGATCGTCCTTCTGCTGGCGGCCATCGTTACCGTCTCGATTGTCATTATTGTGCTCAGCCAGATGCGGGAACGCGCCCGCATTGAACGGGCGCGCAAGATTACCGCTCAGGAAGACGCCTATAACAGGGCCAATCGCCTGCTGACCGAAATTCCAGGCCAATACCTGACAGCCGATCTGAAACTGCTCCTGATTAAACGCATGGAAGAAGCTTGCGCGGAGTTGGCCGGCCTGAAGTCGAACCTGCCGGTCAAGGAATGGCAGAAGTCCGCTGCAGAACTGAAAACACAGATCGTTGAAAAGCGCGACACCACCACGCCAGTCAAGATTGATTCCGCGGAAAAGTCGAATTACGTCAAGGAATTGCTTCAGAATCTGTTCAAGATGATTGAAGCCATGCACAAGAGCGGGCGGATTGATTCGGCCACCGCCAAGAAAAACCTCAAGTATGTGCTCTTCTTGGTCCACAAGACCCACGCGGATCTGCATGTGTTTCAGGCCCGGGATTATGTTCGCCAGAACCAGATCCGGAAGGCCATTCATGCCTATCACCTGGCCAGTACCGAAATGGGTAAATCCCGCGACAATCCACTTGCCATGAAAGCAGTGAAGAGCTTCCGGACGCGCATTCAGGAACTTGAGGCCATGAGTGCAGAGGGTAAGGAAAGCCCGCAGGGAGAGTCCAAACTGGACCGTGAGTGGGATACTTTTCTCCACGACGATGAGTGGAAGAAAAAGGCCGATTACGACGACTGAAGGTACCGAACGGGTCGCTGTGAGAGGCCCGTCAACAGGGACAGTGCAAACCCGTGAGCAACGGCTTCAAACAACGGCTTTCCTATAGACTGACTCGAGACACGGTCCTCGTTGCCATGGCCCTCGGGCTGGTGCTGAATGTGGTCCAGATTACCCTGGACTACTTTAGCGCGAAGGATTCCATGGAGAAGGAAATCCATGCGCTGATCGATATCAGCAACAGCCCGGCCTCCCAGATTGCCTACAACATCGACGTCCGTCTGGCGGAAGAGTTGCTCGACGGCCTGCTTCGCCATCCCGCGACCATTGATGCCCGGATTACCGATAATGACGACGAGACCATGGCAGCATCCAGCAAGAGCAGCCCGGTCTCGCCCTATCGCTGGGTCAGCGATCTGCTGTTCGGGCCGGATCGCGTATTTCGACAGGAGCTCCGGGTTCCGCAACTTGAGGATCTGCCACTTGGGCATCTGATCGTCACCATTGACACCTATCACTATGGGGCGCTCTTCCTCCAACGAGCCGGATACACGCTGATCAGCGGGCTACTGAAAAGCCTGATCCTGTCTGCAGCTCTCCTTGCCATTTTCTATTTTGTGCTGACCCGTCCCATGCTCAATGTGATCAGCGCACTGAGCCAGGTGCGGGCTACCTCTCCTGAAAAGGTCAGGCTTCCGATCCCGGCAAACCATCGGGAAGACGAGATCGGGACCATGGTTGGTATCATCAACCAACACCTGGAAACCATCGATTCGAGCCTTGCACAACTCCGGCACGCCGAGAGTGCCATGAAAAACTACTCCACCCAGCTTGAGCAGGAGGTGGCGGACCGGACCCGGGAGATCTCCGAAAAGAACGATGCTTTGCAGCGTGGTAATCGCGCCCTGGTCAAAGCCAAGGAAGATGCAGTTCGCCGGGCGCGGGCAAGGGCCAATTTCCTGGCCAGCATGAGCCATGAGATCCGGACTCCGCTCAATGGAGTTCTCGGGATGCTCGGCCTGGCACTCGAGGGCGAGCTGGATTCTGCCCAGCGCAACAGGATAGAAATTGCCCTGAACGCCGGTGAAAGCCTGCTCGGGCTGCTTAACGACATACTGGACATCTCGAAAGTGGAGGCCGGCAAACTCAGTCTGGAAAACATCCCCTTCAGTGTCCGGCACCTGATCGAAGAGTGCGCGACACTCCATGCCCAACAGGCGCGGCGCAAGCGTATTCACCTGGTCACCGAAATCGATCCGGATCTCCCTGAAGACTTCCTGGGAGACCCGACACGGGTACGCCAGGTGCTCAACAACCTCCTGAGCAATGCCATCAAATTCACGGACGAAGGCAGCGTGAAACTAAAGGCAGCCTACTCCGGGGGTAGCCTGAGAATCGATGTCGTGGATACCGGGATCGGTATGTCTACTGAGGGCCTGCACCGGATTTTCTCACCCTTCTCCCAGGCTGATGCAGAGACCACGCGGCTTTATGGGGGCACCGGTCTCGGCCTGACGCTCTGCCGTCAACTTGTCGAACGTATGCATGGCCAGATTCTGGTGGACTCCCGGGAGGGCAGCGGCACACACTTCACCGTTACCCTGCCCCTGCCGGTTCATGAAGCCAGCGAAGATTATGATCTGCCCCGCGTGGATTCCCGCCTCAAGGACATTGGCATAGCGATGGCAATACCACCGGACAACCCACACCGGTCTGCGATCGAAGCCCAACTTCGCAAATGGGGCATCCCGATACGCGGCGCGAGCAGACACCCGGATGGAATTCTTCTTGCCCTTGCCAACGCCGGAGACGAAGAAACCCTGGCATTCGCCGACAACTGGCAAGGCGCAGGCGTCGTACTGGTGGACTCTTCCGGCACCCTGCCCCCTGCCCTGGGGCAGCAACAGCTGCTCTCGTTGCCATTGCGTCGGGATGAATTGCTACGTTGCCTGCTTCTGGCCGCAGGGCTGCTGGACAGCGAGGAACAAACGGCCAACGCCGTGGAAGACGATGAGCAAACCGGCACGGAGGCTTCCCTGAAAATCCTTCTGGTGGAGGACAATCAGGTCAACCAGATGGTGGCCGTCAGCCTGCTCAAGAAACTCGGCCATCGCACAGATCACGCAGAGAACGGCCTCAAGGCCATACAAGCACTGGAAAACAACCACTATGACCTGGTGCTGATGGATTGCCAGATGCCGGTTATGGACGGCTACGAAGCTACACAGAGGATTCGGCAAAACCCGGAATGGAAAGAACTGCCGATCATCGCTGTTACCGCAAATGTGATGCAGGGCGACCGCGAGGACTGCCTCGCCTCAGGCATGAACGACTACATTACCAAGCCGTACAAGCGCGAAGAGCTCAGGACGGTCATCGACCGCTGGCGCCCCGCGATTTGACCGCGGCCTTCAGGCCGGTAACAGTTTCTCGATGTCGGCCCGAATATCCTCCGGCTTGGTTGTAGGCGGATAGCGACGGACTACCTTGCCATCGGGAGCTACCAGGAACTTGGTGAAGTTCCACTTGACCTTTTCCGACCCCATCAGTCCCTTGGCTTCACGCTTGAGAAAACGAAACAGTGGGTGTGCGCCATCACCGTTGACTTCGACCTTGGAAAACATGGGGAAGTCGACCCCGTAGTTGAGACTGCAGAACTGGCTAATTGCATCCTCGTCGCCCGGGTCCTGATTAAGGAACTGGTTGCAGGGAAAACCCAGAACCTCAAACCCCTTACTCCCCAATTCGTTGTGCAGGGACTGCAGGCCTTCGAATTGCGGTGTGAAACCACATTTACTCGCGGTATTCACGATCAGGAGCACCTTGCCCCGGTACTCTGCCATGCTTTGTTCATTACCCTTGATATCCCTTACCGTAAAATCGTAGACCGTCTCGCCTGCCATGAAGCTCTCCCTTCGATGTTTGTGTTCGTCGTGACTCCATTGTTCACAACACAGACCAAAAAACCATGGCAATGCAGGCTCTACGGCGATCATTTTTAAAAACCGGTTCAGGTTTGTGTGCTAAATCTGCCTTAACACGACACAATTCATCATAATTCCCCTGTTGCCGCAGGGCCTCGCTCCGCTAGAATAAAGGCCTCTCGTATTGGCAGGTGCCATTTTTCGATCTCAAAAGAAGGACGTCCGGGTCTTATGCAGAACTACTACAAATCCGCCAAGCTGGATAACGTGTGTTATGAAATCCGTGGCGTGGTTCTGCGGGAGGCACGCCGGCTAGAGGAAGAGGGTCACCGGGTACTCAAGCTTAATATTGGCAACCCTGCAGCGTTCGAACTGGATGTCCCGGAAGAAATCCAGCAGGACGTCATCTACAACATGCACCAGGCCCAGGGCTATGTGGAGTCGAAGGGGTTGTTCTCCGCCCGCAAGGCGGTCATGCACTACTGCCAGCAGCGGGGTATCGACAAGGTCGATATCGACGATATTTTCCTGGGTAACGGCGTCAGCGAGTTGATCGTTATGACGATGCAGGCCATGTTGAATACCGGCGACGAAGTCCTGATCCCGGCCCCCGACTACCCCTTGTGGACCGCAGCCGTCACACTTTCCAGCGGCAAGCCCGTGCACTATCGCTGCGACGAACAGCAGGACTGGTTTCCGGATATTGACGATATCCGCAAGAAGATCACCCGGCGGACCCGTGCCATTGTTCTGATCAACCCCAACAACCCGACCGGGGCCGTGTATTCAAAGGAGCTTCTCGAGCAGGTCATCGAACTGGCCCGCAAGCACAACCTGATTATTCTGTCGGACGAGATTTACGACAAGATCCTTTATGACGGTACCCAGCACATCTCGACCGCCTCGCTGGCCGACGACGTGCTGTTCTTTACCTATAACGGCCTGTCCAAGAATTACCGGGCAGCGGGTTACCGCTCGGGCTGGATGATCGTCAGTGGCGCAAAACACCGGGCGAAAGATCTGATCGAAGGCATCGACATGCTCTCGAATATGCGCCTGTGTGCCAACGTTCCGGCCCAACTGGCCATTCAGACAGCCCTGGGAGGCTACCAGTCCATCAACGATCTGGTGGCGCCAGGCGGGCGGCTCTACGAGCAAAGGGAAACCGCCTGGCGCATGCTTAACGACATTCCGGGCGTGAGCTGCGTCAAACCCCAGGGTGCGCTTTACCTGTTTCCGAAACTGGACCCCAAGCACTTCCCTATCGTGAACGACGAGAAACTGGTTCTGGACCTGCTGTTGCAAGAGAAAATCCTCTTGGTGCAGGGGTCGGCCTTCAATATCGATGACAGGCAGCACCTGAGAGTCGTGTTCCTGCCCAGGGAAGATACCCTCGAGGATGCCATGGGCCGGCTCGGCAATTTCCTTGGCCAATACCAGCAATAACGGGGAAAACCATGGCGGATATTCACGTCGAGGAATTCTACAAGGATGCGGCCATTGCCCTGGTGCAGTTGTATGGCGCCTTTCCCAGGCGCATCAACCTGTTTGTCGAGGACATTGCCGGCTCGGATGAGCCGGACGAATTTGGCCTGCACAGCAAGCGACACATGGCCTGTTTCGGCGCCCTGCTCTGGCTCGCAGAGGAAGGCCTGCTCCGGTACGTCGACACCATCCGCCAGGAGGCTCTGGACCAAGCGGTTCTGACCAGAGACGCCTTTATCCGCCTGAGCGCACCGGCGCCAGAGACTCTGACCAGCGAATTCGGAATCCCCGAGGAAACGGCTGCCGGTAATCTGCCCCCTTCCGTTCAGGAGGATCTTTCCACTCACATCCACCTGATTCGCAGGGCGCTGCGCGGGGGGAACTCCGCCCGAATCAGCCAGATCATGCAGGCAACCTTTTTTGCCGACCGCGGCAATTATTAAATCACCGTAAGCTCATTGATTGATTGAACCGCGACCGCATATAACGGTCTGAATAGCGGCTTTATTTTCTTTGACGAACTGATCAGGGCACCAACATGCGTATTCTGCTGTTTCTGGCAACCAACCTTGCTGTCATCCTTGTCGCGAGCTTTACACTGCGGCTGTTGGGCGTGGATAGCTACCTTGCCCAGAATGGTATTCAGTATGGCTCTTTGCTGGCCTTCGCGGCGGTCTTCGGATTTGCCGGCGCCATCGTGTCTCTACTGATATCCAAACGAATGGCCAAGTGGAGCACCAGGGCCCGGGTTATTGATGCCCCGAGAACACCTGCCGAGCGCTGGCTGGTTGATACCGTAGCCGAGTTGGCGAAGAACGCCGGTATCGGAATGCCGGAGGTGGCTATTTTCCCGGCTTCCCAATCCAACGCCTTCGCAACGGGCTGGAACAAGAACGATGCCCTGGTCGCCGTCAGCGAGGGCCTTTTGCATCGCTTCAACAAGGACGAAATCCGGGCAGTTCTGGGCCACGAAATCGGCCACGTGGCCAATGGCGACATGGTGACCCTGGCTCTGATTCAGGGCGTGGTGAACACGTTCGTGATCTTCGCCTCCCGGGTCATCGGTTCGTTTGTTGACCGGGTGATATTCAAGAACGAAAGTGGGCATGGCCTTGGGTTTTTCGCCGTCAGCATCGTTGCCGAGATTGTCCTGGGCATTCTGGCCAGCACGATCGTGTTCTGGTTCTCCCGCCGGCGGGAATTCCGGGCCGACATCGCTGGCGCCCAACTGGCGGGGCGCACAGCCATGATCAGCGCGCTTGCAAGACTGAAACAGGAAAGTGAAGTGCCGGATCAGATGCCGGATTCGCTCCAGGCATTCGGCATCAATCGCGGAGCCCGGGGCGGCCTGAGCGCCCTGTTTATGACGCATCCGCCCCTGGAAGACCGGATACAGGCATTGCAGCACGCCAAGCTGTAAAAAAACGGGGCCCGAGGGCCCCGTTTTTTGTTGTACAGGTGAGACTCGTTCAGATTTTCAACTTAAACCCAATGGCCCGGAAACTGTCCTGCAGCGATTTGCTGGTGCCCTTGAGCTGAATCTTGAGACTGGAACACTCCCGACGGACCGGGTAATCACGACGGAGCCTGTCAAAAGCCGCACCTCGCTCTTCAACGGATCCGGTCATGGCATTCCGCAGCCGGGCATCGTCGGGACGAGGGTCATAGCAAGCCCTCAGCGCAATGCGGATGGCATCGTCTTCGTCGGCCGAGCTGGTAAAGGAAATCTTGCTGAGCGCCGGCTCGGGTAAAAACTGGCCGGCTTTCTTGCGAACCGGCAAGCCCAGAAACTGGCTAAGCGCCTGGTAGATCATTTCCGTCCCCTGAACCTTGCCTTCGAGGCTGTATCCGGCGATGTGCGGTGTCGCCAACCAGACCCGGTCAACCAGTTCGGGGTGAATCCTCGGCTCCTGTTCCCAGACATCCAGCGCCACGGTCGGCGCGTTACCCTGGTCAAGCCGGGCCAGCAATGCTGACGAGTCGATGACTTCTCCACGACCAGCATTGATAAGGAGCTGATTTGCGCCCAGAGCCTCAAGCTCGGGATGACCAATCATATGCAGCGTGGGATGGTCCCCTTCTCGCGTCAAAGGTGTGTGCAGGGACACCACATCACACTTCATGGCCTCTTCCAGCGACACAAACTCCTGATCTTCCTCTTCCCGATCCGCCCTGGGCGGATCACAGAGGCGCACATCAAATCCAAGGCGCTCCAGTTTGTGGGCCAATTCACCACCGACATTGCCGACCCCGACAATACCAACACTGAGCTGGGACCAGTCAGCAAGGCCACGCCGCTCCGCATGCAGCGAGAGCACAGACAACACGTACTCGGCAACACTGTTGGCGTTGCAGCCCGGCGCCGCCGAGAAGCGAATACCCGCGGCCTCGAGCCAGTCGAGATCGACATGGTCGGTACCGATGGTGGTTGTGCCAACAAACCGAACCCGACTGCCCTCCAGGAGCTCACGATTTACCCTGGTGACGGAACGAACCAGCACGATATCGGCATCCCGGACATCCTCGTTCGACATGGAACGGCCGGATACCCGGCGAATCTCGCCGATATCGCCGAAAAAGGAATCCAGTAAGGGAATGTTTTCGTCTGCTACGATCAACATGATGATATTCGGCCCTGTCAGTTCCTGCGCTGACGCTGATTGCGCCCACCCTGACCACGTCCACCGCCACCCTGCGGGCGACGACCGCGCTTGCGGGTAATTGGCGGATTGTCCATCGGCGCCATGAGCGCTTCATCGGGCACGGCAGTCTTCAGCTTCTGGCTGATGTAGGTTTCGATGGCGGGAAGCGCGAACGAGTCATCCTCACCGGCAAAACTGATGGAAACCCCGTGTTTGCCAGCCCTGCCTGTGCGGCCAATCCGGTGCACATAATCTTCGGCATTATCAGGCAGATTGTAGTTGAAAACGTGAGTGACGCCGTTGACGTGAATACCACGGCCAGCCACATCGGTGGCCACCAGGACCTGGATGCTGCCTTTTTTGAACTGGTCCAGGGTTTTGAGGCGCTTGTTCTGGGCTATTTCGCCTGACATCAGGGCAACTTTGACGCCCTGATTCCTCAGATCTTCTTCCAGGTCGCGGCACTGATCCCGGCGGTTGGCAAATACCAGCGCCTTTTCCACTTCCGGCCGCTTCAGGAAATTGACGAGCACCGGCAGCTTTTCATCGTCGCCCACCAGGTAGACGGTCTGCTCAACCCGCTCCGCCGTTTTTTGCTCCGGTTCAATTTCGACAAACTCCGCGTTGCTGGTCCACATGGAGGCGAGGTTCAGCACGTCCTGATTGAACGTGGCACTGAACAGCAGGGTCTGGCGCTCCTCTTTGGGTGTGCATTTGCGGATAATGCGCTTCACATCGGGAATGAAGCCCATGTCTAGCATGCGATCAGCCTCATCAAGGATCAGGATGTCGAGCTGGTCCAGAAACACGTCCTGGGATCCGAGAAAATCGATCAGACGGCCCGGGGTAGCAACAAGGATGTCGACGATCTCATTCTGCAGCTGATCGCGCTGCTTGTCATAGTTCATGCCACCGACAACGGTTACTACGTTGTGGCCGGTATGCTGGCACAGTTGCTCAGCGTCTTTCGCGATCTGCATCGCCAGTTCCCGGGTGGGCGCCAGAGCCAGAACCCTCGGCTCGGAGGCAAAACGCTCCTTTTCGGGAATCGGGGTTTCCAGCAAACTCTGGATCGCCGTAATCAGAAACGCAGCGGTTTTGCCGGTGCCGGTCTGCGCCTGACCAATCAGATCTTCGCAGGCCAGTGTCCAGGGCAGTGTTTCGGCCTGAATGGGTGTGCAGTATTCAAAACCAATGGCCGTAATGGCATCCAGCAAACGTTTGTCGAGGTTCAGATCGCTGAATCTCAGATCGCCGGTGTGTTTTGGGTCAGATGTCATAAAGTCTCAGTTTTCCTGGGAATGTCCTGATTCAGAATATAGCGGAGCGATACGTCGGGCATCTTCATGCCAGCGTTCTTCTAGGATTTCTCCGGTACCGTAAAATGTGGCCAGCGAATCAAAAAAACTCTGGGCCCGGGGCGGCAACCCCTGTTCCAGATACTCACCTGCCTGGTCTCTGACTCTATGCCGAAACCGCTCTTCATCGGCGGCGCCAACGCCGGAGAGGTTGTCCACGCTGATGTGAAAACGGGACCCTGCGGCCACCGAAAACAACCACTCAATGGCCTGGGGCTTGACCTCAACCTGCTCGAACGCCTGTTGCTGCTGCAGTGTCCGGCCATCCGGACAGTACCAGTAACCATAGTCATGAAGTGTGCGCCGGTGCTCACCAGCAATACACCAGTGGCTTATTTCATGCAAAGCACTGGCATAATAGCCATGAGCGAAAACGACCTGTGCGAGACCTTCCGGATCGCTGGCAGGCAAGTATTCAGGTTCATCACTGCCTTTGACCAGAACTGTCCGGTATGCTTCCCGGAAAAGGTCATTAAACAGCATGATAAGATCATTTGGACTGTGATTCATTGGGTGGCTATTGTGCGACTTTACCGCCCCCAATACCAGAGGGAACTTTGTCAGTCACGTAGTGTCCATGGCTGGCGTGCGCCGGCGCCGATTGCGGTGTAACAGTCGCAATTGAAAAGACTCTGAACAGAGAGACACCAACCGGGAAATCTTACAATCAATGATGGCTTTTGCTGCAGTAACGACGATAAAACGCCAATGGGCAAATCCTCTGGGCCTGATTCTGGCACTCGCCCTTGTGTGTTTGAGTTCCCCCTCCGCCTGGGCACTCGGCGGCAATGGAGGCTTGCTTTTCGGTGGCCAGGGTAGCGACTTTCTGCCCGTCGACGAAGCGCTGCCCTTCAGTTTTTCAACCAACGCTGACACCGTGGTTCTCTCCTGGAATATCACGCCCGGGCACTACCTGTATCGCGACCGGATCAGCATCACCGCTACAAATCCCGAGGTAAGCCTGGGCGAACCCACTTTCTCGGCGCCAGGCACGGTGACCGAGGACGAATTCTTCGGCAAAACCACCGTTTTCTTTGATCCCGTTGACGCCCGTGTGCCTGTCGCGCTGCCTGCTGGCCTTCGGGAAGCCGAACTTCAGGTAACCTACCAGGGCTGCGCCAAAGCAGGCTTGTGTTACCCGCCCCAGACCCGGGATGTGCTCTTCTACCAGGGTAGCGGCGGATCCGGCTCACAGACCGCCGCAACACCTGGTTTTGCGTCAGGCGACAGTGTTCCCGTCGACACGGAAACCGCCACCGGCCTCGCCGGCTTCCTGGCCCAGCAATCCACCCTGGTCATTGCCGGTGTATTTTTGCTCCTCGGGTTGGGACTCACCTTCACCCCCTGTGTGTTGCCCATGGTCCCGATTATTTCCTCACTGGTTTCCGGCAGAAACACCCGGACAACCGGCCATGCCCTGCTCCTGTCCGGTAGCTATGTGCTGGGCATGGCACTCACATACGCTGCGGCCGGCGTGCTGACCGGCCTGCTGGGGGCCAGCTTCAATCTTCAGGCACAATTGCAGTCACCCTGGGTTCTGAGCGTCTTTGCGCTGATGTTTGTCGTTTTCGCACTGTCGATGTTCGATCTGTTCGAAATCCAGCTGCCTCGCTTTATTCGCGAACCACTCAATGATGCCAGTCACCGGCTCACGGGGAGTCGGGTATTCAGTATTTTCGGTATCGGCGCCCTGTCAGCGCTGATCGTATCGCCCTGCGTATCTGCGCCACTCGCTGGCAGCCTGCTGTACATCTCGACGACCCAGGACGCCGTAATCGGCGGGGTTGCCCTGTTTGCGCTCGGACTTGGAATGGGCATTCCTCTGATTCTGGTGGCGGTGGGTGGCCGGAAACTCCTGCCAACAACCGGCCACTGGATGACCGCCGTGAAGCACTTTTATGGTGTGATGTTGCTGGCCGTGGCCATCTGGCTGGTAGAGCGCCTGGTGCCGGGGTGGCTGGCATTGACCCTGTGGGGCCTCCTGGTCGCCATCACCGGCGTTCAACTGGGGGCCTTTGACGCTGCCAAGGCGGGCTGGGAGCGCACTCGTAAAGGTCTGGGCCTGGTCCTCTTCGCCTATGGTCTGGCGTTACTGGCAGGCGCCGTGGGTGGCGCCAATGACCCATTAAAACCTCTGGCACCATTCACCATCGCCTCAGCATCGTCAGGCGGCATTGGGACCGCTGGCATTCAGCACGCTGATTTCGTGCGGGTCGAACGCCCAGCGGATATTCAGGCGATGCTAGAACAGGCTCGTGAGCAGGGCCGGCCCGTGCTGCTCGATTTCTACGCCGACTGGTGCATCTCGTGCAAGGTGATGGAACGCAATGTTTTCAGCAAACCGGATGTAATCCAGGCGCTCAGCCCCTTCACCCTGCTTCAGATCGACATGACAGACAACACGCCCGAGCAGCAGGCCATGCTGGACGAACTGGGTCTGTTCGGGCCGCCAGCCATACTATTTTATGGCAGCAACGGGCAAGAACTTGCCCAACGAAGAGTGCTGGGCGAAATGGATCGGGAGGAATTCCTTGGTCACCTGCAGACGCTGCAGCCGGAAGTCTGACTGGCAAATCGCTATTGTCCCCGGCGTATCAGGTAGATAAACAGATCGTCCTCTTCCAGCTGTTTCACCAGTTCATGGCCGAGAAACTGGCAGAACCTCGGTATGTCCCGGGTGGTAGAGGGGTCTGTCGCCACAACCCGCAACACGCCACCAGGTTGGACATCGTTGATCCGATTATGAAGCATCATGACCGGTTCCGGGCAGAAAAGGCCCCGGGCGTCCAGCTCAAGGTCGTAGTCAGTTGCGGTCACACGTCGTCTCCTGTCAATGAACCTGATTTTTCGTAAAAACCTGCTAAATTATTGTTTATAACAGTTAAACCACTTGGAGGTTTCTCATGATCCGGGTTCTGATCGAACGCCATATTGCCGAAACCCTTGAAACAGCCTACGAAGAACGGTCGCGCAAGGTTCTGCAGCAGGCTGTCAGCGCCCCCGGTTTCATTTCTGGCGAAACCCTGCTCGACAGCCACGACCCCAATCACCGGATAACACTGGCGAACTGGCGCTCCGAAGCAGACTGGGATCGATGGTTTCACTCCGATGAGCGCCGTGAACTCATGCTGGAGCTTATCCCCATGATGGACGAAGAAGAGCACATTACAGTGCTGGAGCAAAGCGCCTTTTAACCCGTCCGCTCGATGAAGCAGGTTATTTCTTCCCTGTCATGGTAAAGGTGGCGGGCTTTAAGGCGAAAACCGATGCCCGCCTCTTTCAAGCCATCAACGAGAATGTCCCGGCAAATCAGCCACTCGTCATAGCGCTTTTTCATAGGCAACTTCAGATTGAAAACCGTGTAACGGCAAAGGCCTTCACCTAGCCAGGTCACAGCCAATTTTGCCGTTTTCCGGGGCTGATCCACAATGTCGCAGACCATCCAGTCGATGCCGCGCCTTGGCCGCCAACCATAACCATCCGCCTCAACATGCTCCACCTGTCCAGAGGCCATCAATTCAGGGTTCATTGGGCCGTTGTCCACTGCGGTTACCATCATCCCCTGATGCACAAGCTGCCAGGTCCATCCGCCTGGAGCGGCCCCAAGATCCGCGGCCTTCTTGCCACCACCAAGGTAGTCCAGCTCCTGTTCCGGGGGCAGAAACACCTTCCAGGCCTCTTCGAGCTTGAGGGCAGAACGACTGGGCGCTGATGCCGGCAGCCGCAGGCGCGGGATGCCACCAACGTAACGTGCCCGGTTATCCGCCAGACTGAAACCGACGACCGCCGACGTAAAATCGGGGAGGAAAACCTCCAGACGAGCCGGCGCAGGAGCATTCTGGTCAGCCTTCAGGAGGCCGGCTCCTCGCAAACCGCGGGAGAGCGGAGACACCCACTTTCGGGCAAAGTTTCCAAGGTCTCCATCCGCGTTGTTTTCCGGTAACCGGACTTCCAGCCGCGCACAACCCGGAAAACCGCGCCCAAGTCCACGGATTCCCTCGATAACAGCACCGACCCTGTCAGTCTCTGGCAGGCTGAATTGCCCGAGAACGACAATCCAGTCACGGACGAAGACCAGCTCCTCAAGAGGCAGACGAGCCATCACATCATCGGCAGTTTCCGGAGCTGCCGGATAGAAGCGCACCAGCCCCTGGTCTTTCAGGGGCTCAAAATACCCGAAAATGCCTCGCTCCGAGGCTGAGTCAGTCATTTCACGGCCGGCTTCGGTTTCAAAGCCTGGCCGGCAAAACACAAGAATCTGTTCCATGCATTTCCTGAATCAGGGTCGGAGACCAACCCGTAAAAGTTGAAACTGTTTAACAGCTTAGATTGTCTTCTCTGGCTACACTTCCCGCTCTGATAACCGCGGGAAGCCATGAATGTCGTCCGTTTTGCGTTTGATTGCCATTCTCTGCCTTTTGCTGGCCCCTGCCCTGGCGCTGCCAGACACGGGTTCGATGGCGTCGGACTGCCCTGTCCTCGAGGCCACCGATACTGCTGCCCGCGCTTCTCTGATGCAATACGTTTGCTATTACAGTGCGCCGCCGGGCGCGCCCGGACATGAAGCAAGGAATCCGGACCAACTCCCCCGAAATATCAATTGGACGCCTGCAAACGGCCGGGACCTGGTATTCAGCCACACCAAATCCGTTTACTGGGTACACCTGCACGTCAGGAACTCAGGCGCTGAGCGGGCCGCCTGGTACCTGAAACTCAACTACCCGCTGCTGGACGAAGTCACATTCTGGCAGACGGGGAATGATACTACAGAGACACTGGTTACCGGAGATCAGCGGCCTTTCGGGTCCAGGGCGGTAGACTACCGGTACTTTCTGCTTCCCGTCACACTGGATGGCGGTGAAACCCGGTCCCTGACGATCAGGATCCACAGCAATGGCGCTCTGAACGTGCCGCTCAGCTTTGAAACCCCGGCGGAAGTCATTGCCCGCAGTAATCATCTGACGTTGACCCACGGGCTATTCTACGGCGCGCTCCTGGTCTTTGCGGTCTTCAACCTGCTGCTGTTTTTCAGCTCCGGGACCGGCTATTACTTCTACAACGCGTTTTACTTGGCAGCACTCGGTCTCTTTCTGTTCGCCATGGGCGGCTTCGCGAACCAGTACTTCTGGCCAGACAACCCAGGCTTTGCCAATACATCCATCCCCTTGTCCTTGTCCCTTTGCGCCCTGGCCATGATCCTTTTCGGCCGGTCCTTCCTGGAAGTAGACCGCGGAACCATCTCGGAAACGGTCCTCAAGGGGCAAGCCTGGTTCTGCATTGGCTTCCTGGCACTGACACTGATACTGCCCTACAACAAAACCATTCTCCTAAATACCGTTCTTGCACTGACGGTTATTTCAAGCCTGTTCATCATCGCAGCGGTTCGTTGGAAACAGGGGTATCAGCCGGCCATGTGGTATCTGCTGGCCTGGCTGATCATGCTCGTTGGTGGTCTGATTTATGCCCTGGCGGCTTTTGGCTATCTGCATGACTTTCTTGCACGGGAGGCGCTGATGCAATCAGCAGTGGGAGGACAGGTGATCCTGCTGAACTATGCGATGGTGCAAAGGTGGCGCCTGCTGAACCAGAAGCTTCTGGACGTGGAACACAATGCAAGGACAGAACTGGAATTCAAGGTGCATGAACGTACCGCGCAGCTGCGGAACACCATGCGGGAACTGGAAAAGGCCAACCGCAAGCTATCGACACTGAGCCTGAACGACGCCCTGACCGGCCTTTACAATCGAAGGCACCTGAACAACATATTCCCGGAATTGTGCGCCGAAGCTCGGCGCACGTCCCAGCCACTGACCCTGGCGCTGGTCGATGCCGACCATTTCAAGAACATTAACGACACCTGGGGCCATGGCTTTGGGGACAGCTGCCTTCAGTTCATCGCCGAAATGCTGACCCGGCACGTGAAACGTCCCCGGGATGTTGCCATCCGATTCGGTGGTGAGGAGTTTGCGTTACTGCTGCCCGGAACCGATGCAAACGGAGCTTTGAATGTCTGTTCTGCATTGCTGCAAGACATCGCCAGGACGCCACTGCTCTCCCCAGACGGCAACAAAGTGAAAATAACCCTCAGCGCAGGTATCGCGTCACTCGTCTCCGGAGAGACTCAGAACCAACTGTTCGAACGGGCCGATGAGGCTCTGTACCGTGCAAAAAGCAGGGGCCGCAACCGCGCTGAGCTCTCTGAGGCTGTCGGGGTGCAGTAGAGATGAGACTCAAAGCCGCTCGTCCACAAAGATCCGGGTTTCCCGGGCAGCCGCCACGATCAGCTCCTTTTGGGTCTGTGGCTGGCTTTTCAGCGGTTGGAAATCATGATTACCCCCTTCCAGCCAGTGCAAACGGATCCCCTCCAACTCCTGCTCATGGCCAGCCATCTCGGACGGTTTCCCGAATGGATCCCTTGTCCCCTGAAGCACCAGCATAGGGCAGCTCACATCCTGGAAGTGCCCGGTACGCCAGCGGTCAGGCTTACCGGGCGGATGGAAGGGATAACCAAAGCAGGCGACACCATCAATACCTTCCCGACGGCTCGCCAGGATGCTTGCCATGCGTCCACCCATGGATTTACCACCCACCAGTACCCTGCTGCCAGATCCGCAATCTGATAGAACCTGGTCGACCACCCGGGTAAAGCAGTCCAGCAACACGCTCTCTCTGTCGGGCGGTCGCTTTTTTCCATCCAGACGCCTTTTCTGCATATACGGAAACTCAAAACGTACTGTCTCAATGCCCTCTTGCTCCAGGGCTGCCGAAAGCTCCTCCATGAAGGTCGAATCGGCCGGCGCACCGGCGCCGTGTGCCAAAATCAGTACAACTTTCGGCTCATTCCCATAGCCTTTGGTCTTAATCAACTCCACAGAATTCACCTCATCCAGTTAAGCGACTATCATTGCACTCAGGCAACACACATTCCCTTCGCTGAAACAACTCCAATAACGGCACTGAAAAGGAAGCCATGTTGCTGATTTCGGCGCATTTGACGGATATCAGGACTTGACCTGAGTCATTGCAAACAGCTAATCGTTTCTCCATACTTGCGCCCGCATATTTCCCCACTTTAAACCCATTGGTAAGGCTATGAGCACAGTAAATGCAAACCTGACATACAACTACAAGGTGGTAAGGCAGTTCACCATCATGACAGTGGTATGGGGTATTGTAGGTATGTCCCTGGGTGTGCTGATCGCAGCGCAGCTGGTCTGGCCATCCCTCAACCTCGACCTGCCCTTCACCCACTTCGGCCGTCTCCGGCCGCTGCATACCAACGCCGTCATATTCGGCTTTGGTGGAAGTGCCCTCTTCGCTACCTCCTACTATGTCGTGCAACGCACCTGTCAGGCCCGTCTGATTTCAGATGGTCTGGCGTCGTTCACTTTCTGGGGTTGGCAAGCGATCATTGTCTCGGCAGCCATTACCCTGCCGCTCGGCCTTACCTCTTCCAAGGAATATGCCGAACTCGAATGGCCGATCGATATCGCCATAGCCATTGTCTGGGTAACCTACGCACTTGTGTTCTTCGGAACCGTAATGAAGCGCAGCACCCCGCACATCTACGTGGCCAACTGGTTCTACGGTGCCTTCATTATTACGGTTGCGGCACTCCATATCGGCAATAACCTGGCCCTGCCAGCAAGCGCCTTCAAGTCCTACTCTGCATACGCAGGTGTCACCGACGCCATGATGCAGTGGTGGTATGGCCACAACGCCGTTGGCTTTTTCCTGACCGCCGGCTTCCTCGGGATGATGTACTACTTCGTTCCCAAGCAGGCCAACCGCCCGGTTTACTCCTACCGCCTGTCAATCGTCCACTTCTGGGCGCTGATCGCAACCTACGTATGGGCTGGTGGTCACCACCTGCACTACTCTGCGCTGCCAGACTGGGCACAGACTGCAGGCATGGTAATGTCTCTGATTCTGCTGGCACCTTCCTGGGGCGGCATGATCAACGGCATGATGACTCTCTCAGGCGCATGGCACAAACTGCGCACTGACCCTATTCTGCGCTTCCTCGTGGTCTCCCTGTCGTTCTACGGCATGTCCACTTTCGAAGGCCCGATGATGGCCATCAAGACTGTCAACGCGCTTTCCCACAACACTGACTGGACCATCGGCCACGTTCACTCCGGTGCTCTCGGCTGGGTTGCCATGATCAGTATCGGTGCGGTTTATCACCTGGTACCCAAGCTTTGGGGTGTTCAGGCGATGTACAGCTCTGCCCTGATCAACGTGCACTTCTGGCTGGCGACAGTAGGGGTTGTTCTGTACATCGTCGCGATGTGGGTAAACGGCATCATGCAAGGCCTGATGTGGCGCGCTGTCAACGAAGACGGCACCCTGACATACAGCTTTGTTGAAGCCCTGGAGGCCTCCTACCCCGGTTACTTTGTTCGCTTCATCGGCGGAGCCATTTTCGTGAGCGGCATGCTGCTGATGGCTTATAACGTCTACATGACCGTTCGCCAGAAAGATGCGGTTGCGCAGGACAACGCGGCAACACAGCCGGCGTAACGGGAGAGAATCAGAATGAAACATGAAATAGTCGAAAAGAACCTTGGTCTGATGATCGTACTGATCGTCCTGGTCATCAGTGGCGGCTTTCTGGCGGAAATAGTGCCGCTGTTCTTCCAGAAGAGTGTGAATGAGCCTGTCGAAGGCCTTGAGCCCCTCAGTGCTGTTGAGCTGGAAGGCAGGGACATCTACATTCGCGAAGGCTGCCACGTTTGTCATACCCAGCAGATCCGTCCGTTCCGTGCGGAGACTGAGCGGTATGGCCACTACTCCGTTGCGGGCGAGTTTGTTTATGACCGCCCGTTCCTGTGGGGATCCAAGCGCACCGGTCCGGATCTGGCCCGTGTAGGCGGTCGCTATTCGGACGCCTGGCAACGCCAGCATCTCTATAACCCGCGCAGCGTGGTTCCCGAATCAAACATGCCGGCCTTCCCGTGGCTGTTTGAGGACAAGGTAGACCACACCAAGACTGCTGCGAAGATGGAGACACTGCAAACACTTGGCGTGCCCTACACCGATGAGCAGATTGCCGAGGCGTCCGCTCAAGTGGAAGGCAAATTTGAAATCGAGGCTCTGGTCGCTTACCTGCAACAACTGGGCACAGTGATTTCAGAAAGACGGTGAATCAATGGATATCAATGAGTTACGCGGAGTTCACACACTTCTGGTGATGGCAGCCTTTTTCGGCATCGTGTGGTGGGCTTACAGCGCCCACCGCAAGAAAGCCAACGACGAGGCCGCACACTTGCCCTTCGATGATGACGACGTGGAAAAGCGTACGCTCGAACAGGAAAAAGCGGAGAAAAAACAATGAGTACCTTCTGGAGTATCTGGATCAGCGTGATCACGCTGGGTACTGTGTTTGGCTGCTGGTGGCTGCTTTGGGCGACCCGCAAGAGCCAGACGAGCGATACCGAAACCGACCGCACCATGGGCCATTCCTTTGATGGCATTGAGGAATATGACAACCCACTCCCCAAGTGGTGGTTCTACCTGTTCCTCGCTACCTGTGTATTTGCGCTGGGATACCTCGCGCTCTATCCGGGTCTGGGTAGTTTCAAGGGCTTGCTGGGCTGGACGTCGACCAACCAATGGGAAGCCGAGGTTGCCGAGGCTGAAGAGAAGTACGGGCCGATTTACGCCCAGTACGGACAGACCCCGGTGCCCGAGTTGGCAGAAAACAGCGATGCCATGAAAATCGGCCAGCGACTGTTTGCCAACAATTGTGCGGTATGCCATGGCTCCGCCGCTCGCGGCCAGGTGGGCTTCCCCAACCTGACGGACGACGACTGGCTGTATGGTGGAACTCCCGAGGCCATCCTGAGTACGCTGCACAACGGTCGTATGGGCGCCATGCCTGCCATGGGAACGATGCCAAATATGACCAGCGAACAAGTTGACCAGGTGGTTAACTATGTTCTCAGTTTCAGTGGACGGGAAAAGGATGCCGACGCAGCCAAAGCCGGAGAGCAAGTGTTTGCCCAGGCTTGCGTTGCTTGCCACGGCGCAGACGGCAAGGGCAATCAGGCCATTGGCGCACCGAACCTGACAGACAACACCTGGCTCTACGGTTCTACCTATGAGTGGATCAAGGAGACTGTCGTGAACGGTCGTCAGAATATGATGCCCGCTCAGGATCGCCTGCTTTCGGGCGATCAGATTCAGATTCTCGCGGCTTACGTCTACAGCCTCTCGAACTGAGTCAGCCGGCCGGGGGGTCAAGCCCCGGCCCGGTCTTTTCAACCCTGTGTCTGCGATGCGGGCACAGGCTTGAAAAGATCAGCAGCCTAACGGCCTGTTGCCCCGCATTACCATTTTCCTGGAGGTAACGATGAGCAGTGAGATTCCGGTCAAACAGGTTGACCCATCCTCTGACCCCTCCGACAACAACAATAAATCCGGAACCGTCGAGCTATACGCCAGCCGTAAGAAAATTTACGTCAAGGAAGTCAAAGGCTTCTTCCAACGCATCCGTAATGTCAGTCTTTTGCTGCTGATGGGGATGTACTTTGCGTTTGTCTGGTTCACCCTGGACGGACAACCACTGATTCATTTCGATCTCCCCGCCCGTGAATTCCACCTTTACGGGGCGACTTTCTACCCGAAAGATTTTATCTTGCTCTCGGGAATGCTGATTATCAGCGCTTTTGGTCTGTTTTTCATTACCACGCTATTTGGCCGGGTCTGGTGTGGCTACACTTGCCCCCAAACCGTATGGACCTTCATATTCATGTGGGTTGAGGAGCGTATTGAAGGCAGCCGAAACAAAAGGATGAAGCTGGATAAAGCTCCCAGCTCAGCAAACAAAATCGCCAAGAAATCCGCCAAGCACGCGGTGTGGTTGCTCATAGCCCTGGCTACCGGGCTAACCTTTGTCGGCTATTTCTACCCGATTCGGGAATTGATTACCGATCTGTTTACCCTGCAGGCCAATGGTTGGGCCTATTTCTGGGTTGCCTTTTTCACCGTAGCCACCTACCTCAACGCCGGGTGGATGCGTGAGCAGGTTTGTCTGTACATGTGCCCTTATGCCCGTTTCCAGTCGGTCATGTTCGATCCCAATACCCGTGTGGTCTCTTACGATCCCAACCGCGGCGAGCCCCGGGGCGGACGAAAGAAAGGCGTGGATCCTGCGGAAGCGGGCCTGGGGGACTGTATCGACTGCGGTCAGTGCGTTCAGGTCTGCCCCACCGGCATTGATATCAGAGATGGCCTCCAGTACGAGTGTATCGGCTGCGCCCTTTGCATCGATGCCTGTGACGAGATCATGGACAAGATGAATTACCCCAGGGGCCTGATCCGCTACACCACG